>NZ_CP133319.1:2487272-2798181 GCF_038811545.1 Rhodoligotrophos sp. CJ14
TAGCCCGCCGCGTCGGGTCAGCGAGAGCCTGGAACGTCAGATCGAGATCTGCCGATTGGTTAAGCATTCGCTTTAGTATCACGCCCCTGATAGCTAAGCAATCACTTTAGTGTTCACGCAAAAGAAATGCGCCGGCAAATGCCGGCGCATCTGTGTCGCGGATGAGGAGGCGTATGCCTGCTCAGCCCATCGTCTTCACGAAATCGGCGGTGCGGTCGATCGTCCGGCCCATCCGCGCGACGATATCGTCGATCTCGGACTCGGTCACGATCAGCGGCGGGCAGAGCGCCAGCGTGTCGCCGATCGCCCGGAAGATCAGCCCCTCATCATGGCCGATCTCGGCAGCCTTTGCGCCGACCTTGCCCGCTGGCGAGAAGGGCTGCTTCGTCGCCTTATCGGCCACGAGCTCGATGCCTGCGATGAGACCGGTGCCACGGACTTCGCCCACCAGCGGATGATCGGCGAATTGCCTGAGACCCTCCTGGAGGCGCGGCCCAAGCCGGGCCGCATTGCCCATGAGGTCACGCTCCTCGATGATGTTCAGATTCTCAAGCCCCACGGCCGTTGCAACCGGATGGCCCGATGCGGTGAAGCCATGGCCGAACGTGCCGATCTTGGAGCTGTTGTCGGCAACGGCATTATAGATCTCATCCGTGAACATCACCGCGGCCAGGGGCATATAGGACGAAGTGATCTGCTTGGAGGTGACCATGATGTCCGGCGTGAAGCCATAGTGGACACAGCCGAACGAGGAACCCAGCCGGCCGAAACCGTTGATCACCTCATCCGACACCAGCAGGATATCGTATTTCCGGCAGAGCGCTTCGATGCCCTTCCAATAGCCCTCCGGGGGCGGCATCACGCCACCGGCAGCCATCAGCGGCTCGCCGATGAATGCGGCGATCGTCTCCGGCCCTTCCCGGAGAATGACCTCCTCGGCTTCCTTCAGCAGGCGGGCGGTGAACGCGGCCTCGTCTTCGCCCGGCTCAGCGAACCGGTAGAAATGCGGGCAGGTCAGATGCACCACGGGGATCGCCGGTAGATCGAAATCGCGGTGATTGTTCGGCAGCCCGGTCAAGCTTCCCGAAGCAATGGTGATGCCGTGATAGCCCTTGTTGCGCGCAAGAAACTTCTTCTTGGCAGGCCTGCCCAGCGCATTGTTCATGAACCAGACGAGCTTGACGACCGTGTCATTGGCCTCGGAACCCGAGGAGGTGAAGAAGGTGCGGGTCAGCGGCGCCGGCGTCATCTCCACCAGCTTTTCCGAGAGCCGGATGGAAGGCTCATGGGCCTTATGCGCGAAGGTGTGGTAATAGGGCAGCTTCTGCAGCTGGCGATAGGCGGCATCGATCAGGCGTTTCTCATTGAAGCCGACCGCCACCGACCACAGGCCGGCAAGCCCCTCGATATATTTCTTGCCCGCTTGGTCATAGACATAGATCCCCTCGCCGCGATCGATGACGACCGGGCCTTTCTGCTCATGAGCACGAGCATCCGTATAGGGGTGAAGGGTCGTGGCGATATCGGCCGCCACCAGCGAGTTTGACAGGACGTTCATGCTCTAATCCTCATGCTGCAACACAGGGTGAGATCAGGACATACTTCATTTCGAGGTATTCCTCGATCCCATGATAGGATCCTTCTCGACCAAGACCGCTTTCCTTGATTCCCCCGAACGGGGCAACCTCGTTCGAGATCAGTCCTTCATTGACGCCCACCATGCCCGTTTCGATGGCATCGGTCACGCGCCACATCCGGTCGATATCGCGGGTGAAGATATAGGCAGCCAAGCCATATTCGGTGGAATTGGCAAGCCTGATCGCCTCCTCCTCCGTCTTGAAGCGAAACAGCGGAGCCACGGGCCCGAAGGTTTCATCCTTCGCCAGCTCCATCGTCTCGCTCGCATTCAGGATGATCGTCGGCTCGAAAAATGAACCACCGCGGGCATGGCGCTTGCCACCGAGGCTCACCTCGCCGCCTTTGGCCTTGGCATCGGCAATATGGCGCTCGACCTTCTCGACCGCCGCCATGTTGATCAGCGGCCCGATTGTCACGCCCTCTTCCGTGCCCGCGCCAACCCTGAGCCGGCTCACCTCTTCGGTCAGGGCTGCGGCAAATCTCTCATAGATCCCATCCTGGACATAGATGCGGTTGGCGCAGACGCATGTCTGCCCCGCATTCCGGAATTTCGACTTCATGCAAGCCTGAACGGCCGTTGCGATATCCGCATCGTCGAAGACGATCAGAGGCGCATTGCCACCAAGTTCCAGCGAAATCTTCTTCACTGTCTTTGCCGACTGCTCGATCAGCAGCTTGCCCACGCGCGTCGAGCCGGTGAAGCTGATTTTGCGCACGACCGGACTGTCCATGAGCACGCGGCCGATTTCGGCGGGCTGCCCGGTCACGACGTTCAGCACGCCCGCCGGCAGGCCCGCCCGGCGGCCGAGCTCGGCGAGAGCCAGGGCTGAGAACGGCGTGAATTCCGAGGGCTTGAGCACGACCGTGCACCCTGCTGCCAAGGCGGCCGCACATTTGCGATGAAACAGAGCGGAGGGAAAATTCCACGGAATGATCAGCCCGGCCACGCCGACCGGCTGTTTCTGCACGATGATCCGGCTGCCGGCCTGCGGGGCGGGGATAACATCGCCATAAACTCTCTTGGCCTCCTCGGCGAACCATTCGACGAAGCTCGCGCCATAGGCGATCTCCCCGCGCGATTCGGCAAGCGGCTTGCCCTGCTCGGCCGTCAGGATCTCGGCCAGCGGCTCCTGATGCTGCATGATGAGCGCGTGCCAACGCTTGAGAATCGCACTACGCGCACCGGCGGCAAGCGAACGCCAGGCGGGCAGCGCTGCGGCAGCTGCATCAATCGCGCGAGCTGTCTCGGCCGCCCCCATGTCGGGCACTTCGCCGAATACACTTCCGTCAGCCGGATTGTGGACCGGGATGGTTGCGCGGCTGTCCGCCGGCACCCATTCCCCGCCAATGAACCCCAAGCCAATCGTCAGATCGGCCGCCGAAAGCACTTTAGTCTCCATCACCACATTCTCACTTGGACTACCGTCCGCCCAACAGTTCCTTCAATCTGTTATAACAAATTACAAAAAACGGAAAGGCACAATGACACGGGCTTCGCGTGCGATCGGCACCCTGTCTTCCACAAAGGCCCTCCAGCAGAAACCCGAAGCCGCTCTTATCACCACCACCACTTTTCACGAATGGCGAAATGATGCGGAAGAACTGGACCGAGCTGGCATAAGCAATTCGTCCGATCCCCGCAGCTTCTCATTTCCCTTTTGGATCATCTTGGATTAAAGGTGCTCTTGCGCGTTACCGGGGCGCTAGCGAAGAAAATAGCCATTGCGCATAACACAGGCGTAGAATAGCGCCCCCGATACTTAGGGAGGGTCGAGCGCTATGTACCGTTTCAAATCGGATGCGAGCGCCGCGAACAAGCTCGGGTTAGATCGATCGTTCCGTTGCCGGATGTTGGGCGGCCGCCTTGGCGCGCTTCTCCCGGCGCTCGTTTTGGCCGCTCTTCTGCTTTTGCCGGCCCAATCCGCCATTGCCGCGGAAACGGACGATAGCGTGATCGCGGTACGGCTTGCCCAGCTTCTGCAGGCGGCGCGCACGGTGGTCTCGCAACACCAGGATCTGATCAACAATCCGAACCTCGGCGAAAAGGGGCTGACCGCCGATCGCCTTCTCGCCGAAACCGTCGCCGTCTACCAGAAGCAGACCGGCCATGATCCCTATGCCACCGATCCCAACAGCAAAGAGGGCCGGCTGCTCCGCGCACAAATGGAAGCGATCAAGGAGATCGTGGTCGAGAACCAGAGCACGATCAACAAGCCGGGGCTTGGCTTCAAGGGCTTCATCCCCGCGGTATTCGCAAGGCTCGTGAACGAGAAATTTGCCGAGCGTGTGGGCACTGAAGCCCGTGTGAAGGTCACCGCGCCTGAGAAGCTGATCCGCAACCGCAAGGCACGTCCGGACGATTGGGAAGTCTCGATCATCGAAAGCAAGTTCAGCCGCAGCGACTGGCCCAAGGGCGGCTCCTTCGAAGAAAGGACCACGGCCGAGGGCCGGCCGGCCTTCCGACTGATCGTTCCCGAATACTACGTCCGCTCCTGCCTCATGTGTCACGGCGAGCCGGCAGGCAAGATGGACATTACCGGCTATCCCATGGAGGGTGGCAAGGAAGGTGATCTCGGGGCGGCAGTCAGCGTCACGTTATTCGAATGACCATCGCAAGCACACCACAAGGCGATGCACTCGCGCCGGCCGGAGTTCCCGGAGCCGGCGCTGTGCAGCGTCATCTCGCGCCGGAAGACGACCGTCCCGAGGGTCGGTCCTGGTTGGATAGCCTGTCGGCTCTCCTTCGCCGGACCTCGATTCCGCTGCGTGTTGCCGCGATCTCGCTGCTTTTGTTGGCCGGAATGGTCGCCACCAACCTGATCGTCATCCGTGAGCTCGACAACAATTCCCGGCAGATTACGCGCGCAACCGAGCTCTTCGATCAATTGGAGGCAGCGAACGGTGCCACCACGGCCTTTGGCAATGTGCGATACTGGCTCACCGACCTCGCGGTGAGCCTCCTCACCATCTCAGAACGTAACGCCGATAAGGCGCGCGCCGAGCTGCAGGTCTATCTCGACCGCTTGGCACCGTCGCACCCTGATCTGGCCGCCGCGATCGCCCAGGAGACCGATGCCTATATCGCCAGCGCCCGAGAGGCCGTGGAGGCCTATACCAATGACAGCCGCGTGATTGGCAATACGCTCCTCGCGCAGGCCCGCAACCACAGCCACAGCGTAGAGCAGCGGCTGGCCGAGCTGACCCAGGTGCTTCACAGGGATGCGTGGTCGGCGCGGGATCTCGCCACCAGCAGCGCTGCGCGGGCAATCCGCATCGCCATGGTCGTGCTCGCATCCGTGGTTCTGCTGGGCGCCGTTCTCACCTTGCTTGTGCTGCACTCGATCTTGATCCCGCTGCGCCGTCTTAACAAGGCCATGGGCGCAATGATCGAGGGGCAGCACGAAATCGAGCTGCCTCCGGTGGGATCCGACGAAATCGGCGTCATGGCCCGCACGCTGCGACTGTTCCGCGAAAGCATAGCCGAGCGAGCACGCCTGGAGGCGATGGCACAGGAGCAGCGGCGCACCCTCGAGACCGCCATCGAGACCATCTCGGAGGGATTTGCCCTCTATGACGCCAGTGATCGGCTGGTGCTGGCGAATTCCCGTTATCGGGCGATCTATCCCGGCATCAGCGACCTGATTGTGCCCGGCACCTCTTTTGCCACCATCATCCAGGGTGGCGCTGATCGCAACCTCGTCGATTTTGGCAGCCGGTCGCGCGAGGAATGGGTCGCCGATCGTCTCGCTCAACATCGGGACGGCGAGAACGTGCTGGAGCAACGTTATGCCGATGGCCGTTGGGTTCGCATCAGCGAGCGAAAGACCTGCGACCACGGCACAGTGATCGTCTATACCGACATCACCGAGCTCAAGCAGCGCCAGGTTGAGCTGCAGCAGGCGAAGGAGCAGGCGGACGCGGCCAACCAGGCCAAGAGCCAGTTCCTCGCGAGCATGAGCCACGAGCTGCGCACACCTCTGAACGCCATCATAGGCTATAGCGAGATGCTGATCGAAGAGGCCGAGGAGATCGGCCAGGACGACTTCGTTCCTGATCTGCGCAAGATCCGGAAATCCGGAAAGCACCTGCTGAGCCTGATCAATGATATCCTCGACCTCTCCAAGATCGAAGCGGGCAAGACCGAGATCTATATCGAGACATTCGAGGTGGAGAGCCTGGTGTCTCAGGTCCAGGCGACAATCACGCCGCTGATTATGAAGAACAACAACAGGTTCACGGTCCATGTTGATCCAGATGCGGGTGTCCTGCAGACCGATCAGACAAAGCTGCGCCAGAACCTCCTGAACCTCCTCAGCAACGCCTCGAAATTCACCCATGACGGCTCGATCAGTCTCTCCGTGCGAAGATATCCGGGCGGTGAGGGCGCCGACTGGATCGAGTTCGCCGTCACCGATACCGGAATCGGCATGACGCCGGAGCAGAAGGCAAAACTGTTCCAGGCTTTCACACAGGCGGATTCATCCACATCGCGCAACTATGGCGGTACCGGCCTTGGACTTGCGATCACGAAGCATTTCTGCCTGATGCTGGGCGGTGACATTCGCGTTGACACAGAACACGGCAAGGGCTCGTCCTTCATCATGCGCGTGCCTTGCAATCACCCCCAGGTGGAGCGCCCTGCCATTCAGGAGACGGCCTCACCGGCTGAGGCGACGGTTCTGATCATCGATGACGAGCGCGCCAGTCGTGAATCGCTGAGCGCGGCTCTGATCAGAGAGGGCTACCGCGTTCTCTCGGCGCCAGGCGGACGAGAGGGCCTGCGGCTTGCCCGGCAGGAAAAGCCGGATGCCATCATTCTCGATGTGATCATGCCGGAAATCGACGGCTGGACCGTGCTGCGCTGGCTGAAGAGCGATCCGGAGCTCAGCACGATCCCGGTCATCCTGGTGACGGTGCTCGGGGATCAGGACATGGGGCTTGCGCTCGGCGCTGCGGAGCATCTCACCAAGCCGATCGATCCACAGGAGCTACTGGAGGTGCTCGAGCGGGTTCGCCATGCGGACGACCGCACTGACGTTCTCGTTGTGGATGACGATGAGACGACGCGCGATATGCTCAGGCGCACCCTGACGCGCGAAGGTTGGAGCGTGCGCGAGGCCGTCAACGGCGCGCAAGGACTTGCTGAAGCAGCAGGCAAGCGGCCAAGCGTAATTTTGCTTGACCTGATGATGCCGGAGATCGACGGTTTTGAAGTCCTGTCCAAGCTGCGTCAGGACCCGGACTTGCGCGATATTCCCGTCATTGTGGTGACGGCCAAGGAGCTGACCATTCAGGAACGGGAATGGCTGCACAGCAATGCGATGGAGGTCTTCCAGAAGGGCGCCTATGGACGTTCCGAGTTGATCACCTCCCTGCGGGCGATGATCGAAGCGGCGCGAAAAGGCGCCGTCTTATCTCCGAACGTGCCAGCCGCGGGTCGTCCCGCCGCCCGAGAGGCATAGTGTGATGGCGAAAATCCTGCTCGTCGAAGACAACGAAATGAATCGCGACATGCTTTCGCGGCGACTCGCTCGGCAGGGTTACACCGTGATCTTCGCCGTCGATGGGGAACATGGCGTCGCTATGGCCACCGCCGAAACACCCGATCTCGTCCTCATGGATATGAGCTTGCCGGTCATTGATGGCTGGGAAGCGACCCGCCGTATCAAAGCCGACCCGCGCACATCTGCGATCCCTGTTATCGCGCTCACGGCGCATGCCATGCCATCCGATGAGCAGCGGTGCCGCGAGGTGGGCTGCGATGACTATGATACGAAGCCGGTGGAGATGCCCCGGCTCTTGGAAAAAATTCGGCGTCTTTTGAGCTCTGGCCCAAATCAGCCACTGGGATAGGACGCACAAGGCCATATCGGCCGGCTGGCGTAGGTCTAGGAACCGCCCATGTCCAATACTGAATTCCAGAAATGGACAAGGCTGGTCACCGTCCAGCAGGATCTGGTCACGCCCATCCGCGCGATTATCGATTACCAGGAAATCCTCACCGGAGAGGCCCGCCGGCTCGGACTGGATGATGTGCGCGAGCATCTTGAGAAAGCGGGCATCGCTGCGCAATCCCTGAACGAGACGGTCACCCAGCTCCTGGAGCCCGGCGCTAGCCTTGACCTCGACAGCCGGCGGGAGCTTGGCGGCTCGCAGGCCAAGCTCCGCCATGAACTGCGCACCCCGCTCAATGCCATCATCGGCTATAGTGAATTGGCACTCGAGGATCTGCCGGCATCCGAGACCGCCGATTGCCTTCGGCCCGACATAGAGCGGCTCCTTGCCGAGGCGCGCCGGATGGTCTCGCGTATCAATGCCATTGGCGACAGCGGCGCGCCCGATGCCGCGCCCGGTGATCCCGGTCGATCCGTGATCACCGAGCTCTTGCGCACCTTGCATCCCGGCAAGGACGAGCTGCACGATGCCGAGGTCGGCCGCATCCTCGTCGTGGACGATAACGAAGCCAACCGTGATCTTCTCTGCCGCCGCCTTTTGCAGGAGGGGCATCGGGTCGAGTTGGTGGCATCGGGCGCGGAGGCGCTTGTCCTTCTTGAGCGGGAGGACTTCGACCTGATCCTCCTCGATCTCATCATGCCTGGCATGAACGGCATCGAGGTCTTGAGGCGGCTGAAATCCGACCCGCGGCTCTACCAGATCCCGGTGATCATGATCTCTGGTCTGAGCGAGACCGATGCCGTCATTCGCTGCATCGAAGCGGGTGCGGAAGACTATCTCCCCAAGCCGTTCAACCTGGTCCTCCTGCGCGCCAGGATCAATGCTTGCCTGGAGCGCAAGCGCTGGCGCAGCCGCGAGCAGGAATATCTCTCCCAGCTCAAGATCGAGAAAGACCGCTCGGAAGCTCTCCTGCGCAATATTCTTCCCGATCCCATCGTTCTACGCCTCAACCAAGGCGAAACGATCATCGCCGACCGCTTTGAGAATGCATCCATTCTGTTTGCCGACATCGTCGGCTTCACGCCGACCGCTGCCACTATGTCGCCTGCGCATCTTGTGGGCCGGCTCGCCGAGGTGTTCTCCGCGTTTGATGATCTCGCCCTGCGGCTTGGGGTGGAGAAGATCAAGACGATCGGAGACGCCTATATGGCCGCTGCCGGCTTGCCGTCCCCACGTGCCGACCATGTTGAGGTGCTTGCTGAATTCGCTCTGGGCGCTTTGGACCTGCTGCGGAGGGTCAATGCAACCGGCGGCACCGATTTTCGCGTCCGCATCGGCCTGCATGCGGGGCCAGTGGTTGCGGGCATCATCGGTCGCCACAAGTTCATTTATGATGTCTGGGGGGACACGGTGAACATCGCCAGCCGTCTCGAATCGCAAGGTGCGCCCGACCGTATCCAAGTGTCCGACGTGGTGCGCCAGGCGCTCGCCCATCGCTACGACTTCGAGCCACGCGGCACATTGACATTGAAGGGACGCGGGGAGGCCTCAACCTTCCTCTTGGTGACCCGATAGCGCCAGCCCCCTCCTGCGGTCGTCTCCTGCCGTGAACGATGCGCTAAACCCTTTGCGGTACTGTTCTCTCGCATGAGACGCACGACCGTTGTGGAAACTGAACCACCCCCTACGCTCCGCTCTCGCCTGAGGGAACTTTATTTCGGCGACAGCTGCGCGTCCCGGCGCTTCCGCTATGGCCTCATTGCCTTCGACCTGCTGGTCGTGCTGTTTTTCGTGATTTCGGCGAGCCTGTCACATCCCGCCTGGATCGGTCCCGTGGATGTCACCCTTGGGGTACTCCTGACCATCGAACTTGTGGCGCATGTTTACGCGACAGCGAATCGTCGCGCGCAGATCTTCAGCCTCGCGACCCTGGCCGACGTCGCGGTGATCATATCGATGCTGCTGCCGGCCTTCGTGCCCAATCTCGGCTTTCTGCGCATCTTACGCGCCGTCCGGCTCATCCGGTCCTACCGGATGTTGAGCGACCTCAGGCAGTCCTCACAGTGGTTTCGACTGCACGAGGATGTCATAAAGCACTCGCTCAATCTCGTCGTTTTCATATTCATCATTACGTCAATCGTTCACGTCACCCAGTACCGCATAAACCCCGAGCTTCCGACCTATATTGATGCCCTTTATTTTACGATTACCACGCTGACCACGACGGGCTTCGGCGACATCACGCTTGTCGGAACAGGAGGTCGGCTCCTGGCCGTCATTATCATGGTCGTCGGGGTGACGCTGTTCTTGAGGCTGTTGAAGGCACTGTTCCGTCCGAACAAGGTGCGCTTTGAATGCTCCGACTGCGGTCTCCTGATACATGATGCCGACGCCGTTCACTGCAAACATTGCGGCCGGGTTCTCCACATCCATACGGAAGGCGCTGTCTAAAGCCCATTCCACCGAAAGCATCTCGGAGCACGAGTCCAAAAACTTTGTCTTGGCAAAAGTCCGACAATCAGACAAACTTGCATAAAGCATGACGGATCGCTGGATGCTGGCCCGTTTTCAGCCAAGGCATCTGCCAGATCATGCAACGGGAGCGGCAGCGCGCACGTCATTCCCTAGGCGTGCCGCACCAGGAGGGACCGGTGTCATGGAACGCATTCCAATGACCAGCTATCCAGCGGCGCATTCGGCGTTTCGCTGGCACGTGCCTGAGACTTTCAATTTCGGCGCCGATGTTGTCGATGACTGGGCCCGGCGCCTGCCTGAACAGCTTGCGCTGATCTGGTGCGATGACCAGGGCAACGAGAGACGCCTCACCTATGCCGAAATTAGCCGCCTCTCCAACCGGGTCGCCAATGCCCTGAGCGCGCGAGGCATAAGGCGCGGTGATCGCGTCATCGTCATGCTCCCACGCATCCCGGAATGGCAGATCGCGACAGTGGGCTGCCTCAAGATCGGCGCCATCCCGATCCCCTGTGTCGAGATGCTGACCGAGCGTGACATCAGTTACCGGCTCGAAAACTCCCAAGCCAGGGCCGCGATCACCACCATGGCCAATACCGACAAGTTTGTCGCCGGCAAGGATCTTGTTGCACGCCTTGCGGTCGGGGGCAGCTCGGATGGCTGGGATGATTTCGATGCGAGCCTTGCTGCAGCATCCGACGCCTTCGAGCCGGTGCGCCTCGCGGCGGATGAACCCGCGCTCATGTATTACACTTCCGGCTCCACCGGCCATCCCAAGGGGGTCCTCCACGCAAGCCGCGCCCTGTTCGCCTGGCGCGTTTCCGCCTGGTACTGGCTGACCCTCACCGAAGCCGACACCATGTGGTGTACGGCGGACACCGGCTGGAGCAAGGCCGGCACCTCGATCCTGTTCGGCCCGTGGAGCTGTGGATCGACGGTTGTGTTCTACAACGGTCGCTATGATCCGAAGCTGAGACTGGAAACCTTGGCGCGCCACAAGGTGACCGTGTTCTGCGCGGCCGCCACCGAGTTCCGCCGCTTGGTGCAGGAGAACGTCTCGGAATACGACCTTTCGCACCTGCGCATGGCCGTCTCTGCCGGTGAAAGCGTCAATCCGGAAATTGTGCGCGCTTGGAGGCGGCTCACCGGGGTCGACCTGCTTGATGGTTACGGCCAGACCGAAACGCTCATGACCATCCTCAACTATCCGCCACTGCCGGTGAAGCCGGGATCCATGGGCAAACCGTTGCCGGGAACCGATGCGGCCGTCATTGATGCGGAAGACCGGATGGCGCCGGCCGGCAAACCGGGCCGCCTGGTGATCGGCTTGCCCAATCCGCAAGTGATGGTCGGCTATTGGCAAGAGCCCGAGCGCACCAAGGAAAGCCGCGTCGTTGTTGACGGCCGCGAATGGTTCCTGACGGGCGACCTCGCGCGTATCGACGAGGATGGCTACTTCTTTTACGAAGGCCGCGCCGACGATGTGATCAACTCCGCTGGCTACCGCATTGGCCCGATGGAGGTCGAGAACGTGCTGATGGAGCACGAAGCGGTGGCCGAATGCGCGGTGGTCGCCAGCCCTGACGAGGAGCGCGGTGAGGTGGTGAAGGCCTTCATCGTGCTGAAACGCAACTATGCCGGGTCCGATGCCCTCGTGAAGGAGCTGCAGGATCACGTGAAGCGTCTGACGGGCCCCTATAAATACCCGCGGCGCATCGAATTCGCCGAGGATCTGCCGAAGACGGTTTCCGGCAAGATCCGTCGCCGCGTATTGCGCGATCGGGAGTTCGGTCAGGTCGCGTGAGGCGGAACCCATGTCGGTGAAGTTCGGCAAGCTCGATCATGCCCCCGGTTACCGTGTGGTTGCGGCCACGATCGAGCGCGAGATCTTGGAAGGACGGCTGAAGCCCGGCGATCAATTGCCGACCGAGACCAGTTTTGCCGAACAGTTCTCCGTCAACCGGTCAACGATCCGCGAAGGCATTCGCCTGCTGGAGGAGAGCGGGCTGGTGCGCCGCCAGGGCGGTCGCCGGCTATTCGTCGCCAAGCCCGAGACGGCCGGTATCGCCGACCGTATGGCGCGCGCCATGGTCATGCATGAGGTGAGCTTCCGCGAATTATGGGAAATCATGATGGCGCTCGAGCCCATGGCGGCGGCTCTGGCTGCTGAGAATGCCAAGCCCGAACACCTCGAGGCCCTGGCGGAAAATCTGCGCCAGACCCGCGATACCGAACCTGACAGTACCGAAAATGCCCGGCTCGATATTGCCTTTCATGCGCTCGTCGCAGAGGCGGCCGGTAACCGTGCTCTCATTTTGGCACGCGAGTCCCTTGGGCAGTTGTTCTATCCCGCCTTCGAAACCCTCTTCGGCGCAAGCCCCAGGGCCTGGGATCGGTTATTGGCGGCTCACGAGCAGGTCTACGAACATATTGCAGCGCGCGATGCCGCAAATGCGCGCTTATGGATGGAGCGACATATTCGCGATTTTAAGCGGGGCTTCGATCAGCTCCAGCTCGATCTTGCAGCGCCCATCGTCCTTCCCAAGATGCAGAGGAACACGCGGTGACGCAATCTGCCTTCAACTATCCGCCGGAAGCCGACTTGCCCGCCACTGTGGACGAGGCGATCGCGAGCCGCCGCTCCGTGCGCGGCTTTCTGCCCACACCGGTGCCGCGCCCCCTGATCGAACATCTCCTGACGGTCGCGGCGCGGGCGCCCAGCGGCACCAATACCCAGCCTTGGCGCGTGAAAGTGGCCGCCGGCGAAGTGCTCAAAGCCATCTCGCGCGATCTGCTGGCCGCCCATGATGACCCAAACTCGCCGTCACGCCGGGAATACGAATACTATCCCACGAAATGGGAGGAGCCCTATCTCGGCCGCCGCCGTAAGGTCGGCTGGGATCTCTACGGCCTGCTCAATATTGCCAAGGGAGACAAACCGGCCATGCATAGGCAGCATGGTCTGAACTACACTCTGTTCGGCGCACCCGTCGGCCTCTTTTTCAGTATCGATCGGCAGCTTGAGAAAGGCAGCTGGTTCGACTACGGCATGTTCGTCGAGAACATCATGATCGCGGCCCGCGGCCACGGCCTGCACACATGTCCACAGGCGGCGCTGGCCAATTATCCCGAGATCATCCGGCGACACCTTCTGATCCCGGAGGACGAAATCATTATTTGCGGCATGGCCATCGGTTACGAAGATAAATCGGCGACCGCCAATGCATTGCGCACCCAGCGCGAACCCGTGGAAAACTTTGCCGCGTTCTACGGATTTTAGGGGGTCGCGATCCCCACGAATTTCGCTACACTCGACCTTGAGATCTCAATCGCTTTCATTTGAATTCCGAAGGAGGCGCCGAGGATTGACTTCGATAATGGGGCCTACGCAAGCTTAGTGTCGGGCCAACAACAACAATCACTGAGAACGGCATAGCCGTCGAACGGATATTCCTAGGGAGGAAAAAGCATGATCAAGACGAAGCGCGGCGTTTCGCGCCGAAATTTCTTGAAAGGCGCTGCCGGAGCCGCCGCTGCGGGTGCTGTCGGCACCACCATCACCGGCTTTCCACACATCGCCGGTGCTCAGGCAAAGACCATCCGCATCGGGATGCCGACGATCCTGTCCGGACGTGTGGCTATTCTCGGCACGTCCAGCCGTTCGGCCGTTCAACTCGCTGTTCAGCAGTTCAATGAGGCAGGCGGCCTCAATGGCCGCACGATCGAGGTGATCTATCGCGATTCCAAGGGACGCCCGGACGAAGCCGCCAAGGTCACCCGCGACCTCATCAATAATGACGGCTGCGAGATCATCATCGACGGCGAGGCGTCTTCCGGCTCATTTGCCGTGCAGGAGGTGATTCGGGAGCTGCCGGTATTGTGCCTGCACACCTGCTCGGAATCCTCGACCCTGACGGCCGATCCGAAGCTGCATGTGAAGACGGCCTTCCGCAGCGCGCGCCAGGGCGTGCACGACGCGGTGGCCGGCGGCCGCTATGCCTCTGAGCTTTCGAAGCAGAAGGGCTTGAAGCGCTGGATGACCTGCTCGCCCGACTATGCCTATGGGCGCGACAACACCGCGGAATTTCTCGAATATGCCAAGAAATTCGACCCGAGCATCGAGGTTCTCGACCAGGTCTGGCCAAAGCTGTTCCAGCCGGACTA
Source organism: Rhodoligotrophos sp. CJ14 (assembly GCF_038811545.1). Taxonomy (GTDB): domain Bacteria; phylum Pseudomonadota; class Alphaproteobacteria; order Rhizobiales; family Im1; genus Rhodoligotrophos; species Rhodoligotrophos ferricapiens. The sequence goes on from NZ_CP133319.1 coordinate 2,501,442, forward strand.
TACCGAGAACATCACCAAAATCCTGCAGGTTCAACCGCAGGCCATGTATTCGGCGCTCTGGGGTGGCGATCTCGTTGCCTTTATCGAGCAGGGTAACCTCTATGGCCTGTTCAACAACATCACTTATTTCTCTGGCGGCCTCGGTGATCCGCCGGTCTTGACCGCCATCAAGCAGCTCCCGGTCGGGCTGCACACTGTCTATCGCTATAACGAGCTCTACCCCAACAATCCCGAGAATGCCGCCTTCGCCGCCGGCTATAAGAAGCTCGCCAACCAGGAGCCGACGAACTGGTCCTGGCAGAACTATCTGGCGACGAGCTTCATCTTCGAGGCCCTTAAGCGCACCAATGGCAACACTGAGGGTGCAGCACTGGCGGCCGAGGTGAAGGGCATGGAGATCGCTTCCCCCTTCGCAGTCGAAGGCAAGATCACCATGCGCGACAGCGACCATACCATCATCGGCTATCCCGCGGCCTGGGGCGTCACCGTGCCGAAATTCCCCTATGTCGAGAATTTCCAATCGGTGCCGTGGTCCGAGATCCTCGAACTCGAGGCCGAGTGGAAGAAGTCGAAAGGCTACGCCTGATCAAGTCCGTGGCGCCGGGGTGGCCCGGCGCCCCTCACGTTGACCCGAACTGAGGAGGGATGGCCTTGGAGCTTGAAGCACTCACGGGCTGCCTGTCGTCTCTGTCGTGTACCGTCACGCAGATCTCGACCGGTCTTATCATCGGCATGCTGCTGTTTCTGGTGGCGTCCGGCCTGTCGCTGATCTTTGGCGTTCTGGGCGTGATCAATTTCGCCCATGGTTCGTTCTATATGATCGGCGCCTATTTCGCCTTCATCGCCTACCAGACAACCCAGAGCTTCACGCTGGCCATTCTCGCCGGCGCCTTAGGGGTTGGCCTGTTTGGTGTGGTTTTCGAACGGCTGTTCATGAGCAAGGTCTATGGCCGCGACGTGCTCATGCAGCTGCTCGTGTGCTACGCCTTCATCCTCATCCTTGATGATGTGGTGAAGATTCTCTTCGGCGGTGAATACAAGCTGATGGGCATGCCACAGGCCTTTGCCCTGCCTCCCTTCCAGATCGGGGGCGGCTTCATTCCCGCCTATTACGTGTTCATGATCGGCATATCCTTCGCCATAGGCGTGCTCCTCTGGTTCGGCATTGCCCAGACCCGCTTTGGCAAGGTGGTGCGCGCCGCCGCCATTAACCCGCAAATGGTTGGCGCACTGGGCATCAACACCACCATGCTCTACGCCATGGTGTTTGGCCTTGGCAGTCTCCTTGCGGGCACTGCCGGCGCCCTGGCCGCCCCTATCCGCACGCTCACGCCCGGTATGGGTCTGTCGATCCTCATCGAAAGCTTCATCGTGACCGTGATCGGCGGCATGGGCTCGATCGTCGGCGCCTTTATTGCCGCATTGCTGATCGGCATGACACGCGCCTTCGGGTCCATGGCCTTTCCCCTATTCGTCGACGGCACCATGTTCGCCATCATGGCCATCGTGCTGATTGTCAAACCCAGTGGCCTGTTCGGCCGACCGGTGCATTGACCATGTGGGCCCAATCCTCCCGCCGAGATCTCGCATTGGCAGCCCTGCTGCTCATCGCGTTGGTCGCCCTCCCCTATATCTTCCCGCATCCCGCGATGCGTGATTTCATCATCTATGTCATCGCCTATGGACTTCTGGCGATGTCATTGAACCTGCTGGTGGGCTTCACCGGCCTGGTCTCTTTCGGCCATGCCGCCTATTTTGCCTCTGGTGCCTATATCTTCGGCCTTTTGATGCAATCGGGTGAGGTGTCCATCCCGGTCGCCATGCTCGCGACGGTTGGTGGAACAGCCCTCTTGGCCCTTGTCATCGGCGCGATCTGCGTGCGCCTGCACGAGATCTACTTCGCCTTCCTCACCCTCGCCTTCCAGATGTTCATCCACAGTGTCATCCTCACATGGGTGTCCTTGACGGGTGGCGATCAGGGGCTCATGGGCGGCATTCCGCGGCCGCCATTCCTCGGCATCGATCTCGGCAACAGCATGACCCTCTACATGTTCTGCGTCGTGCTGTTCGTGATCTGCCTCGTCATCATGCGGCAGATCGTGCAATCCCCCTTCGGCTACACGCTTCGCATGATCCGTGACAACCCGCGGCGCGCCAATTTCCTTGGCGTGAATGTCGTCGCCATGAAGCTCGCCATCTTCGTGATCGCCGGCGCCATCGCCTCCGTGGGCGGCATCGTCATGGCCCTATTCGTTTCCGGCGCCTATCCTGAATTCGCCTTCTGGACCACATCGGGTGAGGCGATCTTCATGATCATGCTCGGGGGAACGCAGCTGTTCCTGGGGCCGCTTGTCGGCGCGATCCTCCTGCAAACCCTCAATCACTTCGTCACCATCTACACCGAGCATCACGGTCTGGTGCTCGGCATCGTCATCCTGATCTTCGTGCTCGGTTTGCGGCGAGGCCTTGCCGACTACGTCTACGAGCTCATTCAGAGCCGCAAGGCTGCAGCTGCCGAGCCAAAGCCGCGCGCCGAACCGGCTCAAGCGACCTTCACAGACGAAACCCGCCTGGCGGATAAGGGAGCGAACACATGACCTATGCCTTGCAAGGAAAGGTGGCCGTCGTAACCGGCGGCGCGAGCGGGATTGGTGCCGCATGCGCACGCACCCTCGCCTCCCATGGCGCGCGCCTCGTGATTGCGGACATCAATGAGGACCTGGCCAAGACCGTTGCCGAGGGCATCGAGGGTGCGATCTCGGCCAAGCTCGATGTGACCAGCGAAGCGGAAACCGAGGCGCTCGCCGCGACGATCGAGCGTGAGTTCGGCCCAGTTGACATTCTCGTCTGCTCCGCCGGCATCATCCAGCCGCCCTCACCGCCTGAGGAGCTTTCCATGGAGCTCTGGGACCGCGTGGTGGCGGTCGACCAGCGTGGCGTCTATGTCAGCTGCCTGTGCTTCGGGCGGCGAATGGCCAAGCGCGGATCGGGCGCGATCGTCAACATCGCGTCCGTGACCAGCTTCCGCTCCGTGCCGCTGCATGCCTACGCCCCGGCCAAGGCGGCCGTCGCCTCGATGACGGCAACACTCGCCAGCGAATGGGGGCGTTCCGGCGTGCGGGTGAATGGCATTGCCCCGGGCTATGTCCTCACCCCAGCCCTGCAGAAGATGGTCGATGCGGGCCTGCGCAATCCCGCGCTGCTCGAAGCCAATTCCGCACTCGGCCGTATGGTGGAAATGGACGAGGTGGCCAAGGCCTGCGCCTTCCTTGCATCGGACCAGGCCTCCGCCATCACCGGCGTGACCCTGCCGGTGGACTGCGGCTGGCTGGTCGCCACACCCTGGAACACCTATGGCGGTGTCAGGCCGAAGCGGGATTAGTGGCGATGCTGCAAATCGAGAACCTGTATAAGGCCTTCGGTGGCGTGGTCGCCATCAACGACGTCTCGCTTACCTTTCCCACGGGCTCGTTGACTGCGGTGATCGGACCGAACGGCGCCGGCAAAACTACCTTTTTCAACCTGATCTCGGGCCAGATCCGGCCTGATCGTGGTCGGGTTTTGTTCGAGGATCAGGATCTGGTGGGCCTGTCGAGCCTCGAGATCGTGCGCTGCGGCATCGGCCGCGCCTTCCAGGTCGCCTCGATTTTTCCAAGCCTCACCTTGCGTGAAAGCCTCATGGCGGCAGTGATCTCCCATCGCCGACAATCGGCGCAGGTTTTCAGCCGCTTTCCCCTGCCCAGCGCGGAAGCGCGGGTCGATGACATCATGGGCCTCCTGGGGTTGCGATCCAAGGCCGATCACTTGTCGCGCAATCTCTCCCATGGCGACCAGAAGCTGCTGGACATTGCCCTCGCCCTCGCACTCGAGCCCAAGGTGCTGCTGCTGGACGAGCCGACTGCCGGCATGGGCCCGGAAGAGCGCTGGCAGATGATCGATAAGGTCTACCGCCTCTGGCAGACCGAAAAGATGACCCTGGTCTTCATCGAGCACGACATGGATATCGTCTTCAAGATCGCTCAGAGCATTCACGTGCTGAAATACGGCACGGTGCTCGCCCAGGGCACACCTGACGAAATTCGCCGCAACCAGGATGTGATTGACGCCTATCTCGGCACGGATCACTTCGCCGCTGAGGTAAGGGTGTAGGTCGATGAGCACCATGCTGGAAGTCAACGGCCTCGATGTATTCTATGGCGCAAGCCAGATACTGTTCGGCGTTGATTTGAAGGTCGAGAAAAGCCAGACCATGGCTTTGCTTGGCCGCAATGGCGCAGGCAAGAGCACCACTTTCAAGGCGATCGCCGGCATCGTGCCACCCCGTCGCGGCGAGGTGCGCTTGGGCGGCGATGTCATTTCCGGCCGCAAGCCCTATCGCATCGCCCGCGCCGGCATCGGCTTCGTGCCCGAGGACCGCCAGGTCTTTCCCGAGCACACGGTCGAGGACAATCTGCTCATTGGCATGAAGAAGGGTCCCAACGGCGAAAGCCATTGGACGCTCGAGCGGATTTACGACATCTTTCCCATTCTCGCGAGCATGCGCACCCGCATGGCCGGCCGTCTTTCCGGTGGCGAACAGCAGATGCTGACGATTGCGCGCACCCTGATGGGCAATCCCGAGATCCTGCTGCTCGATGAGCCGTCCGAGGGCCTTGCGCCCATCATTGTCCAATCCATCGGTGAGCTGATCAAGCAGCTGCGCGAGATGGGCGTCACCATTCTCCTGGCCGAGCAGAACATGCATTTCTGCTTAGGGATTGCCACCCATGCGACGGTCGTCGACAAAGGCCAGATCGTCTATCGCGATACCATCGAGGGCTTGCGGGCCAATGACGCGATAAAGCAGCGCTATCTCGCGATTTAGAGCATTCTCGAGCGAAAGTGGATACCGGTTCGCGTGAGGAAAAACGCAACCGGCAAGTGCTTAGAGCGATTTCGCGATTCAGAAAAGCGAGAAAGCTCTATCCCAGGTTCGCTACTCTTCCTGTATTTCCTGAAGCGTGACCTTGCACATCGGGTTGATCTTGTCGAAATGCGGTGCCAGGCACTCCCACAAGCTGTCGACATTGTCTGCGTCGACCCCCGGGCAATATTCCTCTATGGCGTCACCGCAATAGCTCTGCAGCGCATATCGCTCATCATCCATCAATTGCGCTGACGCCCAGCCGTTCGAAAGCGCAAAGACCACAACCGCCAATCCGACTGCTTTTCTCATCTGGCGCCTCGTTGCCGTGTTTCCGAATTAACTATGCGCTCCTCTTCGCTGGACGGATAGCAGCTTTTCCGCCTTTGGTTAGCAGTTCAATGGCATCCGCTGTGATCAGGGGTTCGCCTGACGCCTCTCACAATATATCAATCCCTTGACATATGCTGAGATACAGCAGATCCTTTATATATCTCCCGGGAGAACACGGGAGCCACAACGAAAAGAAGATCTGGGAGGGTATCCATGGGGAAGCGGACCGGGTTCGGCGCCCTGATTGCCGGCTTGATGATTGTCGCCACGCAAGCCGAGGCGGAGACGACCATCAAGATCGGCGTATTGAACGACAAGACCGGAATTTATGCGGATCTCGCCGGCGAAGGGTCGGTTGTCGCAGCCCGCATGGCTGCCGAGGATTTCGGCGGTAAGGCCAAGGGCATCCATGTCGAAATCCTCTCGGCCGATCACCAGAACAAGCCGGATATTGGCGTCAACATTGTCCGTGAATGGATCGATCGCCAGGATGTGGATGTCATTTCCGACGTCCCTGGATCAGCCTTGGCGCTCGCGGTCAGCGATATCACCCGCGAGAAGAACAGGATCCATCTCAATTCCGGCTCGGCCACCGCGGACCTCACTGGGCCGAAATGCTCGCCCAACACCGTCCACTGGACCTATGACACCTGGGCGCTCGCCCATGGCACGGGCAAGGCCATGGTGGAGCAGGGTGGCGATACCTGGTTCTTTCTCACCGCCGACTACGCCTTCGGCCATGCCATGGAGCGCGATACGGCTGCCGTGGTCGAGGCCGCCGGCGGCAAGGTGCTCGGCTCCGTGCGCCACCCCTTTCCGAATAGCGACTTTTCATCCTTCCTGCTTCAGGCGCAATCCTCAGGCGCCAAGGTCATCGGCCTGGCGAATGCTGGCGGCGACATGATCAACGCCATCAAACAGGCCTCCGAATTCGGCATTGTCCAGCGTGGCCAATCCATTGCCAGCTTGGTCGCCTTCATTTCCGACGTCCACGCCTTGGGCTTGCCAGTGGCGCAGGGGCTCGTGCTGACCGGCGCCTTTTACTGGGACCAGAACGAGGAGACGCGCCGCTGGTCCGAGCGCTTCGCCAAACTGCACGGTGGCAGGATGCCAACCCAGGTTCAGGCGGGGGTCTATTCCTCGATCATGCACTACCTCAAGGCTGTGGAAGCTGCTGGCACGAAGGACTCGGGCCTCGTGATGGCCAAAATGCGGGAAATGCCGATCGATGATCCGCTGTTCGGTAAGGGGCATATCCGCGTTGATGGCCGTGCGGTGCACGACATGTATCTCTTCCGCGTGAAAAAGCCCGAACAGTCGAAAGGCGAGTGGGACGTCTACGAGATCCTTGCCACAATTCCCGGCGACCAGGCCTTCCGCCCGCTCAAAGAGGGTGGCTGTCCGCTCGTAAATTCAGCAGGGTAAGACACTCCCTGAAGAAAGGCCCATGGCAAGGTAGCAATGGCTTTAGACAGTTCGACACGTGAAGCCCTGGTGGCGGAGGTTCGCGCCTTCGTTACCGAACAGTTGATTCCCGCCGAACGAGAGGTCGCGGACAGCGACCTCATTCCGCCCTCTATCGTTGAGCAGATGCGGCAACTCGGCCTGTTCGGCCTGTCGGTGCCCGAGGCCTATGGCGGCCTTGGCCTCTCGATGGAAGACGAGGTGTACATCATGTTCGAGCTGGGCCGGGCCTCCCCCGCCTTCCGCTCATTGATCGGCACCAATGTGGGCATCGGCTCACAAGGCATAGTGATGGACGGCACGGACGCGCAGAAGGCACGCTTTCTGCCCCCGATCGCCTCGGGTGAGGTCATTGCCTCCTTTGCGCTCACCGAGCCGGAAGCGGGATCGGATGCCGCCTCCCTGCGCACCACCGCTCACCGCGAAGGCGCATTTTACGTCCTGAACGGCGCCAAGCGCTTCATCACCAATGCCCCCCATGCCGGCCTGTTCACGGTAATGGCGCGGACAGATCCCGATAAGCCCGGCGCGGCCGGCATCTCTGCCTTCATTGTTGAGAAGGGCACGCCCGGCCTCAGCGTCGGGCGGCCGGAGCGAAAGATGGGCCAGCAAGGAGCCCACATCGCCGATGTCGTTTTCGACAATTGCCGCGTGCCCGCCGAAAACCTGATTGGCGGCATCGAGGGTCAGGGCTTCAAAACGGCGATGAAAGTGCTCGACCGTGGGCGGCTCGGCATTTCCGCAGCTTGCGTCGGCCTCGCCAGCCGCATTCTCGAGGAGAGCGTCGCCTATGCCCTGGAACGCCGCCAGTTCGGCCATTCCATTTCCGACTATCAGCTCATCCAGGCAATGATCGCCGACTCGCGCACCGAGATTTATGCGGCCCGCTGCATGGTGCTCGAGACCGCGCGGGCCCGTGATGCCGACGCCGATATCGGGACCGAAGCATCTGCCTGCAAGCTATTTGCCTCCGAGATGGTCGGCCGCGTTGCTGATCGAAACGTGCAGATCCATGGCGGGGCCGGCTATATCGCCGATTATCCTGCCGAGCGCCATTACCGCGATGTTCGCCTGTACCGCATCTATGAGGGCACGTCCGAGATTCAACGCCTGAAAATTGCCCGTGACACGTTGCGCGAAGGAAGGACCGGCTGACCCATGGAGCAGATCGCGCTGTCCAGTGCCGGCTTTCTCTTGGGCCTCTCCTCAGAGCATGAGAGTTTTCGTGAAACGGCTTTGCGCTTTGCACGCGACGAGCTCGCGCCCAGTTCGCGAGACTTCGAGAAGCAGGGGTGCATTCCGCTGCATGTGCGTAAGCGAATGGGGGCGCTCGGCCTCATCGGCGTGGAATTTCCCGAGGCCGTCGGCGGCCTCGGCCTTGATCATGTCACCAGCGGTGTCGTCCTGGAAGCTGTTGCGGAGGGTGACTTCAACGCCGCCTATGTCCAGCTTCTCGCGTCCCTATGCGGAACCATTCTCCTGCGCCACGGCAGCCGCGACCTGCAGGCGGAAATCTTGCCCCAGCTCTGCCGCGGCGAAAGCCTGATCGCCCTTGCGCTCACTGAACCCCAGGGCGGGTCGGATGCTGCAGCCCTGCGCCTGAAGGCCACGGCAGATGGCAATACCTATGTGCTCGATGGCGAGAAGACTTCGATCTCGCTCGCCGATCAGGCGGATTACGCCGTGGTTTTCGCACGCACTGGTACCGAGGCTGAACGGGCGCGCGGCATCTCGGCCTTTCTCGTTGATCTCGATTCGCCCGGCATCTCCCGCACCCGCTTCGATGATCTCGGCCAGAATGCGATCGGACGGGGCTCCATCTTCTTTGATCGGGTCCGTGTGCCCGCCAGCCGCCGGCTCGGGGCCGAGGGCGCCGGTTTCGTCCAGGTCATGCAGGGCTTCGACTTCAGCCGCGCGCTGATCGGGCTCCAATGTCTGGCGGCGGCGCGGGTTTCCCTTGCTGAAACCTGGCGCTACATCGCCGAAAGGCGCGCCTTCGGAAAACCTCTGTCGGATAATCAAGGCCTCACCTTTCCGCTCGCCGAATGCGAGACGCAGCTCGCCGCTGCCCGCCTGCTCTGCTATCGCACGCTGGCGGCCAAGGATGCGGGGCTCCCGCACACGAAAGAAGCGGCCATGTGCAAATGGTGGGCGCCCAAACTGGCCCATGACACCATCCATCACTGCCTGCTCGCCCACGGCCATGCCGGATATAGCAAGGAATTGCCATTCGAGCAGCGGCTGCGCGACGTTCTCGGGCTGCAGATCGGCGATGGCACCGCGCAGATCATGAAGCTGATTATCGCGCGCGAGGCATTGCGGGCGCTCTAGAACGCTCAAGCCTCAAGACTGCGTGGACTATTGGGAGGGAACATTATGCCGCTCTATACACCGGACCCGGCACGCCGTACCGCCATGATCGCCGCCGGCCATTGGCGCGACCAGACCCTTCTCGACCATCTGGCTCGTGCGGTGGCGGCAACACCGGAGAAATTGGCCGTGGTCGCCTTTCGCTCGGAGAATGGCGGCGAGACGCGCCTCACCTATCGCGAGTTGGACAACCGCGCCACGGCCCTTGCTGCCAACCTCGCGCGGTTGGGTGTCAATCGTGGCGATGTCGTCTCATTCCAATTGCCCAACTGGTGGGAATTCACAGTCCTACACCTCGCCTGCCTGAAGCTCGGCGCGGTCAGCAATCCGCTGATGATCATCTTCCGCGAGCGTGAGCTGCGCTTCATGCTCGGCCTTGCTGAAAGCAAGATTTTCGTCGTACCCGCGACCTTCCGGGGCTTTGATTACGCCGGCATGGCCAGGGATGTCCGGGCGGAATTGCCAGCCCTCGAGCATCTCCTCATTGTCGGCAGCGGTGGCGATGACGATTTCCAGCAGCTGCTTGCGCACGCCCCAAGTGGTGCAGCAAGCGCGACCGCCAGTGGACAGCTCTCCGCCGATGACGTGGTCCAGCTTCTCTACACCAGCGGCACCACAGGTGAGCCCAAGGGTGTGATGCACACCTCCAACACGATGCTGTCCAATCTGGTGCCTTTTGCGGAACGGCTTCGCCTGACCCGGAGCGAAGTGATCCATATGCCCTCGCCCATGGCCCATCAGCTCGGCTTCATGTACGGGCTCGTCCTGCCGGTCATGCTGGGCGCGACTGCCGTTCTGCAGGACATCTTCAATCCCGAGGAGATGACCCGGCAGGTGCTCGCCGAGAATGTCACCTTCACCATGGGCGCGACGCCCTTCCTCAATGACTTCGTCAATCATGTCGAAAAGAGCGGGGCAAAGCCACACAGCCTGCGCGTCTTCGTGTCCGCGGGCGCGCCCATACCGCGTGCGCTGGTCACCAAAGGCCGCGAGGTGTTGGGCGCGGCCATCATCTCCGGCTGGGGCATGTCGGAGAATGGCGCGGTCACCACGACCCGCATCGAGGACCCCGAGGAGATCACCACCAACACGGATGGCTGCGTGCTGCCGGGCATGGAGCTTAAGGTGGTGGATGCGTCCGGCAACGCCGTCGTCGCGGGCGAGGAAGGCCGCCTCCTCGTGCGGGGCTGCTCCAATTTCGTCGGTTATCTGAAGCGGCCCGAGCTTGCCAATATCGACAGCGATGGCTGGTTCGATACGGGCGATATCGCCCGCATGGATGAGCAAGGCTATATCAGGATCACGGGCCGCTCGAAGGACATCATCATTCGCGGTGGCGAGAACATTCCCGTGGTGGAGATCGAGGGCATTCTGTTCCGGCACCCCGCCGTGGCGGCAGCGGCCATTGTCGGTTATCCCGACCCGCGTCTCGGTGAGCGCGCCTGTGCCTTTGTGGTGCCGCGCGATGGCGCGGATTTCACCTTCGATGACATGGTCTCCTACCTGCTCGCGCAGAAAATGGCCCGTCAATATGTGCCCGAGCGCCTTGAGCTCGTGCAGGAATTGCCGCGAACGCCCAGCGGCAAGATCCAGAAGTTCAAGCTGAGAGAGGTGCTCGTACGTGAGCAGCGCCAGGCGGGATGAGCGGTGCCGAACGCGCGCTCACACAAGGTTGAGGCCGTTCTTCAGCCGGTCGAGCAGGCGGTAGAGCACCACCTGCTCCTCCAGGCTGAAATCGGCGAGGACCGCTGCGTAAAAGGCCTCGATTTCATCGAGCATCTGCGACCAGATGGCCTCTCCGCTCTCTGTGAGTTTGATACGCCGGCTACGTCCATCCTCCGCATCCTTGACCCGCGCGATCCAGCCGCGCGCTTCCAGCCTGTCGAGCACCGGCGTGAGATTTTGACGGGTGACCATCAGGAACTCGATCAGGTCCTTCACGGTCACCCCGTTTTCCCGTGCGGCAGGCCGGGCCAATGCGCCGAGCACAGCCCATTGCTGCGTGGTGCTGCCGAACTTCGAGACGAACCGTGTACCAACCTTATGCATGAGATTCGAGCTCTGATAGAGCCTGAAGAAGACGCGGTTGGCCACATCGAACTCGGCGGTCACGCTCACCTTTCGCTGCGGTAGTGTTTTGAGTTGCGAGTCCGCCATGAAGGTCCTACACAAGATACATCAATACATTGCCATTTTTATGGCCGAAGCATAGCATTCACGTATCATAATGCAAAGCGAGTGAACCCAGTGGAAGGCATAATCGGCAAACACGTCATCATCACAGGTGGCGGGGGCGGCATCGGATCCGCCACGGCCCGGCACTTCGCGAAGCTTGGCGGCAAGGTCTCGATCTTCGACCGCGATTGTGCGGCTGCAGAAAAGGTTGCCGCGGCGATCAGCGAGACGGGCGGCTCCGCCCGCGCATTCCCATGCGATATCACCCGGCGCGATGAGATCGAGGCCGCGGTCGAAGGGGCCAGCAGCGCCTTCGGGCCGGTGACGACGCTGGTCAACAATGCCGGCTGGGACATCTTTCGCCCGTTTCTGCAGACCAATCCCGAGGAATGGGAAAAGCTCATCAGCATCAACCTGATGGGCCCGCTTCACATGCACCATGTGATACTGCCCGGCATGGTAGAGCGCCGGCATGGCCGCGTGATCAATGTCGCCTCCGATGCGGCCCGGGTTGGATCGACGGGCGAAGCGGTCTATGCAGCCTGCAAGGCGGGGCTCCTCGCCCTATCGAAGACACTGGCGCGCGAGCATGCCAGGCACGGCATCACCTTCAACGTGGTCTGTCCCGGTCCAACCGACACCAATCTCCTAGCTTCGGTCGCAAGCAGTTCCAGCAATCCGGAGAAATTGACCGAAGCCTTCCGCCGCGCGATTCCCATGGGAAGGATCGGCACACCGGATGATCTGCCCGGCGCCATTGCCTTTTTCGCCAGCGATGCGGCAGGCTTCGTGACCGGCCAGGTTTTGAGCGTATCCGGCGGCCTGACCATGGTCGGGTAATGATACCCAGCCGAGCAACAGCCAGCACGCTCGCATATCGGAGAACTGTCATGACGAGTTATCAAGATATCCTGTATTCGGAAGATGCCGGAGTGGCGCGGATCACCATCAATCGTCCTGATCGGTACAACGCCTTTCGTGGCCAGACCGTGGAAGAGCTCATCGGTGCCTTCCAGCGTGCCGGCTGGAACCGGGATATTGGCGTGATCGTGCTCACCGGCGCGGGTGATAAAGCCTTCTGCACCGGCGGTGACCAGACGGCCCATGATGGCCAATATGACGGGCGTGGCACCATCGGGCTGCCCATTGAGGAACTCCACACGCTCATGCGCGACGTGCCCAAGCCTGTCATCGCCCGTGTGCAAGGTTTTGCCATCGGCGGCGGCAACGTGCTCGCCACTTTGTGCGACCTGACGATCGCCTCGGATAAAGCGCAGTTCGGCCAGGTGGGGCCAAAGGTCGGCTCCGTCGACCCCGGTTTCGGCACGGCCTATCTTGCCCGCGTGGTCGGTGAGAAGAAGGCGCGCGAGATCTGGTATCTCTGCCGTCGATATACAGCTCACGAAGCAATGGCCATGGGCCTCGTCAACACAGTCGTGCCTCATGACGAGCTCGATGCAGAGGTCGAGCGCTGGTGTGCTGAACTGCTGGAGCGTAGCCCGACGGCGCTTGCCATTGCCAAACGCTCCTTCAATGCCGATACCGAGAATATTCGCGGCATCGGCTCGCTCGGCATGCAGGCGCTCAGCCTCTATTACGACACCGAGGAGTCAAAGGAAGGCGGCAAGGCCTTCCGCGAGAAGCGCAAGCCCGATTTTCGCCGCTTCACCAAGCGGTAACCGCGTTACAGCCAAGCGGTCATACAGTCTCGCTGCCGGTGCCGGAACCTTGCTCCCCATCGGGAACCGCTCGATACCTGCACTGATTTTATCCTCTCCAGGTTAGAGCGTGAGGATCGATCATGAACCGTGACCAGAACCCGAAAAAGACGTCTGCCACGCCCCCCGAAACGCGCGAGAAGAGACCAGAGCCATCGAGAAGAATGCCAGCCGCCGGCCCGCATGCCGATCCACGGCTGATGAATCCCGATGCAACCCCCGGGACCGGCGCGCTGCCACCCATCGGCGAGTCGGACGATCCAAACATGCAGTCGACGGGCTGACCTCGCCCCGACCGCCAGCTCACGCGGCGCCAAAAGTCCGGCAGCACATCAGGGCTGGCAGAGCCCACCGCGCTTAACCCGGTCCATTTTCTGTCAAGGGCCGGATCCCGCGCCTCATGACTGGCGATTCAAAATTCGCCACATCAGCAGCACATCTCCGACACATCTCTGGGGATCTTGGCCGCGCTACCATGATGACCCCATGAACAGGAGATGAGCAGTGATTAAGATCGCCAATATTCTCAAGGAAAACGAGTGGAGATCGCTTCAACACATAAGCGGCGGTAAGTTTACAGATTTCAAGGACAACCCTGCTTCCTTGGTCGAAGAGCTCGGTGCTATCAACTATGCCACCCAGACAAGAACCGTAACTGAGTTTCTTCAGCTCGACGGCGACATTCTCACCCGAAAATCCGAGCTTTCCCTCATCTTAGGGATAAGCTCTCGCGGCGATGAACCCTGTACAGACCTTCCTTCGCCCACCGTGTTCGCGAGCGCCGGTGAAAACGGGATGGCTGAGGACGCGCCATCCCAGCAGCCATCCGCGCCGCTATTCGCGCATGTCCACGGCTCGGTCATGCTGGAGCACACCGATGACCCGACGCTTGCAAGCCCAGATAGTTCGCTCGAAATATTCCTCGCCAGAGTAAAAGACTTCCAAAACACCATCGCAGAGCGCCAATCCGGTAAGGTCGAGATCCGGATGAGGCCAAAAGAAGAGGATGCTTGGAGCTCGATCTCGCGCGAACAAACCGAGGACTGGATTTCCCGCTCGACCGCCGATGGACGGCTTAAGGCAATTCTCCGCGATACAAAGACGGATCGCTACGAGCCTCCGGTGACGCAGAGCACAACCTTGCTGCTCTTAGAGCTTGTTGACGAGGAATATGGAGTTCTTGAAATCAATATGCATGGAAACCTGGAGCATTGGAGCGCCTAAAAGATTTCCGAGCGAAGGGGAATACCGGTTCGCGTGAAGAGACCGAGCAAGACCTTAGCGCGGTTTCGCGATTCGAAGAAAAGCGCAACCGCTCTAGCCGCGTCCTAGCTATGGCCTCCAACGGCGGCGAGCGCGGGTTCGATCCGTCGTAAAGGCATCTCCAATATCGCCTCGACGGCCTCTATCCCGATCACTGCAAGCTTCCCGCCGGTAAAGAGCTCGCTTGCCAAGCATCCTTCGAGCCATAAGCCATCAATGATGGCATTGATCTTGACGGCATATCGCGCGCAGAGCTCGAGCGGGCTCGGGCGCCCCGCCTCTTTCAGCACATCCCCCACCAGCACCTCGAACTCGCGACAATAGCCGAAATACCCTTCCCGATGGATTTCCGCCATGGTCTGATCGACATGGATGCGGCTGATGAAACTGGCCCAGAGCGTGAGCCGCCGCATGTCCAGCACAGGCTCGGTGAGATTGGCCTCGACAAAGACGCGCAGCCGGTCCCGCGGGCTTTGTGCGCTTCCCGCCGCGGCCCTGGCCATGACGATCATCTCCTGCATCGTCACGCGGTAGGCCTCATAGATCATCTGATCCTTGGACGCGAAATAATGGCGGATCAAGCCGTTGGTCACCCCGGCGCGCACCGCGATCTCGCGCACCGTCGCGGCATGAAGGCCCTTCTCCGCCACGCAGTCGAGCGTCGCCCGAATCAAGTCCTGCTTGCGGACATTTTCGTCCACCCGATGAAACTTGCGCCGGTTTGCAGCCTTTACCGCCGGTTCTGCCTTGTCAGGCATGACTGTCCCCTCTCGCAACGTCTCAAACGGCTATAAGGCCCTCGCGGTAGAGCCCTGATCCCGGTGCGCCCAGCCCGTCTTCTCATCCTAATTATGCAGTTGAATAATCAAACCTCAAATGCATTAATACCGGAAACTGGAATCCCTGGGGCAAGGGACGCCATGAGAACACAACATGATGGCGCCGGGGAAAACGAGGGAGCTCAGGTTTCGCGGGTGAGGGACACACCGACCGCAGCAACCGCTCGCACGCCAAGCGCAGCAGGGGCCAGCGCCACTCCTGCAGTCGAAGTCATCGACGTGCACAAATATTTCGGACCGCTGGAAGTCCTGAAGGGTGTTTCGCTCACCGCACATGACAGCGATGTGGTCGCAATCATCGGAGCGAGCGGGTCGGGCAAATCCACGCTGCTGCGTTGTGTGAACATGCTGGAGGTGCCGACCGCCGGCACGGTCAGGCTTCGCGGCGAGGAGATCGCCATGAAGCCGGACGGGCATGGTGGGCAAATCATTGCCGACCGCAAACAGGTTCAGCGCCTGCGCACCAGACTGGGCATGGTCTTTCAGACCTTCAATCTCTGGCAGCACATGACGTTGCGGGAGAATGTTATCGAAGTGCCCGTCCATGTGCTGGGTGTGCCGAAAGCGGAGGCGATCGAGACTGCCGATGCCCTGCTCCAGCGTGTCGGGCTCTATGAAAAGCGGGATATCTATCCCGCATTCCTTTCCGGCGGCCAGCAGCAGCGCGCCGCCATTGCCCGCGCGCTCGCCATCAAGCCGGACGTTATGCTGTTCGATGAGCCGACCTCTGCCCTCGATCCTGAGCTGGTGGGCGAGGTGCTTTCTGTGATCAGTGATCTCGCCCGCGAAGGACGCACGATGATCCTGGTGACCCACGAAATGAAATTCGCCCGCGAGGTCGCAACCCGTATCGTGTTCCTGCACAACGGCGCGATCGAAGAGGAAGGCGAGCCGGAAGCCGTTTTCACATCACCCAAGTCGGAGCGTTTGGCACGGTTCCTGAGCTCCACCCGGTAACAGAAGCAAGAGCTGACACAGCAAGGAGGAGGGGTTGAGATGAAGCGATTGGTGAGCAAACTGGCCGCCGCGATTCTGGCCATTGGACTGACTTCGGCAGCATCACAGGCTGAGACGCTCAAAGTCGGCATAGCCGCCGAACCCTATCCGCCCTTCTCCGTGCCGGACGCGCAAGGAAACTGGCATGGTTGGGAGATTGAATTTGCCAAGGCAGCCTGCGAAGCAGCCAAGCTGACCTGCGAAATCACGCCAGTCGCTTGGGACGGCATCATTCCAGCACTCACGTCGAAGAAGATCGACATGATCGTGGCCTCAATGTCGATCACGGCTGAACGGCAGAAGACCATTGATTTTACCAATAAGTATTACAACACGCCCACGATGGTGGCCGGTCCCAAGTCATTGAAGTTCGATGCCACACCAGAAGGCCTGAAAGGCAAGGTGCTCGGCGTCCAGGTTTCGACCGTGCACGAGGCCTATGCCAAGAAGCATTTCACGGATGCCGAGATCAAGATCTACCAGACCCAGGATGAAGCGAATCAGGATCTTGTGGCCGGGCGCATCGATGCTATTCAGGCAGACGGTATCGCGATCCAGGACTTCATCAAGACGCCTGAAGCCCAAGCGTGCTGTGAGATCAAGGGCGAAGTGGCGGAGGATTTGGAGGTTCTGGGCCCCGGTGTGGGGATCGGCGTGCGCAAAGGGGATACGGAGTTGAAGGAAAAACTCAATGCCGCCATTGCCGAGATCCGAAAGAACGGCAAGTATGATGAGATCGCGAAGAAATACTTTGATTTTGATATTTACGGTAGCTGAGATAAGCGCCGTGAATTGGCATCTCACCTGAACGGCCTTTATGCCCGTCTGCCGGACGGGTGTGTTGCACCACGCAAGGGATCGTATTGATGTCGATCCAATGGGAGCTTCTGGCGCTGACCCCGCCCGGCTGGGGAGGTCTGCTGCTGCAGGGCCTTCTCACGTCGCTCCAGATTGCCGGCGGCGGCTATCTGCTGGGGCTCAGCCTCGGCATTGGCGGGGCCTTTGGCAAGCTTTATGGTGGCCCCGTCCTGCGCGATCTTCTTGAATGCTACACCACCATCGTCCGTGCCGTTCCCGAGCTGGTGCTGATCCTTCTTCTCTATTACGCGGGAACGGATCTCCTGAACCGCATCCTCACGAGCTTGGGCGCGGACACGATCGACATCAATGGCCTTGCCGCCGGCATCATGGTCGTCGGCATTGTCCAGGGCGCCTATTCGACTGAAGTGCTGCGGGGCGCCATCAAAGCGATCCCCTTCGGTGAGATCGAGGCCGCGCGAGCCTTTGGCATGCCACCCCTGCTGATGCTGCGACGGGTAACATGGCCCGCTATGTTGCCCCATGCATTGCCTGGGCTCTCGAACCTCTGGCTGATAGCCACCAAGGACACGGCGCTCCTTGCCGTCATCGGCTTTACCGAGCTCACCCTTGCGACGCGGCAAGCCGGAGGAGCGACCAAAGCCTATTTCCTGTTCTTCTGTGCAGCGGGTGCGCTTTATCTCGCGGTGACCCTGGTCTCCAACGGCATTGTTGCACTTCTTGAGCGGCGCGCGCGACGCGGCCTGCCGAGCCCCAGGTAGGGATGATGTCGGTGGATATGATCGACAAGGCCGCCATAGCAAACACCCCCGCGCGCGAGACCAGACCCGCCGGCGACCTGCGTAAACTGCTCCGACCCCATCGCATCCTGCTTGTGCTTATGGCCGCCACGTTGGTGATCTATATGGTCATGACGATGCGCTGGGATTGGCTGCCCGAATACTGGCCGATGCTGCTGGTCGGGGTCTGGCACACGATCTTGCTGCTGATCACCAGTGCCCTTCTGGGCTTTCTGCTCGCCGTTCCGCTGGGTCTGGTGCAGGTGACGGGGCCGGCGCCGCTATCCTGGCTCGCACGCAGCTTTTGCACCATCATTCGCGGAACGCCGCTCCTGCTTCAGCTCTGGTTGATCTATTACGGCGTGGGCTCCCTGTTCCCGCAGATCCCGGAGATCCGCAACTCGTTCCTCTGGCCCTATCTCCGCGAGGCCTGGCCTTATGGCATTCTCGCGCTCACACTCTCATTTGCGGGCTATGAGGGCGAGGTGATGCGTGGCGCCTTTGCCGGAGTTCCCCGCGGGGAGCTGGACGCGGCGCGGGCCTTCGGAATGGGCCGCTTCACCACCCTGCGTCGTATTTGGCTGCCCCGGGCGATACACCGCGCGCTTCCCACCCTCAATGGCGACATGGTTCTGCAGCTCAAGTCGACACCGCTCGTGGCCACGATCACGGTCATCGATGTCTATGCCGTGATCTCGCGCATTCGCCAGGACACTTACCTCGTCTATGAGCCCCTGCTCTTTCTTGCGCTCGTCTACATGTGCCTGACCGCGATTCTCGTGATGATCTTCCGGTATTTCGAAGCACGCATTCCCACCCGCGGTGCCTGACATGAACATTTCTGCGCTTGTTCGCAACGATCTTCCGGATCTGATTGCAATGCGGCACCAGCTCCATGCGAACCCGGAGCTCGGCCTTGAGGAGGAATGGACCTCGGACTTCGTGGCCCGCGAGCTCGCTATGCTGGGCTATGAAGTCCATCGTGGTCTCGCCAGAACCGGCGTTGTCGGCACGCTCCGCAATGGCTCGAGCACCCGAGCGATCGGCCTGCGGGCGGACATGGATGCCTTGCCGATCCAGGAGGAGACCGGTCTCGATTATGCCAGCAAGAAGCCTGGCCTCATGCATGCCTGCGGCCATGATGGGCATGTGACCATGCTGCTCGGCGCGGCACGGGCCATCGCTGAGCGGCGCAACTTCGACGGCACCGTGCATCTCATCTTCCAGCCCGCGGAGGAGAATGCCGGCGGCGCCCTGCTGATGGTCGAGGAGGGCCTGTTCGAGCGTTTTCCCTGCGATGCGATCTTCGCCCTCCACAATGAGCCCGCTTTGCCCTTCGGGCAGTTTGCCCTGCGGGAAGGCCCGATCATGGCCGCTGTGGATGAGGCGAGGATCATTGTACAAGGCAGAGGTGGTCATGGCGCCGAACCCGAAAGCACCATCGACCCGGTGGTCGCAAGCGCTGCGATCGTCATGGCGCTGCAAACCATCGTGTCCCGCAATATTGACCCGATGGATCAGGCGGTCGTAACCGTAGGCGCGATCCATGGCGGCAGCGCCAGCAACATTATTCCCGAGCGGGTCGAACTGGTGGTGGGTATTCGCTCCTTCGGCAGCGCGGCACGTGATCACCTGGAAAAGCGCATCACGGAAATCGCGCGCCTGCAGGCCGAAAGCTATGGCTGCCGCGCAATGATCGACTATTTCCGCAGCTACGACGCCACAATCAACCATAAGGCGGAGACCGATTATCTCCGGGAAGTGGCGATCCGTTTTGCGGGACGGGAGAATGTTGCGGACCTCGAGCACCCTTTCATGGGCAGCGAGGATTTCGCCTATATGCTGAATGCACGGCCAGGCTCCTATTTCTTCCTAGGCTCGCGCGTGACACCCGATGACAAGCCGCTGCACCACCCCGGCTATGATTTCAACGATGATATCATTCCGCTCGGGGTCGCGTTCTGGACGGAACTGGTGGAAGATTATCTGAAGCCAAGATGATCGGCGGCGGGAGCATTCCAGCCAGACAGCACATCAGACGCGCCACGAGAAAAGCCCGCGGCCCAAGCCGACGATGCGCGCGGTCGCAAACGGAACCTCAGCCCGCGGCTCGCCCGATCGTGTCCGCCATCACGGCGCCACGCCGACCGAGAGGCTCTGTGGGTTCTTTCGTCGTATCGCGGACAGTCTGATGTTCCATTTCCGAGTTGAGCTCGGCGCAGGCGAGGATCACCACGGTGGAAATCCAGATCCAGGTCATGAAGGCGATAACTGCGCCGAGCGACCCATAAGTCTCGTTGTACGATGCGAAATTGGCGACGTACCAGGAGAACAGGCCGGAGGCTGCAAGCCACAACAGCCCGCCAAGCAATGCCCCCCAGATCACCCAGCGCCACTTGGCATGAGCACGGCTCGGGCCATAGCGGTAGAGCGCCCCGATCGAAACCACGAAGAAGACATAGAGGATCGGCCAACGCACCCATTTCAACACCGTTTCCGCCGTCGAGCCCTGCCCGAACAGATCCAGAATGATCGGAACCGCGACCACCGCGCCGATCGTGATGATTCCGAGAAGCACCGCGCCGAAGGTGAAAAGCAAAGAGAGGCCGTAGAGCTTGATATAGCCGCGCTTTTCATCTTCCTCATAGACGATGTTAAGCGAGTCGATGATTGCCCGTACCCCGGCGCTGGCGCTCCACAGGGCAATGGCAAGGCCGATGAAGAAGCCGAACCCCAATGACTTGTTGCTTTCCCCTGCAATACTCCCCAATTGCCCGCCCACGATATTGATGGCTTCGGCCGGAAGCAGGCTTTCCAGCATGCTGAGGTGGCTTCCAATCGTCTGTGGATCGGCCAGGAGGCCATAAAGCGAAATGAAGGCGGCGATACCCGGGAATAGTGCGAGCATGGTGTAGAAGGTCACGCCGGCCGCCACGGCCATGAGCCGGTCGCTGGTAAACTCCTCGTAAACGCGAACGAGGATATCCCACCAGCCCTTCCTCGGGATTTGGGTTGGAGATTTCGCACCGCGGCCGCGATTATCTCGCGTCGAGGCGACAGCCGGGCGGCTCGGGTTGCCGACGGCAGGGATCTCCGAAGGCGCATTGTTGCGGCGCGCACGCGCAAGCAGCGAGAGAAGCAGGATCGCACCGGCAATGGTCGCGAAATTGCCAAATGGTGCACCGGTCTTCGATTTTTCGTCGCGCATGTCAGAAATCCCAGCCCTGTGTGCCGCTCTTAACGTCGCCGCCCGGCGCCCGTTCCGACATTCGCGTCAATCGGATCTGTTAGCGCTCAAACGTTTGACTCGGTCCCTGATCCGACAGAGGAAATTATAGAGCCCATCCTCAGCCGATTCCGCGTCCTCGCTGACCATCGAAATCCCCCACCGGGCCAGAATGGCTTCCTGAACCTGATTGGGATTCGGCATGAACACATAGGATCGCGGCCGGTCCTTTTCGTAGCCGGACCGGCTCCACATCTCCCAAAGCCGGTGCAACAGCAGCCGGATATTCATGTCGGACATGCTATAGCCGATGAACAGAATTGTATTGCCGAGGGAGTCGGACCGAAACTTCAGGTCGAGTGGCGTTTCGAACGAGAGCCGATTGAAATAATCCGTTTCCGCAAGAACCAGCGAAGCATCTTCGTCGAAATCACCGTGGTACTTGATGATCTGTGTCACGCCCGGCGCCGCTTTCGCCACGTCCTTCGCAGTGGCGATCTTCACGAATGGCTTCTCATAGAGAGTGAAGGCCACTTCGAGATTTCTGTCGTAATTCGTGGTGTAGATGATCGGAAAATCGAGCTCGACGATCAGCTTATGCAGCCGCGATTGCTTGACCTTCTCATCGGAAACCTTCCAGTTCCGATCCATCCAGCTCCGCAATGGGCCGATGCTTCCCTCCTTCAGCCGATAATATTCAGCAAGCATCTGATAGCTGCAGTCCTTGACCTCGGCGCAATGCTTGTCGAGGCCGAGATCCTCGACCATGTGCTCGATAAGCGTGCTCCAGGACGGCAGTCCCACATTCATCGAGACCCCGGCGCCGACGAACAGAATGACCTTGCGTTGGCAGATGGCGTCGGCCAGCTCTTCCACGGCTGAAGCGATGTCCGGCGTTTGATCGCCCAAGGATTTTGCCTTCAGAGGCATGGAACCCTCAGCACCGGACCGGAGTGCTGCCCTAGAATGATCTGAACCCTATTTGCCGTAATCGGGAAAGGCGCAGGCCAGCTTGTTCCCGTCGAGATCCCGGACATAGCAGACATAGAAATGCGGTCCGTAAGCCTCGCGCGTTCCAGGCGGTCCTTCGCAGGTCCCGCCATGCTGGAGGGCTGCTTCGTGAAAGGCCTTGACCTCTTTGTCCGATTGGCCGCGCAGGGCGATCATGGTGCCGTTACCGACACTGGGCGGATTGCCGTCGAACGGGGGACAGATGCAGAAGCTCACGCCCGCGTCATATTCCGGGCCCCAGGCTGCCCAATCATCCTCGGTGAGCCGGCGGCGGTGCCCAAGCACGCCGAGCACCGCGTCATAGAAGGGGATCGAGCGCTTCACATCCCGCACACCAAGCGTGGTGTAGAGGATCATCGACTTTCCCCGATGCCCCTCGGACTGATGAGGATTTGCGGCTGGTGAGACCGTGTCCATGATCGATATCCCGGATTGGAATCGCGCGTGGATCATTCGAACTGATTACCCACTCGCGCCGAGGCGATGCTATCCAAGCAAAGACTTCGAGAACGCAAGCGGCATACGCTGCGTCCCGGACGACCGATGAGTTCGGCCATCCGGGGCAGACGTCGGATCAGGCGGCCTGTGCCTTCTGGTTGGCAGCTTGATCAGCCAGCTTGGTGAGAAGCTCGTCGGTTTTATATTCTTCCGAGAGCGTTTGATCGAGCAGCTTGGCTGCGTCTTTCATGCCCAGCATTTCCGCCCAGCGCTTTAGCGTGCCGTAGCGGGCGATCTCGTAATGCTCGACCGCCTGAGCCGCCGAAACGAGCCCGGCATCCAGCGCGGGAGCACCCTTGAACTCGTCCAGGATTTCTTCGCCTTCTTCGATGATGCCTTCGATCGCCGGGCATGTCTTGCCTTGGGCACGCTTACCGAAGATTTCGAAGACCTGCTGCAGGCGCTCGATCTGCCCTTCGGTCTCTTCGCGGTGCTTTTCCAGGGCCGCTTTCAGTTCCGGCAGCTTGGCACCTCTTGCCATTTTCGGAAGAGCTTTCACGATCTTCCGCTCGGCATAATAGATGTCCTTAAGTGTATCGTGGAACAGGCTCTCCAGGTTCTTTTCAGCCATGTGTCATCCCCTTGCGAGATCTGGTGGGTTCGAGATGTGACCCTCGAAAAATCCCGGTGGGATGATTTCGTTCCGATTCGCGACGGGCTTCTGCTTGAAGATCCGGGTGATGGCTAACGCGAGCGGCGCCCAGCTTCCGGGCCGGCGGCGGCGCTCAGGCGACCGTGCTGAACAGGTCTCCATATTGCTTGCGCAGCTCGGCCTTCTGCACCTTGCCCATGGTATTGCGCGGTAGCTCGCCGATCTGAATGACCCGCTTCGGCACCTTGAATTTGGCAAGCCGCTGGGCAAGCCGTTCGATCACCTCCGGTTCGGCGATCACCACATTGGGCAGGCTGGTGACGACGGCGACCACCGCCTCGCCAAAATCCGGATGCGGAACGCCTATGACCGCGGATTCGCGGACACCTGGCAGCTGGTCCAGCTCGGATTCCACTTCCTTCGGATAGACATTGAAGCCGCCGCTGATGATGAGATCCTTGCCCCGGCCAACGATTGTCACGCGGCCTTCCTCGTCCATGCTGGCGAGATCGCCGGTGATGAAAAAGCCGTCCGGCCTGATTTCCTCGGCCGTCTTCTCTGGCATGCGCCAATATCCTTTGAACCGGTTGGGTCCGTTGGTCTCAAGCATGCCCACCTCGCCAGGTGCAACCGGCCGGCCTTCACCATCGACGATGCGCACCGAAACTTCCGGCAAGGGAAAGCCCACGGTTCCGGGCACCCGCTCCCCGTCATAGGGGTTCGAGGTGATCATGCCGCATTCGGTCATGCCATAGCGCTCGAGGATCTTGTGACCGGTCACCGCCTCGAACTGGCGATGGGTATCAGCCAAGAGCGGCGCCGAGCCGGAGATGAAGAGCCGCATGTTGCCGCACACGTCCTGGCTGAACCCGGCATGCCCGAGAAGCCGGGTGTAAAAGGTCGGCACACCCATCATGAGAGTGGCGCGTGGCAGCTGAGCGATCACCTGATCGGCGTCGAACTTATCCAGCCAGATGATCTCCGACCTGTTCAGGAAGGCCGTATTCAGCGCCACGTAAAGTCCATGCACATGGAAGATCGGCAGCGCATGCAACAGCACATCACCCGGCGCGAATGCCCAGAGATCTTTCAAGGTGAGCGCGTTCGAGGACAGGTTGCGATGCGTCAGCATGGCGCCCTTGGAGCGCCCCGTCGTGCCGGATGTATAGAGCAGACCTGCAAGGTCGTCCGGGCCACGATGGGCGGTCTCTGCAGCCACCGCCATGCTCGCGGCCAGCTCCGCCAGCGAGCCTTCGCCCTGAGCATCCAGCGTCTCGACGGCAGGCACGCCATGCTTGTCGGCCAGATCATCCATCGCTGCCCGCCGAACAGGATCGGTCACGATGAGCCGGGGCTCCGCGTCGCCGACGAAATAGTCCACTTCAGCAGTCGTATAGGCGGTGTTGAGCGGCTGATAGACCGCACCCACCTTCATGACTGCCAGATAGAGCGCCACATTGTTGAGCGATTTCTCGACCTGGACCGTCACCCGGTCATCCGGCCGAACTCCGAGCTCGCGCAGGGCGTTGGCGAACCGCCCGACGCGCTCGAGCAGACCGGCATAGGAGAGCCCCGCCCGGCCCGGAAGCGAAAAAGCCGGTTGATCACCGGCCTCGATGAACCTCTGCTCGAGCAAGGCGTAGAGATTGCTGTTCGCGCCCATCGGTCCCGTCTTTCGCTCAGCCGGGAGCGGGCCGGCAAGGCCGCCCACTCTTCCAGGTCTACCCTTCCATGATAGTCTCCGGCGAATACCACGTAAGGGATCGCGGCGGAAGAGCCGAAGACGGCTGGACCATCGCCAGGCATCTGTGGCGGATATGCGCATGCAGCGGAGCCGACAGCCGCCGGCTCCTTGATCTCCGTTCCGATATTCAACCCCCTTGGGCCGCTATCGCGAGCCTAGCGATTTGCCTGCTCGCCCGCCTGCTTGAGTGTGAGGAAGCGCGTGGTGGTGCCGGCAATATGCTTGTCCAGCCAGTCCGCCATGGCCATTTCCTCATCGAGCGACTGCTTCAAAGCAGGCACTGCGCTGCTGAAACCACCCGCTTCGGCGATGGTGATCAGGGATTTGTAGCTCGCGATCTCGTAATTCTCGAACGCGTAGTTGGCGAACGTGTTCTTGAGGATCTCGTCGCCAGCCATGCTGTGGCCCATGGCGGCCATATTCGCCATGACCTTGGCAGCCGTATCCTTGAAGGTTGATGGGCTATCGCCGACGCTGTCGAGAATGGCCTCGAGGCGGCTGATCTGGCCCTCGGTCTCCGTGAGATGTTGCTGCAGCCGCTGGGCGGCTTCAGGATAGTTCTCAAGACGCTCGACCTGCCGGCTGATCAGGGAAACCGCCTCATTCTCCACCGCGTGAGCATTGCGAAGCCCCGCCAAAAACACATCCCGTACGGCTTCGTCCTGGTTCGTCATGATTGTCTCCTTTAGCTGCTCCAGGCCAAGCAACGCAGGGCTTCAGACGATGTTCCGCTTTCGGCACGCTAGCCAGGGGCCCCGGAAAAGAGGGCACAGGCACGGCAAGATGACATTTGCTTGAAGGTGCTTGAAACGCCCCCGGGGCAGGTTAATCTGGCTCCACGCCTGATCTCGGCGTGTGAGTATCCCTATGCAGCGGCGTAAGTACCGATCGCCAGCCCCAAGTGCAAACAGACGCCGGAAATGCGGCGCCCTGCGTCGGTCTGAATGCGAAGGGCAGCGGTCATGATCGTTGCCCGTTCAAACCCTTTCTCGGCTGGTCTTTGCTTGTATGCTGCAGGCTCGGTCGTGGCCGTGAGCGTTGGCGCTCTCGGGCAGCTGGGCTTTGCCCGTCCAGCCAGCGCCGGCGTCGCCTTGGTCGTCTTTGCAGCGATCGTGGTCCTGGTGCTGCTTGCCTTGCGCCGCAACGGAATGGCCACATTCGGGCCAGCCAATGCGGTCACCCTCATGAGGGCCGTCTTGGCAAGCCTGATCGCCGGCCTCACCTGCGAATCGCTCTATGGCACCTCCGCCAATACAAGCTTCATCGCGCTCGTGCTGGTCATGGCCGGCGTAGCTGTGGCAACGGACGCCGTGGATGGATGGATCGCTCGCCGCTCTGGCATGGTTTCGAGCTTCGGCGCTCGGTTCGATATGGAAACCGATGCCTTGCTGATCCTCATCCTCTCGGTTCTTGCATGGAGTCTCGGACAAGCCGGGTTTTGGATCATCGCGGCCGGCCTCATGCGATATGCGTTCCAGCTTGCGGGCTGGCGCTGGCCCGTTCTTGCTGCCCCATTGCCGCCTTCGCGCCGGCGTAAGCTGATCTGTGCTGTGCAGACCACCGGACTTATGATCATGCTCGTCGTGTCCACGCCGCTCAGCCATGCGATCGGCGCAATAACGCTCGGTCTTCTCGCAAGCTCATTCGCCATGGACATTCTGTGGCTGACCCGGCACCAGCCCCTGTCGGTCCCAAGTTCATGAGCCGCCTCGTCGCCATAGCCCGTCTTGCAGTTGCGTGCATCGTGGTCCAATGCATCCTGGTCTGGCCAGACCGGCTGGATGCGGTGGAGTGGAACGCATTCCTCAGCCCGCAAATCGAGCTCGCCATCGTGATCGGCGCCATTGCTCTCGCGGCAAGGCCCGGCTCAACCGGGCTCTGGCCCATGCTCATTCGCCGGGCCTTAACGGCATTCCTGGCTGTTCTGCTTGTTCTGCGCCTCGCGGATATGGTGATGAATGCCGCCTTTGGACGGCCATTCGATCTCGTGCTTGATCTGCACCTCATCGGCAAAGGCAGTAACTTTGTGGCCGATAGCTTGGGATTGGCCATCGGCCTGGCTCTCTGTATCGGGCTCGCCTTCGCCCTCATCATCATCATTTTCGCAATCGACCGCGCCATGGGCGAAATCGGCGCGGCCACCCTGCGCCTTGGTCGCTTTCGGCCGGTCGCCGCAGTTCTGCTGCTGGCAGGCGGCGGTATTGCGATCGCAAATCAGCCCGACCCTGTGCTCGCCAAGTCCTCATCCGCGCTCACGGCACATCTCGCCCGGGCCTATCAAAGCGCGACCGATCTGGAATCCTTCGCAGCGGAAGCTGCCGAGCAGCCGCTTGGGCATCTCCTGCCCTCACGCCGCCTGCAAGGCCTGGCCGGCAAGGATGTGATCTTCATCTTCATCGAATCCTATGGCGCGAGCACGCTCAGCGATGCCTCTTTCAAGCCGGCGATCAGCCACACCCTTGATGAGGCCCAACGCGCGATTGCGCAAAAAGGCTATGGGGTGCGCAGCGCCTTCCTCACCTCGACCACCATCGGCGGCCAGAGCTGGCTTGCCCAATCGGCTTTGATGTCCGGCTTGAGGATCGACAATCAAGGCCGTTACGATGCCTTCGTGCGCCAAGGCGGTCCCAACCTCGTCAGGGACTTCTCCTCCGCAGGCTGGCACACGGCCGCGATCGCACCGGCAATCACCCAACCATGGCCGGAAGCGCGGTCCTTCGGCTTCGATACCGTTCTCACCGCCGCCGATCTCGGCTATCGCGGTCAACCCTTCAGCTGGGTCACCATGCCGGACCAATTCACGCTCTCGGCCTTCGAGAAACGGGTGCGGAGCCAGCAGCTCGGGCCGGTGATGGCGCAGATCACGCTGATTTCGAGCCACGCCCCCTGGACCCCTCTACCCCAGCTGGTGAGCTGGGATGCCCTGGGCGATGGCACGGTCTTCAACGCCATGGCGAAGGCCGGCGAGCCCGCCGAGAGCCTTTGGCGCGATCATGATCGCGTCCGCCTCCAGTATCGGCGCGCCATCGAATACTCTCTGACAGCGATTGCCGATTATGTCCGGCATTATGGCAGCAAGGATCTCGTGCTGATCCTCGTTGGCGATCATCCGCCTGCGCCATGGATCGCCGGCAGCGCTGCCCGCGAGGTTCCCATCCATATCCTTGCGGCCGACCCGGACGTGTTGACCGCCCTCGATGATTGGCATTGGACGCACTCCATGCGCCCCGGACCAGAGGCGCCGGTTTGGCCGATGGCCGCCTTTCGCGAGCGCTTCGTGAAGGCATTTTCCGGCTAAATCATCCGCCGAAGCAAGCCATCCCGCCGGACAAATGTGTGATAGATCACGCCGGCCATATGCAGACAGAACAGCACGAGGATGGCATAGCCCAGCGCCACATGCACACCCATGAGATACGGCGCGAGCTCTGGCGAGTCCCCGATCGGGCTCGGCACCGTCACCACTCCGAACCATTGCAGCGGAAAGCCAAAGGCGTTGGTGGCGAGAAACCCGAAGATCGGCTGCAGGATCAGCGCCGCATAGAGCGACACATGCACTGTGGTCGCCAGGGCCCGGAACGCGGGCACGGGCTCTTCTCTTGGTGGCGCGCCGATGGCAAGGCGAACCGCAAGCCGCGCCAGCATTATCCAGAGAATGAGGAAGCCGAGCGATTCATGGATGAGGTAGAAGACTGGCTTGTCAGCTTCGGCCACGAACTTGATCAGGATGCCCACCGGCAGAACGATCAGCACAAGCAATGCAATCGTCCAGTGCAACGCGCGCATCAACGGATGATATCGCCCGGTTCTCGCACCCACAGGCCAGGTGGTCACGCCGCTTACTCCTCTTAACCCCGATGATATTGGCAGTCATGAGTAAAGGCCAGATCCTGTCAGCACAGGTTTAATTTTGCGTCCTCGACCTTCGACGATCTTGTGGACAGGACTCAATCCAATAGCTAGTCTCGAAACACGTGGCTGCGCGCGGAGACCAGCGTGCCGCACCATTTCTGTCGCGCAATCGGTGAGAGACATCTCCGACCCGGAGGATTGCAATGGCGACCTATGACCTAAGACCAGGAGCCCGCAGCGGCGGCCATGCCGTGGGTATTCTTCAGCTTGATTGCTGGCTGCCCTTCATCCCTGGCGATGTCGATAATGCCAGCACTTACGATTATCCGGTTATCTACAAGATGGTGCCGGGCCTGACCACGGCCGCCTGTCTCTCTGGCGCGCCGGAATTTGCCTCAGCTGTCGCAGCGGCTGCTATTGAGCTCGAAAAACAGGGTGTCCGTGCGATTTCGAGCGATTGTGGCTTCATGCTGCAATTCCAGGAGGCGGTCCGCGAGGCCGTTCGCATCCCGGTCGCCATGTCGAGCCTGCTTCAACTGCCGATCATCGCGGCAGCCCTCGCGCCAGACCAGCCCATCGCTGTCATCACCGCTGATTCCTCGAATCTGACCCCGGATTTCCTGAAGCGGGCCGGTGTCGCAATTCCCAACCCGCTGGTCATTCGTGGCCTCCAGGACCGACCCGAATTCAAGGCTGCTGTGTTCGACGAGCGTGGCGGCATAGACTCAGATCTGGTCACGGAAGAGATCGTGGCGCTCGCCAAGGAGATTGTGGCTGCTCATCCCAATACGGGCGCGGTCCTCTTGGAATGCTCCATGACACCGCCATACGCTAAAGCCGTGCAGGACGCGGTCGGACTGCCGGTCTTCGATTTCATCACCATGATCGACCAGGTCGAGCAGGCGACGCGGCCACGTTCTAACGCCCAGCTTTCCTGATCTGTTCGCGGCCTGGAGCCTGTTCACGATGCCGGTCTATCCCTCGCGCCCGCGAAAAAGCAGCTATGGTTATCCGCTTGGCGTCATCACCCTCGATGAGGAAGCGGTCTTTGCCCCGGGTGACGTGGCTTACGCCGGCAGCTACGACTTCCCCGTCTATTATCGCGTAGCGACCGGCACGGCCTTGGCCGGCATCGCACGAGGCGATTCCGCCCTCGAAGAGGCCGTCGTCACGGCTGCACGCGAGCTCGAGACACAGGGGGTTAGGGCCATCACCGGTGCCTCAGGGCTCCTGATCCATTATCAGGACGCGGTTGCCAGGGCCGTGAACATTCCCGTCCTGCTCTCCAGCCTGTCGCAGCTGCCCTTCATATCCATGCTGTTGGCAAGCGACCGCTCCATCGGCGTGATCACAGCAGATGCAAGGCTGCTCGGCAACCGCACCTTATCCCTTACCGGCATCGACGAGCGGCGCAGGCTCGTGACGCAGGGGATGGAGCAGGCGTCCCATTTCCGCGCCTCGGTGCTGGAGCATAGGGAGCCTCTCGATCCCCAGCGGATTGAGCAGGAGATCGTCGCAACCGCTCGCCAGATGGCCGAGGCTGACCCAGATATGGGCGCGATCCTGCTCGAAGGTGCAATGATGCCCGCCTATGCCGCCGCGGTGAACAAGGCCACGGCACTGCCGGTCTTCGATTACATGACCATGATCCGGCAGCTCAAGCACGCGACCCACCAGCGTGCCTATTCCGGCTATTACTGAGCCTTGCATTCAGCCAAGGCTCAAAGCCCGCATCAGTTGGAGTCCCCTATGGAATTTCGAACCTTGGGCCGGACTGGCCTTAAGATTGCGCCCCTCGTTCTCGGCGGCAATGTCTTCGGCTGGACGATCGATGAGAAAACGAGTTTCGATGTGCTCGATGCCTTCGTTGATGCGGGTTTCAACGGCATTGATACCGCCGATTCCTATTCCCGGTGGGCGGAAGGCAACAAGGGCGGCGAATCCGAGACCATCATTGGCAATTGGCTCCAAGCAAACCCCGGCAAACGCGAGAAGGTCCTCATCTTCACCAAAGTGGCATCCGATATGGGCGAGGGTCGGAAGGGCCTCTCCCGGCGTTGGATCATGCAAGCGGTCGAAGATTCACTGCGACGGCTCAAGGTCGATGTGATCGATCTCTACCAGTCCCATTGGCCAGACCCGGAAACACCTTACGAGGAGACGCTCGGCGCCTATGCAAAGCTGCTCGAGCAAGGCAAAGTTCGCGCCATCGGTGCCTCGAACCTCGATGCGAGCCAGCTTGGTGACGCCCTGAAGGTCGCCAGAGACAACAGCCTTCCTCGCTATGAAACGCTGCAGCCGCGCTATAATCTTTATGATCGCCGCGATTTCGAGGGCGCCTTACGCGAGCTGGTGGTTGCAGAAGATATCGGTGTAATCTCTTATTACGGCCTCGCCTCGGGCTTCCTCACCGGGAAATATCGCTCTAAGGCTGATCTCTCACAGAGCAGACGCCGCGAAGCCGTCAGCAAATATCTGGATGCGCGCGGCGAACGCATCCTCGATGCGCTCGATCAAGTCGCCGGCCGCCATGGTGCCAAGCCGGCGGAAGTGGCTCTGGCCTGGGTCATGACCCGAAAGGGCGTCACCGCCCCGATCGCCAGCGCGACCAGCCGCGAGCAGCTTGCAAGTCTCGTCAAATCCGCCAGTCTTAAGCTTAGCGCCCAGGATATTCAGGCGCTCGATGACGCGAGCGCCTGACCGGGCTCAGTACCCCTTCCCGCCGCTCAAGATCTCGCGTTTACCGGCGTGATTGGCGGGGCCCACAATGCCTTCAGTCTCCATCCGCTCCATGATGGAGGCAGCGCGGTTATAGCCGATCTTCAGCCGGCGCTGAATGTAGGAGGTTGACGCCTTGCGGTCCCGCAGGACCACCGCGACAGCCTGCTCATAGAGATCACCGGTCTCCTCGCCGAACTCACCCTTGTCGAAGACCGCTTCGTCATCCTCGTCGACCGGTGCTGACGGGGGCGGCACCGCCTCCTGATCCTCTTCATCGGATGTGACCGCATCAAGATACTCGGGCCGCCCCTGCCGCTTGAGGTGATCGACTACCTTCTCCACCTCGGCATCGGAGACGAACGGTCCATGCACGCGCATGATGCGGCCACCGCCTGCCATATAGAGCATGTCGCCCTGCCCTAGCAGCTGCTCGGCACCCATCTCGCCGAGAATGGTGCGGCTATCGATCTTCGAGGTGACCTGGAAGCTTATCCGTGTCGGGAAATTGGCCTTGATCGTCCCCGTGATCACATCGACAGAGGGCCGTTGCGTCGCCATGATGATGTGGATGCCCGCCGCACGCGCCATTTGCGCAAGCCGCTGAATGGCACTCTCGATCTCCTTGCCGGCGACCATCATCAGGTCTGCCATCTCGTCGACGATCACGACGATATAAGGCAGCGGCGTGAGGTCCATCTCCTGCTCTTCGTAGACCGCATCACCGGTCTCGCGGTCGAAGCCGATCTGCACCCGCCGAACGATGGTCTCGTCTTTCGCCCGCGCTTCCGCCAGCCGCGCATTATACCCGTCGATATTGCGCACCCCGAGATGCGACATTTTCCGGTAGCGCTCCTCCATCTCGCGCACGGCCCATTTCAGCGCCACAACCGCCTTTTTGGGATCGGTGACCACCGGCGTGAGCAGATGCGGGATGCCCTCATAGACCGACAGCTCCAGCATCTTCGGGTCGATCATGATCAGCCGGCAATCTTCCGGCTTGTGCCGATACAGCAGCGACAGGATCATCGTGTTGATCGCCACCGACTTGCCCGAGCCGGTCGTGCCGGCAACCAGCAGATGCGGCATGCGCGCAAGATCGGCAATCACCGGTTCACCGCCGATCGTCTTGCCGAGGCAAAGGCCCAGCTTTGCTTTGGCTTCCGCGAAATCCGGGCTCGACAGCAGCTCGCGTAGCCACACCGTCTCGCGGCGCTGATTGGGCAGCTCGATACCGATGATGTTCCGGCCCTCGACCACTGCAACGCGCGCCGAAACCGCACTCATGGAACGGGCGATGTCGCTCGAGACCGAAATGACGCGGCTGAGCTTCGTGCCCGGCGCCGGCTCCAGCTCGTAAAGAGTGACCACCGGTCCGGGATTGGCGTCGATGATCTCGCCCTTCACGCCAAAATCATGCAGCGTGCGCTCCAGCTTCTCGGATGTCGCTTCGAGATATTCTTCTGACAGCTCGTAGCAGGGCTCTGTGACCGGCGGCTTGGAGAGCAGCGACAGCGGCGGCAGCTCATAAGCATAGAGGTCCTCGTCGAACGCGTCCTCATCCCGCGCAATGGTGACGCTTGCCTCCCCCGTGGCCGCGATGGCCATAACCGGTGCCTCGGGCTTTGACGCCGTAACGGGCAGTGTGCGCTCGGTGATCGGCGCCACAAATGTCGGCCGAACCGGAGCCGGCGGAACGAAGGGCTTCGCGGAAGCCGGCAGCGGCGCTGATAATGCAGCTACCGCGGGGGCAACAGCAGCTGGCGCGGCGCTGAGGGCCGGCACGTCCGTCACCACGGCTGGCGCGGTCTGGGTCTGCTCACCGGCAGCGGGTTTCGGTTCGGCGACGGCCTGGTTCTGAGGCTCCTCTCCGGCGGATTGCTTCAGCACGGCCGCCCCCTGCAGCACCGGATTGAGAAGCCCGAACGGCGACCATGAGAACGACGCGCTCAAGCTGAGCGGTACCGGCTGGAAATGCGGGGCTGGCCGCAGCTCGGATGGGCTTGCGGCCTGCTGCGGCTGACTGAGCTCGCTCACCTCCTCGTCCTGATTGGCGGGCTTGAAGGGCGGTTCTTTCCAGTCGAGATGGATGAGCTCATCGAGTGCCGCCAGCGGCTTGCTCGGCGATGCAACCGCTTGATCCTCCTCGAGCTCGGAGGTGGCCTTGTCCGGTTGCTTTGCCTCTATCTCGTAGGACTTGTCTTCGGGCACCACGGTCGAGACAGCGAGATCCCCTGCATCCTCGCGCAGCTCTTGAACAGGGTCGCCCTGGCCATAGACCAGTGGCGGGGCCGGCTCCACCATGCCCGTCTCGTCGGGTGCAGGCTGACGCGACCTGAGGAGATAGTCGGGCGTGCGGGTAAAGCGGGCATTGGCACCCATCGAGAATTGCTGGAGCCAGCTCGGCACGGGCGCAGATCCGAGCAGCACATCGTCCACCCGGTTGCGACCTGTTTTGGTCGGCGGGATCTTGAGCGTGCTCTGCGGCGGTGCTGGAGGATGATGGCTCGCTGTCCGGCGCGAAAAATCATAGACAGTGAGAGGTCTTATCGAAGAACGCATGGTCACTCGCCAGACTTGCGGGTAGGTCAGCCACCCAGTTCCATCCCCTTGTTGGATAGCAATGCCAGCGTTAACGAAGGGTTTGAATGGCGCTTAAATTCGCCCGGGATCGGATAACTCTTCGTCCAGCATACGCGTCAGAGCGCTCTGCAAGCGGATCTAGGCGAGGGTCTCAGAGGCCTATCGAATGCCGCCATCCGTCGTCTCGCTGGTTGGCGAGAGCTCCTGTTCGGCCGCTTCTTCAGGTTGTGACGTGAAGCCTTCCAGCGGTCCGACATCGACGGCGTCACGCTCGATTTCCACAGGGCTCAGCACATAGGCCGTGATCAGCTCGGCCACCGAACGCAGCGCATGCATATGGATGCGCTCATAGCCGTGACTGGAATCGACGCCGAATGTGACCAGCGCGGTGCGCACGTCGTGACCGGCCACGATGGCGGATGCGCTATCGGAGCGATAGAACCGAAACACATCCCGCTGGAAGCGAATATCGTTGTCCTGGCAAAGCCGAATCAGCTTCTGCGTTAGGTGATAGTCGAATGGCCCGCTCATATCGGCCATGGCGATCGTCGCGCCGAACTCGCGGCTGTTCTGGCCTGGGGCCGTGGTTCCATTGTCGATGGTGACCATCGAGGCAATATCGCCGGTGAGCACCGCCGCAGCCCCAACTCCCACCTCCTCGGAAATGGTGAAAACGAAGAACGTATCGACGGGCGGTACTTTACGTGCCTCCCTCAAGGCCTTGAGCGCGGCGAGCATGGCAGCCACCCCGGCCTTGTCGTCGAGATGGCGGGAGACGATGAAGCCATTGTCCAGAAACTCCGGCTGCGGATCGATCGCCACGATATCGCCAATCGCGATCCCGAGAGCTGAGAGATCCTTCTCATTGCTGGCATAGGCATCAACGCGGAGCTCGACATGGTCCCACCCGGTCGGCTGCGTGTCGACCGCATCACCGAAAGTGTGGCCTGAGGCAAGCAGCGGCAGAATCGTTCCCCTATAGGTGCCCCGCTCGCTGAAAATGGTGCACCGGGCGCCTTCCGCGAAACGCGCCGACCATGTGCCCACCGAGACGAGCGAGAGCCTGCCATTGTCCTTCAGCGCCCGGACCTGCGCGCCGAGCGTGTCGAGATGAGCGGCAAGTGCGCGGGCAGGCCGGCGATGCTTGCCGCGGACGAGGGCGCGAATGGCCCCGCGACGGGTGATCTCGAATGGAACGCCGAGCGATGCGAGCTCCTCGCAGCACGCGCGGACAACGTTATCCGTATAGCTGGAGGGACTTGGTATCTCGAGCAGATGCTTCAGCACCTCCGCAAGATACTCAACGTCAATTCTCATCCGGGGCATATCTCTCCAGTCCAGGACGCCCGGGCAGAAGCCGGCATCGAGTGCGGGAACAACAGGTCGATGAAGCGCTGAGCCGTCGGTTGTGGCTCGTGATTGGCAAGGCCTGGCCGCTCATTGGCTTCAATGAACACATAGTCCGACTCGTAGGGGCTCTTGACCACGAAATCAATTCCCGTGACCGGAATCTCGATCGCGCGGGCTGCACGCACCGCCGCATCCACCAGATCAGGATGAACGTGATCGGTGACATCATGGATCGTGCCGCCGGTGTGCAGATTGGCGGTTCGCCTCACGGTGACCTCGCGCCCGGCTTCCGGCACGCTGTCGAGCGTCAGGTCGAGCTTGGCAAGGCAGCGTTCCGTCTCATCATCGATGGGAATGCGCGACTCACCACCCGTGGCTGCGGCTCGCCGCCGACTTTGCCGTTCGATCAGGTCGCGCACGCTCGTCATGCCATCCCCCATGATATGGGCCGGACGCCGGATCGCTGCCGCCACCAGCTTGTAGTCGATCACGACCAGCCGCAGATCCTGGCCCTCGACGAATTCCTCGATCACGACCTGATCGCTGAAGGCGCGCGCCCGTTCGATGGCCGCCAGAACCGCTTCGAAATCGCTGAGCCCCACCGCGACGCCTTTGCCCTGCTCACCTCGGGCCGGCTTCACCACCACCTGCTCATACTTGGCAAGGAAGCTCTCGAGCGCCTCCATATCACCGGCCAGGATCTGGTCCGGCACGCGCACGCCTGCCCTCGACACCACGCGTCGCGTCACGGTCTTGTCGTCACAGATCGACATCGCCACCGCCGAGGTCAGCTCACTGAGGCTCTCTCGGCAATGAATGGAGCGGGCACCATGCGTAAGGCGGAAGAATCCTGCCTCCGCATCCGTGATCTCAACCAGGATGCCGCGCCGCCGCGCCTCGTCCACGATCAGCCGCGCGTAAGGATTGAGCCGTGCCTCGTCGGGGGGCGGCGGCGCGAACAGGGCCTCGTTGATAGGGTTCTTCCGTTTGACCGCAAAGCACGGCACGCGCACGAAGCCAAGCTTCTCATAAAGTGCGATCGCCTGCGCATTGTTGTGGAGCACAGAGAGATCGAGCCAAGGTGCACCGCGTGCCTGAAAATGCGCTGCCAGATGGCGCACCAGCGCCTCGCCGATGCCAGGCCGGGTCGCCTGTGGGTCCACAGCCAGGCACCAGAGCGAGGAACCTTCAATGCGATCGGCCGATTTCGTGCCGCCGACATGGGCATGATCGACGCCGGTCACTGTCCCGATCACCCGGCCGGTATCGGTATCTTCCGCAACCAGATGAATCAGCGCCCGGTCTCTGCGCCCGCGCGCGAGGAAGAATTCCGGCGGCACGGGCACCATTTTCCGCTGCAGATAGATGCTGTTCACTGCATCCGCATCTTCCGGCGAAGCCAGCCGTCGCACCACGAATCCGCGCGGCCGACTTGCCGCTTGCCGGTAAGTGGCAAGATCCAGCCGATAGGTATGCGAGGGATCCAGGAACAGCTCCTGCGGGGCGGCTGCCACCACCACATGGGGATCGCGGATATAGATCACGATATCCCGCTGCTCAGGCTTCTCTTGTCGCAGGCTGTCAACGAGCGCTTCCGCCGACTCGAAGGTCGGCGCGAACAAAAGCCGTCCCCAGCCGCAATCGAGCGTGGCATTCTTTGGGCCATCCTGAGGTCCTCGATCGAGCGGCGGCATCATGCTGCTATCGCGCAGGCGATGCATGCGATGCGCCATCAGGGCGCGCGACCAGTTCTTCCGGCCGCGCCTCTTCTGTTCACCCATCATCATTGTCACACTCTTTGTCAGATGGCGTTGGCTTGCAGCCACAATTCGAGCAACGCGGCCTGCCACAGTTCCGATCCACGCAGCGGCGTGATGTGCCCCTTCGGATTCTCGAACAAAGCCTTCAGGTAATCCTCGCGGAACAGGCCCCGTTGCCGGGCGGCATCGGAGGTAAGCGCCTCTCGCGCGAGGTTGAGGTAGGGACCGTCCAAATATTTCAGAGCCGGAACCGGGAAATAGCCCTTGGGCCGGTCGATCACCTCGGAAGGAATGACCGTGCGAGCCACGTCCTTGAGGATGCCCTTGCCGCCATCCCTGAGCTTTTGACCACTGGGGATACGCGCCGCCAGCTCCACCAGCTCATGATCGAGAAACGGCACACGCGCCTCAAGCCCGGCCGCCATGGTCATGTTGTCGACGCGCTTCACCGGATCATCGACCAGCATGACGGTCGTATCGAGACGCAACGCCTTGTCCACGGCGTCAGTGGCACCCGGTATTGCGAAATGCTCCTCAACGAAGCTGCGCGCCACATCACCATTGACGAGGGCAGGCGCGACATGACGGGCGAAGGTCGCGTGATCGCGGTCGAAAAACGCCCTGGCATAGTCATCGACCGGCGCGTTGGAATTGGCCAGCGGTGGATACCAGTGATATCCCCCGAACACCTCATCCGCCCCTTGCCCGCTCTGCACAACCCGCACGTGCTTAGCCACTTCCTGTGACAGCATGTAGAAGGCGACATTGTCATAGGAGACCATGGGTTCGGACATGGCCTTGATGGTCGCCGGCAGGGCCGAGAGCAACCGGTCTGAGGGCACGAAGATCTTCGTGTGATCCGTGCCGAAATGCTTGGCGATCAGGTCGGAATAGACGAACTCATCTCCCGATTCTTCATTGGCCGCCTCGAAACCTATGGAAAAGGTCTTGAGCCCGCTCTGCCCGAGACGGTCGAGAAGTCCGACGATCAGGCTCGAATCAACCCCACCGGACAGCAGCACCCCAACCGGCACATCGGCAATCATCCGCCGGCGCACCGCTTCCTTGAGCGAGGCCGTCAGCATCTCCCGCCACTCCTCCGCCGGCCGCTCCACATCCGCCGCCGAGCGTTCGAAGGACAGCGTCCAATAGGTGAGATCGTGCGAGGCGCCATCGGGCTCGATCATGCGCACGGTCGCCGCTGGCAGCTTGCGCACACCCTTGAGGATTGTATAGGGCGCGGGCACCACCGCATGAAAACTCATGTAGAACTGAAACGCGGCCGGATCGATGGTGGCATCGATCGCCTTCCGGTCCGCGGCAAGCAGGGCCGGCAGGGAAGAGGCGAACCGCAACCCATCACCGGTTTCGGCAAAGTACAACGGCTTGATGCCCAGCCGGTCGCGCGCCAGCACCAGCCGCCCGCTTTCGCGCTCGATGATGGCGATCGCGAACATGCCCGTCAGCCGTTCAGCGAAACGCTCGCCCCAGGCATGATAGGCCTTCAACACCACCTCGGTGTCGCCGCGCGAGAAGAACTGATAGCCCTTGCCCTCGAGCTCTTCGCGCAGCTCGCGATAATTGTAGATGCAGCCATTGAACACGATGCTGAGGCCGAGATCGGGATCCGTCATCGGCTGCTCGGAGCGTGGCGAGAGATCGATGATCTGCAGCCTGCGGTGACCTAGCCCCCAGCGTCCGCGCGCAATCACGCCTTGTGAATCAGGCCCGCGCCGTTCCAGCGCGGCGGTCATTTTGTCGAGGGAGGTGAGCGGTATGGGCCGATTGTCGAAGCTTATTTCGCCACATATACCGCACATTCCTGCTGAACCTCCTGCACAAAAAGAAAAATGGACGAGTTTAAGCGGACGGGCCCCGTCGATCACAGAAGATCTGGCGACGCCAAATGGTTCCGATTGTGACGATCCAGTTGGGATTTGGCTCGAAAGAGGCCGGGATCGCGCAAATAAGGCTGGCTGGTCTCTGGAATTATCCAGGACCACTCCAACAATGTTAGCGTCTCAATGCGCCGAGGTCAAATTTCCGGGCCCGGTCCGGCCCGGTCTCAGCCCTGCAGCATATGGGAGAGAATGGCGTAGGCGCCTTCGATATCGGCGCGCAGAGCAGCCTTCGCGGCCACCGAATCCTGCATCTTGATGGCGAGGAACAGCGCCCGGTGCTGCTCATTCGACGATGCGTAATTGTTCGATTCCCGCAGCAGGTTGAAATAGGGGCTGATCTGGAGCCAGAGCGTCTCGATCATCGCCACCAGAGTGGGGGATTGCGATGCCCTGTAGCTGGCGAAATGAAAGGCGCGGTTCGAGCGCAGATAGGCCGAGATGTCATTCTGCGCGACCGCCTTTTCCAGCCGCGCATCCAGCCGCTCCAGCTCCGCGAGATCGGCACTGGTTCGGTTCCGCGCGGCCCATTCGACCGCCACGCCTTCGACCTCTTCACGGACCCGCTTCAAATCCGTCAGCTTGTCGAGGCTGAGCCGCGGGATGCCCATCGCCCGCCCAGTCACCAGCGTGAGCGCGCCAGCTGCCGCCAAACGCTTCAGAGCCTCACGGACCGGCGTTGCGCTCACTTTGAAACTGTCGGCCAGGCTTTGGATCGTCACCAATTGCCCCGGTGCGATCTGTCCATCGAGGATGAGGTCTGAAACCTGCCGATACACTCGCTCCTGCAGCGTATCCCTGCTGAGGGGGACCACCTGAAAATCGGACTTGAGCAGCGTTTCCTCGGACATTTGGGCCTCGACCACCTTCGCTTCTCGCAAAGCTTATAGCCCGGCGCAAGCCCCCTTGCACCGAATTTGATCTATGATCTATGATCATAAAAAACGAGAAACGGTTTGGAGGGACGACATGCTTGGGAAGGCGTTTCTGCGCACTGCATTTGCGAGCGCATTGGTTTTGGCCACGGCCGCGGGCCTGCAGGCTCAGGAGAAGCACAAGGTCTTCCTGAGCATGAGCTATATCGGCAATGACTGGCAGGCAGAGGCCGCGAACATGGTCAAAGCCATGGCGGCCCATCCGAGCATGGCCGATAAGATCGACCTGCAGATCCAGGTTGCCGGCCCCAATGCACAGCGGCAGATCCAGCAGATCAATGCCATGGTTCAGGCGGGCGCCAAGGCCATCGTCGTTTACCCGATCTCGCCCACCGCTCTGAACCAGGTCGTCAAGAACGCCTGCGACAAGGGCGTGAAGATCTTCGCCTATGACGCCGAGATCACCGAGCCCTGCGCCTACAACGTTACGATCGATCAGGAAGAGGCGGGTCGCAAAACCGCTGAATGGCTGGCGGAAAAGCTCGGCGGCAAGGGCAATATCGTGCTGATCACTGGCGTGCCCGGAACCTCCGTCGATACGCTGCGCACCAAGGCCGCCAAGGAGGTTTTTGCGAAGCATCCCGACATCAAGATCGTGGCCGAGGCTGTGGGCATGTGGAGCCAGGCGGTCGCCCGCACTGAGCTTTCGAAGATCCTCGCCACCCACAATTGGGACTCGATCGACGGCCTTTGGATGCAGGTCGGCTGCTACACGGCCAATGCCATGCAGCTTGAAGCGGGCCGCAAGCCCGACCAGCTGCTGCCCTGCGCCGGCGAAGGATCCAATGGTGGACGCGTGCAGATGCTTCCGGCCGACACCGAGGTCGAAGGCGCCTCCTCGCCCTACGCCCCAATGAATGCGCCGCGCATTTCCTATGCGTCCCCGCCTTATTCCGGCGCGCTTGCTCTGAAGCTTGCCGTCCAAGCGCTCGAAGGCAAGGAAATCCCGAAAAAGACCACTCTGCCATTGCCGCTGGTGACCAATGAGACCATCAAGCTCTGCAAGGTCGGCACCTGGCAGGAGATGAAGGAGGGCTGCAACGCCTTCCAACCATCCATCGTCGCCAATCCCGGCTGGTTCGCCTCGATCTTTTCCGAGGAAACCCCTGAGGTTGGCCTGAACGCCGCCCTAGTCGGACAGCCCGAGGAGTAAGCCCTCCGGCAGGCAACCTGCAAAGACCTGCTAGGCGAGCCTGCCGGCCGCGAGGCTTATCGAAACGACCTGGAGAGCAAGTGCCGATGTCCGCGCGAGTGCAGCCGGCTGTTTCTGTCGAGAATGTCACCAAGGCCTACGGGCCGACGGTGGCGCTCGCTGATGTCAGCTTCGACATCGAGCCGGGCACGGTTCATGCTCTGCTCGGTGAAAATGGCGCGGGAAAATCCACCCTGGTCAAGCTGCTCTCCGGCTTGATCGAGCCTGACAGCGGACATTTCAATATTTTCGGGCCGACTGTCCGGCTCAAATCCCCGCGCACGGCCCATGAACACGGCATCCAGACCGCGTTCCAGGAAATGACGCTGGTACCCGATCTCACCGTGCTCGACAACATGCTCCTGCCCTACGCGCCGCAAGGCGTTACCGGCATGATCCGCAGGCGATCTGCCCGCGAAAAGGTGCAGGCGCAATTGGCGGAACTCGGCATCACGGTTGAACTCTGGCGCGAGACAGGTGGGCTCGACCTTGCCCTTCAGCAAAAGATCGAGATTGCGCGGGCGATCTCGCGGAAGCCGCGCATCCTCTTGCTCGATGAGCCCACCTCATCCCTTGCAGGCAAGGACGTCGACTGGCTGGGCGAGATCATCGCCAGGCTCAAGGCCCAGGGCACCACGATTGTGTTCATCTCGCATCGCATGCGCGAGGTGCGCGCCTTCTGCGATCACCTGACCATTCTGCGCAATGGCCGTCACATCACGACAGGGCCCGCTGCCGATTATCGCGAAGAAGACGTGATCGAGATGATCGTCGGGCGCTCCCTTGCGCAGACCTTCCCTGCCCGTCCGCCGCAACCTGCCACACCCGCACCGGAAGTGCTGGGCGCCAGCAATCTCTCCGCCGGGGAGAAGCTCGCAGGTATCAACTTCTCGCTCCGGCGTGGCGAGATCCTCGGCATCGCGGGCCTGCAAGGCATGGGGCAGCAGGACCTGTTTCTTGCCTGTTTCGGCATGGCCGACATTCACTCCGGCACCCTGCGGGTCGACGGCAAGCCCGTGACGATCGCCTCTCCGCAGGACGCGATCCGCAGCAGCATTGGCATCGGCCTCGTGCCCGAGGATCGCAAGACGGAGGCCCTCTTTCTCAAGCTCAACGGGCGCCACAATGCGAGCCTGCCGGTCATCGACCGCTTCAGCCAGGCCGGCTTGATCGATACGGCTCGTGAAACGGCGGCCGTGGAGAAGGTGTTCGATGCGGTCGAGGTTGATCGACGCGCCCTATGGACATCGGTGAAATCCTTCTCGGGAGGCAACCAGCAGAAGATCGCCATCGCCAAATGGCTGCTGGCGGAAAGCCGTATCCTGCTTCTCTTTGACCCCACCCGCGGCATCGACGTCGGCACCAAGCATGAGCTTTACATCCTGATGCGCAACTTCGTATCCGCCGGAGGCTCCATTCTGTTCCATTCGACCG
The DNA here is from genome assembly GCF_038811545.1 of Rhodoligotrophos sp. CJ14. GTDB lineage: Bacteria > Pseudomonadota > Alphaproteobacteria > Rhizobiales > Im1 > Rhodoligotrophos > Rhodoligotrophos ferricapiens. The sequence goes on from NZ_CP133319.1 coordinate 2,543,894, forward strand.
AGGCACCGGAGCTCGTTCATCTCTGTGATCGCGTGCTCGTGCTCTATGGCGGACGTATCGTCGCCGAGGTCGCTGGCGACCAGCTGACGGAACAAGCGATCATGCGCCCGGCTTTGGGCGGCACAATACCGGCAGCCAATCAGGCGAGCGCACCGGCACGCGGTGCTGTCGCACAAGCGGGCCTCGTTCCATGAGCGTGGAAACATCGCACGCCGCCGGTCTCGGCCGCCATCAGTCTCAGCCGATGCCGTGGCTCGAACATGTCAAGCGCCATCGCGGGCTCGTCACGGCGATTGCGGTCTTCATTGCCCTGTTCATCGCGGTCGACTGGATCAATGCCGGACCGCTCACCTATTTCGACGTGAGTTTCCTTGCAAGCGGTGGCGCAACCCTGGCGCTGGCTGCGGTCGGCCAGACCTTCGTCGTCCTCTCCGGGGGCTTCGACCTCTCCGCGGGAGCTGTGATCTCTCTGGTCAATGTCGTGCTCGCCTCCAGCATGGACATGACCGCGCCCGAAGCGTCAGTGGCCTGGTGGACCTTGGTCGGGATCGCCGTCGGCATGGCGACCGGTGCATTCAACGGCTTCTTCATCGCCTTCCTGCGGCTGCAGCCGATCGTGGTGACCTTGTCGACCATGTTCATCCTCCAGGGCATTACACTTCTGGTCATGGACAAGCCCGGCGGCTTCGTCTCGCCCAGTCTTGGCGGCTTCTATATGGGCGATGCCATCCCGAACTGGCTGCCCATGCCCCTCGTGCTGCTCGGGGTCGTGATCCTGTTCTGGCTCTGGATTAGGCGCACGCGCTATGGCACGGCGCTCTATGCCATTGGCAGTGACGCCGAAGCGGCGCGCTCGGCCGGCGTTTCCATCCGCCTCGTGCTCTTTGCCACCTATGTTCTGGCCGGCGCCTTCTATGGTCTGGCCGGCGTGTTCATCAGCGCGCAGACCGGATCAGGCGACCCGCTCGTCGGCAACCCGATGCTGCTCTCGGTCTTTGCCGCGGTGGTCGTCGGGGGAACGAGGCTCGGTGGTGGCCAGGGAAGCGCCATCGGCTCGATCTTCGGCGCCTATATCCTGATGATCGTGGTGAACATTCTCCTCGTGCTGAACGTCTCGGCCTATTACTCGACCATCGCCGAAGGATTGATCCTGATCCTCGCCGTGCTCGCCGCCTCGGTGAGCCGGGACTCCGTCTTAGCAAAGCACCTGCGCGGTGCCGCCCAGCGCTTTGCCGCCTGGCGTGCGGGCACCCTGCCCCACCAGCTTGGCCGCGACGACAAGCGCCTATCAATGCCTGCCGCGGCAAATGCCCCCCGTGATACGCCCTTAAAGCCTTCCTTCTGGACGCGCCATGCCGAGACACTGAAATTCGCGCTGCCCGCCTATATCTGTCTCGCCCTAATCATTCTCGCGACCGAGATCTGGCTCGGACGGGCAGCCTTCAGCTGGAGCTACTGGAACTCCCTCTTCGTTCTGTCGAGCTTTCTCGCCGTGCTCGCCCTGGGACAGGGCGCCGTCATTCTCACCGGCGGGCTTGATCTGTCGCTTCCCTGGACCATTGGCCTGTGCGGCATCCTGCTTGCCGGCATGGTGCAAGGGTCGGACGCCGCGCTGATCTATGCCCTGCCCCTCGTCCTGCTCATCGCCTGCTTTATCGGGCTGGTGAATGGCATCGGCATCGTCGTGCTTGGTCTCTCACCAATCGTGATGACCCTCGCCACCAACGGCATTCTCCAGGGCATCGCGCTGCTCTATTCCGGTGGCACACCGGCCGGCTTCTCGTCGCCCCTGCTGCGCGGGTTCATGACCGCGCGGCTTGGCGGCTTTGTAACACCGGTGGTGCTGTTCCTTGTGATCTTCGCGACACTTGCAGTGCTGCTGCTCTCGCGAACACCCTTCGGACGTCGCATCTATGGCATTGGCAACGGGCTTCGTGTCGCGCGGCTCTCCGGTATAGCGGTCGACCGCACCCTCATCGGGGTCTATGTGCTCTCCGCCTTCTGCGCAGGTCTGGTGGGCGCGATGCTCACCGGCTTTTCCGGCCAGGCCAGCCTTGGCATGGGCGATGAATACCTGCTGCCCTCGATCGCCGTGGTCGTCGTCGGAGGCGCCCTCATCACCGGCGGGCGCGGCCATTATCTCGGCATGCTCGGCGGCGTGCTGCTGCTGACCGCGCTTCAGACGCTGCTGGCCGGCAGCAATCTCCCCTATGCGACCCGCGCGATCATATACGGCCTCGTGGTGCTGGGCGCGGTCATAGCGCTGCGTGAGAAGCGCGCCTGATTGTGGTTGGAAGGATGAACGATGGTTGAAACAGATCTCGGTCACGGTATTGCGGGCCAGCGTGTGCTGATCACGGCCGGGGCAGGCGGTATAGGCCTTGCGATCGCGGAACGTTTGATCAGCCACGGCGCCCGGGTGTTTGTCTGCGACGTCTCGGATCAAGCACTCGACGCATTCGCATCGCGCTTTCCCAATGCAGGCCGCATCAAGGCGGATGTGTCCAGCGAGGCAGACGTCGATCGCATGTTCGATGCCGTGAACAAAGGGCTCGGGGGTCTCGACGCCCTCATCAACAACGCGGGCATCGCCGGTCCTACCGGACGGGTGGATGAGCTCGATCCCGCCGATTGGCGCCGCTGCATCGAGATCTGCCTTGTTGGCCAGTTCCTCTGCGCGCGGCTTGCCGTTCCCATGCTTCTCGCTGCAGGCGGCGGCTCCATCGTGAACATGTCCTCCGCCGCCGGGCGCCACGGCTATGCCTATCGCACCCCCTATTCGGCTGCGAAATTCGGTGTCATCGGCTTCACCCAAAGCCTCGCCAAGGAGCTCGGACCGCAGAATATCCGGGTGAACGCGCTCCTGCCTGGCATCGTCGAGGGCCCCCGCATGGAGGGCGTCATCCGTGCGAGAGCCCAGCAGCTCGGCATCCCCTATGCGGAAATGGAGGCGAAATATCTCGAGCGGGTTTCCCTGCGCCGCATGGTGACCGCGCAGGACGTGGCCGCAATGACGGCCTTTCTTCTCTCCGATGCAGGTCGCAATATTTCCGGGCAGTCGATCGGTGTCGACGGCAATGTCGAAACTTTGTGAGGCCCCGTCATGCCCAATATCACCATCATCGGCACAGGTCTGATCGGTCGCGCCTGGGCGATCACCTTCGCCCGCGCCGGTCATTCCGTCGTTCTGTGGGACACAGCAGCGGGCGCCGCAGCCCAGGCCGTAGACTACATCACCTCGGTCCTGCCCGACCTTGCCGCCAATAATCTGCTCAACGGCTCTGCGCCGGAAGAGCTGCTCGCCCGCATTTCGGTAACCGACCAGATCGAGACGGCGCTCGCTGGGGCCGATCATATCCAGGAGAACACGCCGGAACGTCTCGAGGTGAAGCAAGCCGTATTTGCTGAGCTCGACCGCCTCGCCCCGAAGACCGCGGTCGTCGCCAGTTCGACCTCGGCCCTGCTGCCATCATCCTTCACCGAATCGCTGCCCGGCCGTCACCGCTGCTTGGTGGTTCACCCCATCAACCCGCCCTATCTGATCCCCGCCGCGGAGATCGTACCCTCCCCCTGGACGGATCCTGAGGTCGTGGAACAGACCCGCGCGCTACTCGTCTCCGCCGGCCAGGCGCCGATCGTCATGAAGCGCGAGCTTGATGGCTTTGTCATGAACCGGCTGCAAGGTGCGCTTCTCGAAGAGGCCTTCCGCCTGGTGGCCGATGGCTATGCCTCGGTTGAGGATGTCGATATCGGCATTCGCGAGGGGTTGGCGCTGCGCTGGTCATTCATGGGCCCGTTCGAGACCATCGATCTCAACGCCCCCGGCGGCGTTCGCGATTACGTGGAGCGCTATAACGGCCTATATCAAAACCTCTTCAATCAGATGCAGCGGCGGGCGGACTGGCTTGGCCCCGTGCTCGACCAGATCGAAAGCGAGCGCCGCCAGGTGCTGCCCTCGGCAGATCTGCATGAGCGGCAGGTCTGGCGCGACCGCCGCCTCATGGCGCTTGCCGCCCACAAGCGCAAGGCCGCAACCGATATCGGCACCTGACGGGAAGCCCATCCATGATCCGCATCGAACAGCTTGGGGACCAGCGCGACAGCCTCGGTGAAGGCCCGCTATGGGATGTCGGCCATGAGCGCCTTTATTGGATCGACAGCTATGGTCCGGCAGTCTACCGCATGGACCCGGGCGGGGGCGACCGCAAGCGCTGGAGCCTGCCTGAGCCGATCGGATCGCTCGCCTTGCGGAAGGACGGGCGCGGTGCTCTCCTCGCACTCAAATCGGGGTTTCATTTCCTTGATTTTGAAAGCGGCGAGGTCACCCGCATCAACGAGACCCATCCCGGTGAGCTGCGTCCGCGCCTCAATGACGGCAAGGTCGACCCTTACGGGCGTTTCATCTGCGGGTCGATGGACTTTCAGGAACAAGCCCCCGTGGGCAAGCTGTTCCGGCTCGATCCCGACCTGTCGCTGCACGTGCTGGATGACGGCATCATCTGTTCGAACGGCCCTTGCTGGAGCCCCGACGGCGACACTCTCTATTTCGCCGACACCACCATCCGCACCATCTATGCCTATGGGTATGATCTCGAGACCGGCGCTGTCACATCCCGCCGCGTCTTCACCACGTTCGACAAGTTGCGCGGCTTGCCGGATGGCGCGACGGTTGATGCTGAAGGGTTTCTGTGGAGCGTCGAGGTCTATTCCGGCCGGCTGATCCGTTTCGACCCCAATGGCGTGGTCGATCGGATTGTCGGCCTCCCCGTGCAATCGGCCACCAGTATCACCTTTGGCGGTCCTAACCTAGATATCGCCTATGTCACCTCGATGGCGCGGCCGATGGGCAATGAATATCATCGCGAGCGCGAGGCGGGCTGCCTCTTCGCGGTCTATGGTCTGGGCGTGCGCGGCCGGCCCGAGCATCGTTTCGCGGGCTGACATTACCGATGGGAGGACAAGGAATGCGCATTGAAGTCGTCGCCGATGTGAAGACCACGCTTGGTGAAGGACCGCTCTGGGATCCCGAGCAGGAACGCCTCTACTGGATCGACAGCTTCGATGGCCGCGTGTTCCGCTCAACCTTCGACGGCCGCGAGATCCGCGCCTGGGATGTGCCGGAGAAGATCGGCTCAATGGCCTTGCGCAAGGATGGCAATGGCGCCGTGGTGGCGCTCGCCAACGGGTTTCATTTGCTCGATTTCACCACTGGCGATGTACATCTGATCACCGATCCCGAGCCGGGCAAGGACAACAACCGGCTGAATGACGGCAAGGTGGACAAGCATGGCCGCTTTGTCTGCGGCTCCATGGACACCCAGGAGGAAGGGCCAAATGGCGCTCTCTACCGGCTGGATCCGGATTTCTCCCTCCATAAGCTCGACGACGGCATCATCGTCTCCAATGGTCCATGCTGGAGCCCGGATGGCCGCACCTTCTATTTCGCCGATTCCTGGTCCGGCGAGATCTGGGCCTATGATTACGACCTCGCCACCGGCAATGTCGCGAACCGGCGCACCTTCACCAAGATTGACACCTCGCGCGGAGGGGCTGCCGATGGCTCAACCGTCGATGCCGAGGGCTGTCTCTGGAACGCCCAGGTCTATGACGGCAAGGTGATCCGCTATGATCCCGAAGGCAGGATCGAGCGTGTCATCGAAATGCCGGTCAAGAAGGTAACGAGCTGCATGTTTGGCGGTCCAAAGCTCGACATCCTCTACATCACCAGCATGGCCAAACCGCCGCTGCCGCGCTTTCCCGGCGATGGCGTGCTCCGCGGCAGCCTGTTTGCAATCTACGATCTCGGCATCAGCGGCGTGCCGGAGCCGCGCTTCGGCGCCTGACCCCTGTCAGGCCATATGACGAAGGATGATGGCATGCCCATCGATCAGACCGGCATTGGCGCCATAGCAGAGATGCCGGTCGGGACCCAAGCGCCCTGCACAGAAACTATCGGCCACCGGCGGCGGCGCGTGCCGCACCATCAGCGCGGCTTGGAGCACCAGGGCAAGCTGCTCGGCAATGGCCCGGGCATCGCCCTCTGCAACGCTGCCCTTGCCGAGCCGGCCGGCCAGCTCGTCGGCTGAATGATCGAGATATCGATTGCCGCCGCGTGCCTTGGCGATCTCGCTCATATAGGCCTGGCCCGCGGCCGGCTCCCGCGCCAATGTCCTCAAGATGTCGAGCGCGATCACATTGCCCGATCCTTCCCAGATCGCATTGACCGGCGCCTCGCGATAGAGCCGGGGCATCGGCCCCTCCTCGATATATCCAATGCCCCCCAGGCATTCCATGCATTCATAGACGAAGTTCGGATTGCGCTTCGTGAGCAGAAACTTGGCCAATGCGACCGACAGGCGGGCAAAGGCGCGACCCTCCTCGTCGGCTGCATCGAAACTGCGGGCAGTGCGCATGGCCAGAAGCACGGCCGCCTCATAATCCAAGGCGAGGTCGGCGATCACCGCGCGCATGGCCGGCTGATCGATCAGATGTTTCTGAAATGCACGCCGGTGCTGCACATGATGCAGAGCCTGGGCGAAGGCCATTCGCATGATCCCGAGGGTGCTGCCGACAGTGCCAAGCCGCGTGTGATGCACCATGTCGATGATCACTTTGACGCCCTGGCCTTCCTCGCCCAGCAGCTCTGCATAGGCCTCATGATACTCGATCTCAGCCGATGCATTGGACCGATTGCCGAGCTTGTCCTTGAGGCGCATGAGCTGGATGCCGTTGCGCTCACCATCCGGCGTGATGCGCGGCACCAGAAAGCAGCTCAGGCCATTCTCCGTCTGCGCCAAGGTCAGGAAGCCATCGCTCATTGGTGCCGAGCAGAACCACTTGTGGCCATAGAGCGAGAAGGCTCGCCCATGCGCCTCGATCGGATAGGCGCGTGTCTCATTGGCCCGGACATCGCTGCCGCCCTGTTTCTCGGTCATCGCCATCCCGATGGTGATGCCGCTCTTCTCCGAAATCGGCCGCAGATCGGGATCATACGAGCCGCCCAGCAGCCTGTCTGTCCAGGCTGCGGTGATCTCCGGCTCACGTCGCAGCGCCGGCACGCTCGCATAGGTCATGTTGATCGGGCACATCACGCCCGCTTCAGCCTGGGTGAACAGGGCCAGCAGCGCCATATGCGCCACGTGCCCGCCCGGCCGGTTCGCCGTCCATGCGATGTCATGGATCCGATGCGCCATGGCGAGGTCCATGAGCGCGTGATAGGCGGGATGGAAGCTCACCTCATCGATACGCCGCCCGAAGCGATCGAAGGCGCGCAGCTCCGGCGGAAAGCGGTTGGCCGCGACGCCCCAGTTCAACACCTCTTCCGACCCGGCCTTGCGGCCAAGCGCTGAGAGTGGCTGCTCTAGCCAATCCCCACCCTCGCGCAGCGCAGCAGACCGGAACACCGGGTCAGACGTAAACAGGTTCCGGTCCACAAGCTCGGGCGGCTGGTTCGAAACAATATGCGTTTCAAGATCGGTCTTGGGCGCAAACAGCATTGGGCGTTTCTCCGGCGAGCAGGCATCGCTGGTTGTCCTGCTTCGACGCAATCTTGTTCGATTGTCGCACGGATGCAAAGCGCATCCAGCAAAATCACCGCCTTAGCCGCATGTGGCGCGTCCGCCGATCACTCCCCAGGTCATTCCGTGAAATAGGGCTGCACGAGCGTGATCACATCGTCGAAGGCGGCAACGAAGCCCTCATAGTCCGCATCGGTCAAGGGAAGCGAGAGGCTGATGAACCCGCGGCGCGCCATGTAGTAGCCACGTTCCATCATCTCCAGATGGAACAAGGCGCGCAGCTTGGGATCAACCGGCGGCACGTCGGCCGGAGACTTGATCGGCTTATCCGTGAAATGAACGCACAGGATGGTGCCGATGCCCGTCACCTGCACGGGCACGCCGCGCTTTCCGGCCACCTCGTTGAGGGATGCTTTCAGGCGCTCGCCGCGCGCGGTAAACGCCTCGGCCACATCGGCGGTGTAGACTTGCGACAAGCCCGCCAGCCCCGCCGCCATCGTCAGCACATTGTTGTTGTAGGTGCCGGAATGGGTGAGTGCATCTCCACGGAACGGGTTCAACCGCTCCATGAAGCGGTCCTTGCCGCCAAACGCGCCGAAGGTCAGGCCGCCGCCCACATATTTCCCGAAGCTCGTGAGATCGGGAATGACACCGGTCTTGGCTTGCAGGCCGCCGGGTGAGAGTCGCGAGGTCATCACCTCATCGAAAATCAGAGCAATGCCGCGCGCTTCCGTTTCTTCCCGCAGCATCGTGAGGAATTCGAGGGTCGCCGGGATCGCCCCGCCGGATCCCATCATCGGCTCGAGAATGACCGCTGCCAGCCGCTGCCCGTGCTCGCGCAGCAGGGCGCGGGTGCCCTCCACATCATTATAGGTGGCGGTCATGAACGGGAACGGCACGTTCATCGGCGAGCCGCCGCCGGAAAAGCTCAGCACACCACCATGATAGGCACTGGCGAAGATCATGACGTCGCTGCGTCCCGTCACCGCCCTGGCCAGGCCGATCGCGTTGACATTGGCTTCTGTGCCTGAATTGCAGAAGCGCACCTTGTCGCATGAGGGGAAGCGGTCACATAGCAGCTTTGCAAGCTGCGCCTCATAGGCATTGGGGCCGCCGAGAACCACGCCATTCGCCAAGGCCTCGCGGACCGCAGCCGCGATGACCTCATTCGAATGACCATAGAGGCCGGCGGTATATTCGCTCAGGAAGTCCGTATAGGTATGGCCGTCGAGGTCGGTGATCCTGGCGCCCTCGCCCCGTACGATTGCCACGGGGAAGGGCGTATAATGCAAAACCGTGCGGGTATTGCCGCCGGGCATGGTCCGTGCCGCGGCCTCATGGCGCTCGGCGCTTTTCGGGTTGCTGTCGCGATAGCGGCGTTCCGCCTGGTCAAGCGCGTCATCAAGGCTGATATTCCGCAAGCTGCTGTTCAACATCCGCTTTCCCTATCCCCCTCCGGCGCCCGTCCGACCCAAGCGGTGGGCAGGCTTTTACCTTGATCGGGATAGTAGAGAGAAAGAGGGATCATCTCAACAGATGAGCAGTGTTGCAGAAAAGGATCCGCTTTGGGCCATTCCTCTGCGCATCTCGATCTGTGAGCGTACTGAAAAGTCGTAGGGCTCAGCCAGTCGGCGAGACGATATCTGTCAGCTTATCCTCCATATGGCTTTCATGTCACGCCGCCAAACTCTGCACACAAACCGACAATATTCCGTATTGCGATGATTGCCGATCGCAACACCGCAGTGTTAGAAACACACCATAGCGCTGTGACTGTGATCATCTTCTTCATTTGCAAAGAGAGATGTCTGGCCAATGCGTCGCACCTGGAGTCTAGTCCCCAAGCTGGCCACGTCAAAAAAGGCGCGTACGAACTTCAGGCATGTTCTGACCGAGAAGAAGCGGATCCGCGAGGCAGATTTTGTGGTCGCCTCTTTCCCAAAGGCAGGCCGCACTTGGCTCAGGGCGATGCTGACGCGGCTCTACCAGGTGCGATATGGCCTGCGCGATGGCATGCTGATGGGCGAGGGCGATATTCACCGCCATCACCTGCGCATTCCGAACATGTTCTTCTATCACGACTGTCTGCCGCTGGCCGGCGTCGCCATGCTCAATCCCGACAAGAGCATGTATCGCGGCAAGAAGGTGCTATTCCTCGCGCGGCACCCCGTCGATGTCGTTGTCTCGCAATATCATCAGGTGACCCGGCGCGGGTCCAATCGCCTGGAAGATCTCACCAAAGGCAAGACACTCTTCGAATTTGCAACCGAGCCGGGCTTTGGCATTCACACGATCATCGCCTATCAGAACCAATGGCTGCGGGCGGTTGAGACCTATCCCGGCATGATGCTGGCGAAATACGAGGAGATCCGCGGCGAGCCCGAGACAGAGCTTGCCCGCGTCATGTATTTCCTCGGTGAGAGATTTTCCGCAGAAGAGATCCGCGATGCGGTTGAGTTCTGCGCCTTCGAAAACCTGCAGCGGCTCGAGCGGGCCCATTATTACGAGAGCTCCGGTCTCAGGCCGACGGATCCTTCCGATCCCTCATCCTTCAAGGTGCGGCGCGGCAAAGTGCACGGCTATCTCGAGGATTTCGACGCCGAGCAGCTCGCGATCCTGCGGCGCATTGTCGAGGAAAATCTCGATCCGAAATTTGGCTATGAGGTCGTCGGGCCCGCGACGTCTTCATCCCTCGCGGAGCTAGCTACTCTGCCCGGCGTCAAAGGCCCAGCAGTCCGCTCTCCCGGCACGCACCAGAGCTCGTTTGCGGGATGATAGGCTGTCGCGCTAAGTGCGAGCGGTTCCGCCGGCGTCTATCTGCGCCAATGCCGCCCTTGCGGCAGCGCCCAGCAGGTTCAGCTCATTGCCGGGCGTGAGCATGTTGTATCCTTCCTTGAGCCGTGCCGCCATGATGGTCGCTTGCGGCGCATGGGTACCGACGAATTTGCCGTGCTGTCGAGCGACTTGGGCGATCCGCTTGAGAGCTGCGGCCGCCTCGTTCTCTTGCGGATCGAGGCTTGGCACTGTGCCCAGCGAATAGGCAAGATCGAAGGGGCCGACATAGACGCCATCGAGCTCCGGAACCGACATGATCGCTTCGATATTCTCCACCGCTGCACGTGTCTCGATCATCGCGATCGCGAGGATTTCGGCGTCAGCCCGCGCTGCATAGTCACTGCCGCCATACAATACGCCGCGTGCCGGACCGAACGATCTCTGCCCGACCGGAGGATAGCGGCAGGACGACACGAACTCCTCAACCTCTTCGACTGTCGAGAGGCTCGGGCAGATGATGCCATAGGCACCCGCATCCAGCAGATGCATCACGAGCGCCGGATCACTCTTCTGGACCCGGGCGAGCGGTATGGCAGGCGTGGCCGAGATCGCCTGCAGCATGGCGATCGCCCCTTCGATGCCAATCATGCCGTGCTGCAGGTCGATGGTCAGCGAGTCGAACCCCTGATGCCCCATAAATTCGGCGAGATAAGGCGCCGACACCGTGAGCCAACCATTACGCACCACTTCGCCACGCTGCCATTTTGCCTTGAGTGCATTTGCCCGCACGATGTCAGATCCTCCCGGAAATGAGGCTTGCCGCCTTTTCGCCAATCATGATCGTCGGCGCATGAAGCGCAGCATTCGGCATGACCGGCATCACCGATGCATCCGCCACCCGGAGGCCGTCAATGCCGCGAACCCGAAGCGCCGGATCAAGCACTGCGTCGTCACCTCCCATCCTGCAGGTGCCACTCTGATGGAAAGAGGTGACGGTACTGCGCCGGATCTCGGTGGCAAGCTCCGCGTCATTCCTGGCATGGGCCGGATGCAGCTCGGCCCGGACGATTTCGGCCATTGGCTTTTGCCGCACGATGTCGCGCACGCGCTGAATGCCCTTGAGCAGGATGGGCAGGTCGCGCGGATCATTGAAATAGCCGGCTTCAATGATGGGTTTGTCCTTGGGTGACGCCGATCGCAACCGGACCCGGCCGCGGCTGTAAGGCGTGCCCTGATAGACGATAAGCGAAAAGCCGTGCTCTCTCGGCAGCATGTCCCGAAAGCCCGGGTTCGGCTTGGCCGGGCTGGGCATGAGCGCGCCCGCCATCACCACTTGAATATCAGCGATATCGAGACCGGGCTCGCTGCACAGGAACCCCCCGGCGCCGAAAATGCTGTCACCGAGCACGCCTCGTCGGGAGATGGCATAGTCGATCAGCGCGCGGGCACCAGAAAGGGGGGTGAGATGCAGTGCCGCTGACACAGGTTTACTGCACGAATACTGCAGGCGGAACGAGGGATGGTTCTGTAGGTTCGCGCCGACGGCGGGATTGTCGATGATCACCGGAATGCCGTGGCGGCGTAGTTCGTCTGCCGGCCCTATTCCGGAGAGCATCAGCAGGTGAGGTGACTTGATCGCCCCACCCGAAAGCACCACTTCGCGCCGGCAGCGTAGCTCGACGAGTTCACCCGCGCGCTCCACCAGAACCCCGCGCGCGCGCGCGCCCTCCACGATGATCTTGAGCGCTTCACTTTCCGTCCAAACGGTGAGATTGGGACGTTGCATCGAGGGCCGCAGATAGGCCTCGGCGATGCTCATCCGCCGGCCTTTCCACGTATTGGTATCGTAGCGCCCGAACCCGGCGGCCACATCAGCGTTCAGATCGTCGACCACGGCATGGCCCGCCGTTGCTACCGCGGCGAGAAAGGCATCGTAAACGCCCAAGCGGCTGCGCGACGGCTCGATCTTTAAAGGCCCATCGGCCCCGTGCCAAGTATCGGCACCGCGCAGATTGGCTTCGGCCTTTCGGAAATATGGCAGCAGCTCGGCAAAGCTCCAACCGGTGCAGCCCTGTGCTGCCCAGCGATCGTAATTGCTGCTATGGCCACGGGTGTAAATCATGCCGTTGATGCTGCTGGAGCCGCCGAGCACGCGGCCTTGCAGCCAGCCGAGCTGTCTGTTGTCCAACTCAGCAATCGGCTCGGTCGTGAAGCCCCAATGATTTGCGGCATTGCTGCTCACCAAGAATCCGAGCCCGGGAATACGAAAGAACGGGCTTCGAGCGGCGGGGCCTGCCTCCAGGAGCAGCACCTGCGCGCTGGGATCCTCCGATAACCGGCTTGCGATCACCGCACCTGCCGCGCCTGAGCCGATAATGACGTAGTCGAACTCGAAACCGGCCATGCCCGGCACCTGCTTCCCCGTGTTTAGATCGACCGACCTAGATAGAGCGCCTCAACTTCCGGCCGATTGCGCAGCTCGCCGGGTGTGCCAGCAAGTCGGGTCTCGCCGCGGACCAGCACCATGCAGCGATCGCTCACCGCCATGGCCAGTGAGGCATTTTGCTCAGCCAGCACGATACTGACGCCCTCCCTGGCAAGAATGCCCACGACCTCCCGCACCTGCCCGATGGCGATAGGCGATAGTCCCATCGAGACCTCGTCCAGCAACAGCACCTTCGGCGCGGATGCCATCGCCCGGGCGATGCTCACCATCTGCCGCTGCCCACCGGAAAGCTGGCTGGCAAGGGCGTCGGCTTTGCCCGCGAGGATGGGAAACCATCCGGTCAGCCGATCCCAGGTCCTCTTGAAATCGCCCCTGCATGCAACAGCGATGTTCTCTTTCACGCTCAGCGTGCCGAAGACGCCGCGGCCAGTCGGCACATAGCCGATACCTGCCGCTGAGCGTGCCGAACTGTTCCGGCGCTCGAGCGCGACGCCGTCGAGCACGATGCTGCCGGTCTGCGGCGCCAGTCCCATGATGCCCGCGAGCAAGCTCGTCTTGCCGGCGCCGTTCGGACCGATCACCGAAACGACCTCTCCAGGGGCAACCTCGAGCGAGACGCCGCACACCGCCGAAATGTGCCCGTACCGGACCCAAATGTCAGACAGCTTCAGCAGCATTCCACTCGCTTCCCAGATAGGAGGCCACCACATGCGGGTCGTGCAGCACGGTTTCGGCCTTACCCTCGGTGAGCATTTTTCCTTCCGCCATCACCATGATCCGGTCACTGATGCTGGCAACGAACTCGACATCGTGCTCGATCACCAGCACCGCTACGTTCCATTGGCGCGCCACAGCTTTCACCAAGGCGCCTACGGCACTGCGTTCCTCCGCCGTCAGGCCGGCGGTCGCTTCATCGAGGAACAGCACCGTGGGTTTGGCCGCCAGAGCGATAGCGAGTGCGGCCAGGCGCCGATGCATGTAGCTGAGCTCTCCGATGCGGAGATCCGCAACCTCTCTCAGGCCGCAGGCTGCCACGAGCTGCCGCCGCTCATCGTGATTAAGTCCCTCAGGGCTCGCCAGATAACGGCCTCGACTGCTGGCAAGATCGAGCATCTGATTGACTGACAAGCTTTCGACAACGGCATTGTCCTGAAAAGTGCGCGCAAGGCCCTGCCGGGCCCGTGCATAGGCGGGCTTTCCGCTGAACGGGCTCTTGTCACTTATGATGGTCCCGCCGGCCGCCTTGACACGGCCCGCAATGGCATTGACCAGCGACGACTTGCCCGCACCATTGGCGCCGATCAGCCCGAGAATTTCACCGGCCCGCAGTCGCAGAGAGACATGGTCCACTGCCCTCACCCCGGCATAAGCCACTGAAATGTCACTTGCCTCGAGGACGTTCTCGCCAGCTGGGATATTGCTCCTGATCTTGGGCAGCGCCGCCGGATCGAGCGCGGCCACGTCTGCGGCCACGGCTTTGCAGCGGAAGACCCGAGCTAGCAAGGCGGCGATGCCACCGGGGAAAAGGATGGCGAACACCGCCATCAGGCTGCCGCTGATGACCTGGTTCAGGATCGGGCTGAACGACATGCTCATCGGCAATGTCACCGCCACGATCGCCCCGAGCAGGGCACCGAACAAAGAGCGCCCGCCGCCGATGACCACGGCGGCCAGGGGCGTGACGATATAATAGAGATGGAATACGTCCGGTCCGACGAACCGGGCATTCTGCGCATAGACGGCCCCGATGAAACCGGCCATCACGCCCGAAATGGTGGTGGCCACCATGGTTGCCATCGGGACATTGAGCCCGATCGCGGCAGCGAGATTGGCATCGCTGCGGACGGTCTCGAGCATGCTGCCGAAGCGCGAGCGCCATAGCGCATAGAAAGCCACCAGCACGATGAGCAGGCTACCGCCGACGATGAGGGTCTGTGTGACCCGTCGCGGCCCGAAATCGATGAAGTCGAAACTGACGATGCCAATGAGGCCTTCCGAGTGGCCCAACGCGTCCGTTGACGATACGATGACAGCGATCACGCTCGCCAGCGCATAGGTGACCACAGCGAAATAGGCACCGCCCAGCCTGGCAGTGGCGGAGGACACGACAAGGCCCGTCGCCCCGCCGACAACGCAGGCCGCCACCAGCGCGGCAAAGGGCGAGACGCCCTGGAGCACGAGATATCCATAGGTATAGGCGCCAGCGCCGAACAGCGCCGAATGACCGAGGCTGAGTTCGCCGAGCAGCGTGAACACAACCTGGAACGATAGCCCAAGGGCCGCGATGATGCATGTCGCCTGCAACAGCGTGGCGAGCGATGTCGGCAGCCACAGAGCCGCTATCCAGAGCAGGCCGGCCAGCACCGCTAGGATAATCGCAAAGGGCAGAGGTTTAATGTCCACTGAAAATCCCCCTTGGGAAGATGATCAGCGTGCCAATGAGCAGCAGATAGATGGCGGCTGTCGAATAGGCCGAACTGATAAACCCGCCGACCAGCGCCTCGAAGACGCCGATGGCAAACCCCATGATCACGGCGCCCCAGATCCGGCCCACACCGGCAATCGCCGCGATGGTGAAGGCCTTGAGCAGGATCTCATCACCCATGAACACCGACACCACCCCAGTCGGGGCGTAAATTGTGGCAGCGACTGCTGCGAGCGCGATGCCGATCGTCGCCGCCACTGCCTGCAGGGAAGTGGTGCGCAATCCTGTCGCCGCGGCAAGCTCAGGTGATTCCGCCACGGCCCGGATGCGCTGCCCGAGGAGGGAGCGCTGCATGAACAGGTTCAAGCCAAACGCGATCACCGGTGCCGCGATCAGAGTGGCAACTGCCTGCTGCGTGAAGCTGGCAACCCCCAGATGATAGGTTCTGTTGAGCAGCGGACTATCGATATAGGAAACATCCGCTCCAAACAGCCACTGCGCGAGCGAGGTCAGAACCACCCCGGCCCCCAGCGAGGCAATCATCACCGATGGCTCGGAAATGCGCATGGCCGGAAGCAACACGATGCGGCTGAACACCAGCGCGACGAGGGTGATCACGACCACCGCGGCAATGCAGGCCAGTGCATAGCCAAGCCCGAGCTGGTTCATTGCCACCAGGATCGCAAAGGCCGCTAGCATGTAGAAGGTGCCGAACGCGAAGTTCATCACGCGGGCAAGCCCGAGCGTATAGCTCAGGCCGACCGCCACCACTGCATAGCCGGCCCCGGCCACGAGGCCGGTTACGACCTGCCCGAAGAACAGGCTCGTGTTCATGCCCCAGGACTCGATCTACTTCAACGGAACGGTGGTGTCGCCTTTGGCGACGATGAGCGTATAGGTCACCTTCGCTTGGCCACGCTCATCGAACTGCACCTTGCCCTGCGGCAGCTCCCATTCCGTTTCCATGACGGTTTTGCGCAGCGTCTCCGGGTCGACCGAGTCGCTCTTCTCGATCGCTTGTGCGAGCAGCAGCACCTGCGAAAAGGTGATGGCGATCTGCTTGTCGAGAGGCAGGTCTTTGCACAGGGCGTGTTTGTCCTTGTATTTCTCAAATGCGGCCTTGAGGACGTCATTCGCCGGATTAGCGATCGCGTCGGTCCACAGGTCAGCCGACACAACGCCTTCCGCAGCACCCCCCGCCGCTTTGGCAACGCCCGGGAAGAGCAGGCCCGATCCCATCACCAGCGGCTTTTGAACACCAGCCTGTTTGTACTGACGCAGGAAGGCGACAGTCTGAGTTTGACCGAACGTGCCAAGGATGACCGCGTCGAAATCACTGGCCGCCAGACTGGTGATCACCGACTGGAAGTTAGTGGTATCGGCAGGCACGATGAACGGATCGACAATCTTGCTCTCGGCAGGCAGTGCCATGCTGATCGACTTGAGCACGCCATCCGCATAGGCACCTTGCAGGGCCACGAAGGCGATCTTCTTCGCGCCAAGCGTTTTGGCCACATAGTCGGCGATCACGGCGCCGTCCTGAGCGGCGTTGCTGTTCAATCGTATGACGAGGGCATCGGAATCGAAGACCTGGTCCGCCTTTGTCGTGCCGCCCGTATAGAATGCGCCGGCATCCTTCAAAATCGGCAGCTGCGCCAGCACGGTCGAGGTGGATGTTCCGCCCACGAACAAAGTGATGTCGTCGCCCGTCAGCTTGGATGCCGCTTGGGCGGCAACCGCGGGCTTGCTCTGGTCATCCTCTATGACTAGCTCCAGGTCGTATTTCGACATCACGCCGTGTTCGTTGATGTAGTCGGCGGCGATCTGAAGGCCGCAGCCATTGGGGATGCCTGCCGTGGCAACCGGCCCGGTCAGCGATTCAACGGCACCGACCCGCAGCGCATCTTTGGCCCCCGCAGCCGCTGGCGCGCACAATGCGAAGACGGCAGCCAGGCCGATCCCTGCTTTAAGCTTCCTGCGAAACACGTGATATCCTCCCGTTAGATATGAAAGCCATGCACCGGTTGTTATCAGGCCGTATTGTCAGCTGGCCATGAGGTTCTCGCGGAAGGTGCGTCCGCTGTACTCGGTTCTGAAGAGCCCGCGTTTCTGGAGCAGCGGAACGACCGTATCCACGAAATCCGTCACGCATGCTGGCGCAGCGGTCGGACTGATATTGAAGCCATAGCAGCCTGTCTTGTGCCATAGCATCTCCAGGTGATCGGCAACCTGTTCAGGCGTGCCGGTGATCTGCGGAATGCCAACCGAGAGCGCCCAGCGCGATGCCACTTCACGTAACGTGGCGGGCTTGCCATCCTCCAAGGCCGACATGGCCGCGACGAGGCCTCGCGAAGCTTGCGTCTTGATGTCCTCGATCGGCCGGTCCGGATCGAACACGCTGAGGTCCTCGCCGAATATCCCAGACAAGCGGGCGAGGATGGCTTCCACCGGGATACGCTCCAGCATCTGCTGGGCCTTGCGCCTGGCTTCCTCCTCGGTGCCGCCGATGATGGGCTGGACGCCGAACAACACTTTCGGCTGCGGGCATCCCTCGCGTTCAGCCGTTTGGGTGATTTGCTCCATGAAACGCTGCATCGCTGGCTGATGCGGCTGAATGGAGAAGACCACCTCCGCATGCTTTACCGCAAACTGCATGCCGCGGCCGGACGATCCCGCCTGAAAGAGCACGGGACGCCCTTGCGCCGAAGGGAAGGTGGGCGGCGCGGCGTGGCATCGCAGATATTTTCCGTTGTGAATGACGGTGGTGATCTTGCTGGGGTCCGCGAAGCGCCCCGTCTCCTTGTCGATCAGGATAGCTTCGGACGGCACCGCCTGCCACAGCTTGTAGCAGACCTCCATATACTCATCGGCATAGTCATACCGTTCGTCATGCGGCATGTGCGCGAGCCCGTTCGCCCGATATTCAGCCGGGCTGACGCCGGTCACGATGTTCCAGCCCACGCGCCCGCCGCTCAGATTGTCTAGCGTCGAGAGCCGTCGCACGGCGAGGTAGGGCGGAGTCGCGGATGTCGAGAGGGTAACGCCGAAGCCGAGATGTTCAGTAGTATCCGCCATGACCGCCACCAGCGGCATCGGATCCTGACTTGGCCACGATACGCCATACTCGATGCAGGTATTCGCATTGCCTGCATAGACGTCGTGTACCACGGAGACATCTGCGAAGAACACGCCGTCAAAACAGCCCCGTTCGAGGGTGCGCGCCATGTCCTTCC
Organism: Rhodoligotrophos sp. CJ14; assembly: GCF_038811545.1. Taxonomy (GTDB): domain Bacteria; phylum Pseudomonadota; class Alphaproteobacteria; order Rhizobiales; family Im1; genus Rhodoligotrophos; species Rhodoligotrophos ferricapiens. The sequence continues at coordinate 2,562,290 of NZ_CP133319.1, forward strand.
AGTATGCAAAGGAGGTCAGACCGCCCACCTGGCCGTCATTCGCATCCATCCACGCATTCAGCGTATGGGTGCTCGCATTGAACATGAACATCTGCATCAGGTGCATTTTGGCGGACACGGCGTCCTCCGAAGCTGGAGTGCTATTGCGCATTCGTCATGCCTTGGGCGTGCGCCCGAACATGTGAAATTGGCGGCGATGGTAGAGGAGGACCTCGCTATGGGCCTCTGCTGGTAGGCCCGCGCTGAGGACTTGGCCTATGAGAATGTCATGATCCCCGACGGTCATTCGCTGGTGGGTCGAGCACACGAGATAGGCGCCGGCAGCACTCAGGATAGGCATCTCATGCAGGCCGGGCCTGAAGTCGCCGCTTGCGAACTTATCCGCGCCTCGCGACGCGAAGCGCTGAGCAACCTCCTGATGCTCTCGCGTGAGGATGCTGATGGCGAAATGCGGTGCGTTCCGGAAGGCCGGGTAGCATTGTGCGCTGTGAGCGAGGCAAACCAGCACCAAAGGTGGTTCGAGCGATACGGCCGAGAACGATGTCGCCGTGAAGCCCCACCGCTCGCCCGCGCTGTCAATGGTGGTGGCGATGACGACACTGGCCGCAATCTGCGCAAGACACGCCTTGAACATGGCGGCATCGGGCGGCTGGTCAGGGGATGGGGAGGTATGTCGCATGTTTTGCCCCCGGCAATTGTAAATCACGCAGCCTCTTCCGGCGCTGGTGCTTGGTAGCCCAGCTTGGCGGAAACGGTCGCGGCGGCGGTGATGACGAGCGGGATACAGGCGCGTGCCCGCTCGATCCCGAAGCGGTATTTCGGTCCATAGGCCCCCAGCGCGGCGACGACGTTGCCGGCGGAATCGCGGATCGGCGCGGCGATGGCGATGATCTCCTCGTCATGGGTGCCATCGGCGAGCGCATAGCCATTTTGACGGACCCGCTCGAGCTCTCGCGCCAGCGCCTCATGCGATACGATGGAACGGGCGGTCAATGCGGGGAGAGGCAATTCACGTAGCCGCTCGAGTTCGGACTGAGGCTGATGAGCGAGCAATACGAGACCGAGCGCAGTGGTGGCGGCCGGTGCGCGCCCGCCCACCGGGACGACCACCTGAACCAAATGTCGGCAATGGATCCGATGGTCGAAGATCACTTCGCCCGGTGAATGGTAATGGGCGACGTGGCTGTTTTCATCGGACTGCTCGGTCAACAGCACCAGCGTGTCATGCGCCAGCGAGCTGATATTGAACCGCTCGCCAGCACGCTGACCGATCTCCCAGAGGCGCCTTCCCACAGCATAAGCAGCCGTGCCCTTCTGTCGCATCACGTAATTTCGCGCCTCCAGATTGGCGAGGATGGCGTGCACCCCTGCCTTGCTCAACCCGAGGCGCACTGCGATCTCGCTCACGCCCAATGCGCCCGGCGACATCGCGATGAGCTCCAAGATGTCGATGGAGTGATTGAGCGATTGCAGGAAGCGCTTTGGACGGCCTTCGACCATAGTCATTCGCTGCTCGCGAACGTTATTTACGTTGCGCGAACTGTAAGGGCGTGGCTATCCTTCTGTCAATCTCGCCCGCGACAGGAATCGAGGTGACGCTCCCCCCAAACGAGGCGGGGCGGCGGGAAATGCAGCAGGAGCAAACAGTATGGCGGTTGAAATCGAGCCAGTTTTAGAGCCGGAACGGGAGATTATCGATCCTCATCACCATCTCTGGGACCGGCCGGACCACCGATACCTCGCTGACGAGCTGGCCAGGGACCTCAATAGCGGACACCGAATCGCCGCGACGGTCTTCGTGCAATGCCGCTCATCCTATTTTGCTCATGCGCCCGCAGCGCTTCAGCCCGTCGGTGAAACCCGATTCGTAGCGGAACAGCACGAGCGAGCCGCCGCACTGACGGCTGCCGATGTCTGCGCGGGGATCATCGGCTATGCGGATCTCCGATTGGGGGTGGAGATTGAACCTGTGCTCGACGCGCATCTCAGCGAAGGAAAAGGCCGCTTCCGGGGCATTCGCCAGATCCTCGCCTGGGATGCTTCTCCTGAGGTGGTTTTGCCGGGTTATGAAGTTGGTCCTGACATTATGGAGGATGCGAGCTTTCGCGCGGGCTTCGCCTCCCTGTCCCGTAAAAGCCTCGTCTTCGATGCGCTCGTTTTTCACCCGCAACTGCCGGATCTAGCGAAACTTGCCGCCGCCTTTCCGGACGTGTCGATCATCCTCAACCATGCAGGTCTCCCACTTTCGGTCGGGCCCTATTCTGGCCGGAGTGCAGACGTCACTGCGGCATGGCAGCAAGGAATGAGCATCTTGGCAGAATGCCCCAATGTCTTCGTCAAGCTCGGCGGCTTTGCCATGCCGCTGGTCGGGTTGGCGGCGACAAAGCCCGAAGAGGCTGAGGCGCAGCCCCGTTCCGCAGCGCTTGCGGATATTTGGGCGCCCTATTTTCACCAGTGCATTGATCTGTTTGGCCCGGCACGGTGCATGTTCGAAAGCAATTTCCCCGTGGAGCGTCTTGGGGGTGATTATCGCGCCATCTGGAATGCATTCAAGCGGATTGCGCGACCTTACAGCGAGGCGGAGAAGCAGTGGCTCTTTGCCGAAACAGCGCGCAAGGCTTATCGGCTCGCCTGAGCACAGGTGCCGGCTCGCAGGCGCGGATACTAAGCTCGAAAGGAGCTATAATCTCGCTCTTCTAAGGTTGGATGGTGGAGCCGAGGGGAATCGAACCCCTGACCTCTTGAATGCCATTCAAGCGCTCTCCCAACTGAGCTACGGCCCCTGAACGCCTCCGGCCAGATCAGGCGGCTTGGGAACCACCCTGCCGAAGCAGCGCCGACTTCTTAGGCCGGCGTTGTTCCGAGATCAAGCATAAGTTCGCAGTTTTCAGGTCTCTTCGTCATCGTCATTGACGCCGATGATTCCGGTGACGTCCGGCCCTTCCTCATCATCATCTTCGAGGAAGGTGTCATCGTCCTTGACCACGTCATCATCCGCGATCTCGACATCCTCGATCGCAGGGACCTCGTCATCGTCCTTGTCCTCGCCCTCGATCTCATCGAGCGAGACCAGTTCGACATCGTCGAACTCATCCTCATCGGGGACGGCTACAGTCTTGGCGACCGGCGCAACGACCGCAGCATGCTGTTCCATCTTAGAGGGCAACAGTGCTTCAGCCACGAAGGTATAGCCACACTTCGGACAGACGATGGGGTCCTTCTCGAGATCATAAAAGCGCGAAGAACAGTTTGGGCAGCTGCGCTTGGTTCCAAGTTCCGGTTTGACCACCGATTTGACCCTTGCGTAATTCTGGATTGCTCAATCCCCATGCCATGCGCCTCCGCGGCTGTCAAAAGCAAATGGCAAAGATGACGGGGAGCTCCCTATATGGTACCACCCGGCCGGTTCGCAAGCATTTTGGACAGATCAGGCATGTCAGACGACGCCAAGTCGCCCCTTACCTCTCGCCACTCGACCGGACTTACCGGCCGCATCCGGGTACCGGGTGATAAGTCGATCTCCCATCGCGCCCTCATGCTCGGTGCGCTGACTGTGGGCGAGACGGTGATCGAGGGGCTGCTCGAGGCCGAGGACGTGCTGGCAACCGCCGCCGCCATGCAGGCGCTTGGCGCGCAAGTTGCTCGTGACGAGACCGGCCAATGGCGCGTTCATGGCGTCGGTGTGGGCGGCTTCTCCCAGCCATCGTCACCGCTCGACTTTGGCAATTCCGGCACCGGCGTCCGGCTCTGCATGGGGCTGATTGCCACAACCCCGATCGAGGCGGTTCTAACCGGGGATGCCTCCTTGCGCAAACGTCCCATGGGCCGTGTGGTGCTGCCGCTGGAGCAGATGGGCGCGCGCTTCACCTCGTCCGAAGGCGGCCGTCTGCCAGCCACGGTGACCGGCGCCCAGCGCGGCATTCCCATCACCTACACCCTGCCGGTTGCTTCAGCCCAGGTGAAATCGGCCATCCTTCTCGCCGCGCTGAACACGCCGGGTGAGACGACCGTCATCGAGGCGGTGCCGACCCGCGACCATACCGAGCGTATGCTTCAAGCCTTTGGGGCCGATATCGCCACCCAGCCCGAAGGCAATGGCCGGCGCATCACGGTGCGTGGCTATAAAGAGCTGACCCCGCAGCCGATCACTGTTCCCGCGGACCCAAGCTCAGCGGCTTTTCCGCTGGTTGCCGCGCTCATCACTGAAGGATCGCATATCGTCCTTGAGAATGTGATGCTCAATCCCACCCGTACCGGCCTCGTACAAACCCTGGTCGAGATGGGCGGTGATGTCCAGATCCATAATGAGCGCTCGGCCGGAGGCGAGCCGGTCGGCGATATCGAGGTCAGATCGAGCCGTCTCAAGGGCGTGAGCGTGCCTCCCGAGCGCGCCGCCTCGATGATCGATGAATATCCGATCCTCGCCATCGCCGCTGCCTGCGCGGAAGGCCGCACGGAGATGAAGGGGCTCGACGAGCTGAAGGTCAAGGAGAGCGACCGCCTTGCGGCAATTGTGGCGGGTTTGGCCGCCAATGGCGTACCGCACGAGGTGGGCGACAACTGGCTTGTGGTCGAGGGCTCGGGTCCGGGCGATAGGCCCCGGGGCGGCGGCTTGGTCGAGACCCATATGGATCACCGGATCGCGATGGCCTTTCTGACCTTGGGCCTTGCAGCACGAGAGCCGGTGGTGGTGGATGATGGTCGTATGATCGCCACCAGCTTCCCGTCTTTCATGTCCCTCATGCGCGGGCTCGGCGCGACAATTGCGGAGGCCTGAGACCTGAGGAGCCTGCGGGCTCTTCGCTCCTCAGTGATAGGGGTCGGCCGCATCCCGCAGGCCATCGCCAAGGAAGTTGAACGCCAGGATCACCAGGATCACGGGCACCATGGGCGTGATGATCCATGGATAGAACTCGATCGCAGCGAGATTCTGCGCCTCGTTCAGCAGCACGCCCCAGCTTGTAATGGGCGGGCGCAGGCCAAGGCCGAGGAAGGACAGCGCCGTCTCGCCGAGGATCATGGCCGGCACGGAGAGCGTGGCGCTGGCGATCAAATGGCTCATGAAATTCGGCACCAGATGCCGGCCGATCACCCGCGACGGCTTCGCACCCATCAGCACCGCGGCCGTGGTGAAGTCCTCCTCCCGTAATGCCAGGAATTTCGATCGCACGGAGCGGGCAAGCCCCGGCCAATCGAGCAGCCCCAGAATGATCGTGATGCCGAAATAGATCACGATAGGCGACCAGGTCACCGGCAGGGCGGCGGAAAGGGCAAGCCAGAGCGGCAGTTCCGGCAAAGAGCGTAGGATCTCGATCACCCTCTGGATCGATGCATCGATCCAGCCGCCGAAATAGCCGGCCATGCCGCCCAAAGTGATGCCGAGAATGAAGGAGATCGTAATGCCGATCAGCCCGACGGTCAGCGAAATGCGTGTGCCATAAATGATCCGGCTGAGCATGTCCCGTCCCAACCGGTCGGTGCCCAGCGGAAAGAACACCCCGCCTTCTGCCGGGCAGACCAGGTGAAGGCTGCCGGGCACCATATCGAACAGCTCGTAAGGATCCCCGTGGCAGAAGAAGCGCAGCGGATAGACCTTCTCGTGGTTGACGCTATAGTCCCAACGGAAGGTTTCGAGATTGGCTTGCGAATCATAGCCATAGACGAAGGGCCCGATGAACTCTCCGTCATGGAAGAAGTGAATGGTTTGCGGCGGTGCGTAGAGATAGTTTGCATGCCGGGTCGTGCTGTTATAGGGCGCCAGGAACTCGGTGAAAGGAATGCTGAGATACATGAGCAGCAGGAAGATGCCGGATGCCACGGCAACTTTGTGCCGCTTCAGCTTCCACCACATCATCCGCCAGCCTGATGCGAGATAGATGCGCTCCTGCGCCGGGCTGAGCGTCTCGGCCTCGTAAGGGTTGAACGGCTCCCGCGAGACGTAATGCGGCAGGCTCGAGCGTGGCTGCGAGCCGGGATGACCTAACTGCTGGCTCATCTCCGCGCCTCGCCGTCGAAGCGGATGCGCGGATCAAGCACGGCCAGCAGCAGATCGGAAACCAGCATCCCCACCAGCGTGAGCACCGTCACGAACAGCAGGATGAAACCGGCGAGATATTGATCCTGGCTGGTGAGGCTGTCGAGCAGCACCGGCCCGATCGTCGGCAGGTTGAGCACCACCGACACGATCACCGAGCCTGACACCAGGCTCGGCAGCAGATTGCCGATATCCGAGATGAAGGGGTTAAGAGCCATGCGCAGCGGATATTTCCAGAGCAGCCGTCGCTCCGTGAGCCCCTTGGCGCGCGCCGTCGTGACATATTGCTTATGCAGCTCGTCCAGCAGGTTCGCCCGCAGCCGCCGGATCATGGCGGCAGTGCCGGTGGTGCCGATCACGATCACCGGCACGATCAGGTGAGCCAGAATCGAGCCGACTTTTCCCCAGCTCCAGGGCTGGCCAATATAGGTTGGATCCATGAGGCCGCCGACGGAAATCCCGAACCAGACATTCGCGAAATAGAGCATGGCCAGGCCGAGAAGGAAATTGGGCGTGGCAAGCCCGAGATAGCCGAGAAAGGTGAAGCCATAATCCCCGATGGAATATTGTCGCGTTGCCGAGTAGATGCCGATCGGGAACGACACGATATAGATGAAGAGGACGACGGCAGCATTGAGAATGATGGTCAAAAGCAAACCATCGCCGACAACGTCCCGGACCGGCTTTTGATGCTCGAATGACCAGCCCCAATTCCCCTGGAGCAGGCCGTTGAACCCATGCGAGCCCGGCAGGAAGCCCACCCAGCGACCATATTGGACATACCAGGGCTGATCGAACCCATATTCCTTGCGCAGGAATTCGAGCTTCTCCAGTCCCGCAGCCTCGCCGCGCGACCTGAGCTCCGCGATCTGGTTGGAGAGATAGTCCCCCGGCGGAAGCTGGATGATCACGAACATCAACAGGCTGATCACGATCAGCGTCGGAATCATCACCAGCAGACGCTGCACGATGTAGCGAAGCATCAGACTTCAGCGCTCCCACGCTGTCTTTTCTGGAGACCAATCAGCTGCGGCGGAGAGTACCTCATTGGGCGAACCAGAATTGATCCGGCCGGTATATGCCGAATTGCGCGCCCGGATCCCAGCCATAGAATGCTTCTTTGGGGATATTTCGCAGCCGGTTGGAAACGACCACGGGCTGCGGAACGCTGCCGACGATGCCGATGACGAATTGCTGCTCGGCGTTGATTTGAAGCATCCGGTGCCAGATCTCCGCCCGCTGCTCGCTATCCGTTGCCGCGAACCACCGCTTGTAGAGGTCGATCAGTTCGCGCGCCTCCGGCACATCGGGCGCTTCGCCGGATTTGCCCTTCGTTTCGAAATATTCGCCCCATTTCGGCCAGGCGAGATTGTCTTGATGCGTTGGCGCGAGCTCGTCCGGCATCATGTCCGGCGTCGGAACGCCATTGTCCCAGCCCGACCAGGTGGTCATCATCACCTGGCCCGTATAGGCACGCTCTCTCAGGGATTCTCGCATGGACGGCTTGATCAGCAGACGGATACCGATCTTTGCCCAGTCCTCCGCGATGAGCTGCAGGATATCCACCTCCTGTGGATCCTCGCCCGCCGTCTCCACCACGATCTCCGCGCGCCGTCCGTCGGGCAGCAGCCGGTAATCGCTCGAGTCCCGCTTGGTAAGGCCGATCTCATCCAAGAGCTGGTTCGCCTCTTCCGGTGAATACTGGGTCCAAAGCTTGGCAACCGCCTCGTCATAGAGCGGGCTGCGGTCGAGGACGAAATTGCTCGAGGGTTTCGCGAGCCCGAGATAAAGCGTGCGGCTGATCAGATAGCGATCGATGCTGATCGAGAGCGCCCGGCGAAACGAGGGGTTGCGGAACAGCTTGCGCCACTCCGGATCTCTATAATTGAGGTCGGGATAAAGCGCGAGCTGTGCGCCTTTGCTGCTCGGCCAGAGCTCCACGTGATAGTCCGAGCGCTTCTCGTTGCGCTTGAGCACCGCAAGATCGGAGAAGTTGAGGCCTCGCGCCTGCAGATCGCTCTCACCGGCCGCGGTCTTGGCCGGGATCAGCCGGGCCGATGCCACATCCATGATGACCTCATCGGCATAGGGCAGCTGCTGACCCTTGGTGTCGATGCGGTGGAAAAACGGATTGCGGCGCATGATGAAGCGCGTGCTCGGCCCCAGCGTTATGTTCCGCCACGGCTCGAGCGTCGGCAATTCGATATTGTCGAAATCATACATCGTTTCGCGCCGGTTATGCAGCGCCGCCCAGTCGGTGACCCGATCGGCGGCGACCATGCGCGCAATCTGCTCGGGATCTCCGTATTTCTCGTGGAACTGCTTCATGTAGTGGGCCGGCATGTAGATGTATGTCGGCCGGGCCCGCGCCAGTTCTTGCAGGAAGGTCGGATTAGGGTTTGACCAGGAATAGCGGACGGTGACCTCATCGATCACCTCGAATTTGGGAGCCTCGCCCTTGACCAGCAGGCTTGCCGGCGGTCCGCCCGGCGACAAGACGGGGTTCGTGGCCACGTCTTCCCAGTAGTAGCGGAAATCTTCTGAGGTGAAGGGATAGCCGTCCGACCATTTATGACCACGCCTCAAGGTGAGCGTGAAGACGCGGTTATCGTTCTCCACCTTCACATCCTTGAGAATGTCGGGTTTGAGCTGAAGATCTGGCGTGTAGCCCACCAGCCGCGCATAGCCCCAGGCCACGATATACCGGATTGACTTCGGCCGGTCGATCAGGGTCCGAATGGCCCCTCCGTGCCGTCCGATTTCAAACCCCTGTGCGGGAAGGTCGACAACCAGCGGCTCTTCCGGCACACGCCGATCGACCGGCGGCAGACGCCCGGTCTCGACATCCCGCACAAGGCTCGGCGTCTCGACCAGTGGCGGCAGCCCTTGTGCATGGCTCTCGCCCGCAGCCCATGAAATCAACAACAAGCCGAGCAGCAGGTACCGTGCTACCCGCCAGCCCGTCGCAGGCTCGAATGAGACCTGGACCGATTTCAGGCGGCTTACCCTCATACCAAAGCCTCGTGCCTCACTCCGGGCTGTATGCCGGAAACCGCTTCCCCGTGCAGAACGAAATGCCCGGGCTCGATCTCCACTCGTCTCAGCTGGGTGTCAGCCAGGATACGGTAGGGTTCCGGCCATGCCGCGGGATTTGAGCCCGCACCGTTGCTCAGCATCGCGAGATCCATGGGATGGTCGAGATCAGGCTCCGGTACCGCAGCCAGCAGCGCGCGAGTATAGGGATGGCGCGCACGTTCCCGGAACCGCTCACGTGGGGCCTCCTCTACGATCATGCCGCGGCACATGACCAGTATACGCTCCGCGATATAGTCGACCACCGCGAGATTGTGGCTAATAAAAAGATAGGAAAGACCCAGCTTGTCTTGAAGATCTTTGAGCAGGTTCAAGATCTGCGCCTGAACAGACACATCGAGCGCCGAGACCGGCTCATCGCAAATCAAAAGATCCGGCTTCAGGGCCAATGCGCGAGCAATCCCGATGCGCTGGCGCTGCCCTCCCGAGAAGGAGTGCGGATACCGCCCGAGAAAGCGCGGATCGAGGCCCACGAGCTGCATCAATTCCTTGGCGATCTCACGCCGCTGGCGGGATGTGCCGATGTCGTGGATGACCAGCGGCTCGGTGATGAGGTCCAGCACGGTCATGCGCGGATTGAGCGATGAGAACGGGTCCTGAAAGACCACCTGAACCGCGCGGCGATAGGCGTTGAGATCAGAGCCTTCAAGCTCCGGCACGTCGCGCATATGGCCGCCGAGCCTGAACTTCACCTGCCCCGCGTCAGGGCTCGCCGCCCGCACGATGATCTTGGCAGTCGTGGTCTTGCCACAGCCGGATTCACCCACGAGCCCCACCGATTCGCCGGAATGGATGGTGAAGCTCACATCCCGCAGCGCCAGCATTTCCTGCGTACCCCGCGGCTTGAACATGCTGCCCTTTCGCAGTGTGAAAGCCTTGCGCAAGCCATTAACCTGCAGCAGGGGCGCTCCCGTCTGCATGGCCTCGCGGCATTCCGCGAAATAGCCGCCGGCCACCGGCTCCACCTCGCGAATGGCCCTTAGCCGTTCGCCCGGTTCCATATCGAAGCGAGGCACCGCATTCAGCAGCGCCTTGAGATAGGGGTGCTGAGGATCACGGAAGATCGCCTCGGTGGTTCCGGCTTCGACGATACGGCCGCGGTAGAGCACCACCACTTCGTCCGCCAGATTGGCGACGATGCCGAGATCATGAGTGATCATCAGCACCGCCATATGGAACTCTTGCTGAAGATCTTTGATCAGCTTGAGGATCTGCGCCTGCACCGTCACATCGAGCGCAGTGGTCGGCTCGTCCGCGATCAGCAGCGCCGGCTGGCAGACCAGCGCCATGGCGATCATCGCCCGCTGACGCATGCCGCCTGATAGCTCGAAGGGATAGGTGTCGACCCCACGCTCGGGATCAACAAAGCCGACCAGCTTCAGCATGCGCGCGGTGGCGGCGCGTGCCTCCTGGCGGGATGATCCCATATGCAGTCTGTGCGCCTCGCCGATCTGATCACCGATCGTATGCAGGGGCGAGAGCGATGCCATGGGCTCCTGAAAGATGATCGAGATCCGGCCGCCGCGAATATTGCGCATCTGGTCCGAATCTGCCCCGAGCCGTACGAGATCGACCTCCGCCTTGCCAGTGCCGGCGAGCTTGGGATCGCGGAGGATCATGGACCCGCCGGTGATCTTGGCAACCCGCGGCAGGATTCGCAGAATGGCCTGGCTGATCACCGTCTTTCCGGATCCGGATTCGCCAACCAGCGCGACGGTTTTCCCATGCGGAACCTCGAAAGAGACCCCGTCGACCGCTCTCACCCTGCCGGCCATGGTTTGAAAGTCGATAACCAGATTGTTGATCGAGAGCAGTGCCGGGCTCATGCGGTCGTCCCACCGGGGAGGGTGATACCCAATGCCCGTGCATTCATCATCGTCGCGGCATTCAGTCCCACGCGGTTGCGCAAGGCCGCATTGAGCGCATGTTGCACCGCCGGCATGAAGGCTGGATGCTCGTGATCAAGGGTGATCCGCTTGCGCCCTGAGCGCAGAACCAGGCTCATCCACCCATTTTCCCTGTCGCGTCTCGTTGAGAAATATCGGAGGGAAACCCCATCGGTCTCGCGCCAGGCGATCTGCTTGCGCAAGGGTTCCGAAATCCTGATCTCCTCCTCGCTGATAGTGATGACGCTCATATGACGGCTGACCGCACGGACAGCATAACAGGCAAAAACTGCGCCTATGCCGCAGAGAACAGCGAGGCCGATCACGCCAGGCCTCGTGATCACCGCCAGAAACACAACCGTCGCCAGCCCGGCAGCCGCACGCGCGATCATGGCCAGGAATAGCGAGATCGGTTGCCGAAAGACTTGCTCACGTACCGGTGTTACAGAGGAGCGCTCAGCCGCGCTCGAGCTGCTCTCTACCTCTAATGCCGGCATCTTGCTCCGACTTCTTTCCGGGCTGGCGGAATGCTGGCCCTCCGTCATCTTCCTCATACCCGGCGCGCCGGATCAAGATGCATTTCATGAAGCCCCCTTGTCAGGGTTGCTTGAGGTGGGATTTCAGGAAAGAAAGCCTTTCCTGAACTGGCGCCAGTGGAAGCTCGACCAAGCTATATCCGCACGCGCTATAGACGGCCACCATCGCCTCGAAAGTGCGGCAGGCCTCCTCGAATGACTGCTTGCGCTCGCGATCTTGCGTGAAGATCTCCGCCCAAGGCGGTGCGATGAATACTGTCGGATTGTACCGAAAATGCCGAGCGGCCTCGTGAAAATGCGATGGGATTGGCCGGTTGAGCAGGCGGAGATAGCCAATGGCGTCCGGCACACCCCGGTCGAAGATGACGGGACCCGCCATGCTCTGCGCCATCCGATAGGAGCGCATTTCCCAGATCAGCATCGCTTCTGCGAACAGTTCAGGATCTTTCCATGGCAGAGCCGGACCATCGATCATCATCTGGTCTTGGATGATAGCCCGCCCTGCTTCGATGGAACGTGCATAGCCCTGCGCTTGAAGCGCATCGATGAGGCTTGTCTTGCCCGAGCCGGGGCCGCCGGTAACGACGATGAACCGGTCAGCCGCCATTGAAAAGGTCCCGTCCGGAATGCCAGGTGACCCGGCCCTGCATTGCCTCAATCAAACCCTCGAGAAAATTCCAGGCGCGCTCATCATGCACTGCGTGATGGGTGAGAAGGCCGACTGGGGCTTCCCGATCTGTCAGTCGCCGCGACCGCAACTCAACCGCAAGCGCTGCGCCGAGATCCCCCGGCGACCGGCCACATCGCTCTCGCCAGTCTATCAGGTCTATATGCGTATTGATTTCAACGAGGTCCGCATTCTCGAACCTGGCTTTGCCGAACGTGGAGATGGCACGATAGCCCTGCCCGCGTAAAAGCGAGATCAGATCCGAGCGCACCCGGTTCCAGGGCGGCACCAGGACCGGCAGCATTCGGTCGGGGAAGGCATCGCCGAGCATGTCGAGCGCCCTTGCCGTATCCCTCGCCACAGCCGCAAGCGGCCGGGCCTCACCAAGCTCCGCCTTCTTCGTATCCGGCCCTTCGTGATTCTCATGGGCGAGCCCATGGACGAGCAGGTCAACCATCTCTGGCGGGTGATCGAAAATCGCGCCGCAGAGCGATGGTTCCATCTTCCCCGGCACGACCGCCAGACACAGGGGAACGCTCTGTTCGGCACAGAGCGCCATCAAATGCCGCAATTCTGGTCTGTCCCGAACGGCATCATCATCCCGGATCCACAGGCGTGGCACCCATCCCGAGCGATCCCAGTGCTCGAGCTCGCGCAAGAGCTGTGTGAACACGTCGCTCAAGTGACCGGCTCCACCAGCATCTGTTTGATGATGGCCGCCGAACGCCTCGCACCATCGAGGCTCGGCCGAGGCGTCGACAGCACATTGAGCATCAAGGCATCATCGATTGCGCGCGCAAGCCGTAATGGGGTCAGTTCGCCGGGATCTACTGCGAAAGCCAGTCCCTTCTCCTCCAGGATCTTCGCCCGCAGCGGCTGCTCGATTTCACCGCCCGCAGGCCCTCGGTAGGGCACGAGAACAGCCGGCACGCGCGCCTGCAGGATATCGACGCAAGTGTTGTAGCCGGCCTGGGAGATCGACAGCCGCGCGCGTTTGAGGAGCTCTGGGAAATCTGGACGAGCTGGTTCCACGATCACACCGGGATCATTTGCCCCCTTGATGGCAGCCAGTTCTCCGGCCGGCATATTGTGCCCGATCAGGAAACGCCATGTCAGCCCTGCCGCCGCAGAGAGCGAACGCGCAGCAGCAGCGGCCACCAACAGCTCACGCCCTACTGCACCGCCCCCAGCCGACACGATGACCTCATTCAACCCGTCCTTGCCGCCGGACTGGCGCGAACGGCCAGCCCTCATGTAGCCGGTATATCTGATACGATCGGCAAACTCGGCAACGAGCGGCAATGAGCGTTCGACAGGCACGAGATTGGGATCGCCATGCACGAGGATCGCATCATAATCGGCGATGAGCCGGCGCACCGAGGCGATCTTTTGCGCGTTCGAGGGAGGCTGTAAAATGTCCCGAACCGAGCAAACGATCTTCGGCCGCAAGTCCCGCCCTTCAGCGGTTGCGAGTACGAGCAGCCCGTCTAGCTCGTCCGCAAAGCGGCGCCGCCCAAAGGGGTAAAGCTCCGTGATGATCATCGCGGGTCTGAGCACGCGATAGAGGTTGAGCAGCGCTTCTGCGCGACGGCGGAAGAGATCCTCCCCCGCCTCGCGTCCCGCTTCGTCGATCAGATTGGTATAGCCGTTATCGCCGCTGCGGATTGCGGGCAGCTGCTTCAGCACCACACCTTTCGGTACGGGCGCCGGAACTGGCACGCCGCCCGAGGCAACCACCGGACGAAGGCCTGCCTGGGCCAGCGCCCCGGCCAGAACCATGGCCCGTTGATAGTGACCGATGCCGAGCACATGGGTCACCCAGATCAGGATCGGGCGCTCTTCGGCCTTCACGTCAATGCTCCCGCGACGATCTCGACCGCATGCTGCAACGTGCGGCTGCCCCGCACGAACTCTTCGGCCGCAGCTCCCATCTGCTCGCGTCTTTCCCGGTTGACGATCAGCTCGGTGATCATTCTCGCATAGTCATCTGCATCGCATGGCGCACCCAGCATGCCCGTAACCCCGTCAACCACCACGGCGGGCACCCCGCGAATGCGCTGGGCCACAACCGGCAGCCCCATGGCCTGCGCTTCCAGATAGGCCAGCCCATAGGCCTCCCCGCATCCGGGCCAGGCATAAAGGTCCGCATTTGAGTAAACCTCTGCCATCTGCTCAACGGGCAACTCGCCTGTGAATGTAACGCGATCGCCGAGAAACCCAAGCATCGTCTCGACCACTTTGCGCTCCGGCCCGTCACCCACGATCACCAGCGAGAAAGGCAGTTCCTTGATCAAAAACAGGGCTTTTGCGAGCATACGGTAACTGGCGAGCTTATCGCCTGCCCGCATCATTGCCACTGAGAGAAGCCGCGGGACGGCATTGGCCATGCGGGGTACTGCTGGCCGCGGCAAATGCGTGGTGTCGATGAAGGGCGGGAGATCAACGAGCGATCCGCAACGCGCCACCGGCGCGATGCCCTCGCGATCGCCCGCCGTGAAGCAGAGGTTCACCTTGGCCAGTTCGAGGCCCCTCCGAACTTGCGCCTGAGCCTCGGCGAATGGTCCTTGCTCCCGCTTGCGGGCATAAGAGGCTTCGCTGGTCACATAGGGAATGCCGAGGGCCCCGGCGATCCTCACCCCCAACCAGTCGGGCGCCTTGTAATAGGGATGATAGGTGAACCACAGGTCGGGTCGGCCATTACGCTCGAACTGAGCGAGCAGCTCTTCGGCAATGCGTTCACCCTCTTGCCGCACGCGCCGTTGGGCGTCGGCCTCGCCTGTCGGCTCGAAGCTCGAGAAGCGGCTCGCCAGAGAAACCTCATGACCCGCAGCCTTGAGCACGCTCATCAGCTGCCGTGCCATCTGCCGGTCGCCCGAGGGCACGGAATGCTCCGGATGCTTAAGCGGAGCATAGAATGCGATGCGCATCTAGGGCGTGCCGATGCCGAACCGTGCCGCCAAACTGCGAATGCATGTATCCCTTGAGAATGATGTCACCAGCCTGTCCCTTGCCGCCATTCCTAAGGAGAAGCGCAACTCCGGATCCTTGGCAAGCCGCGCAATCGCGGCCGCCAGGGCATCGGCATTGCCGGGCGGCACGAGCACGCCGGTTTTGCTATCGGTCACGAATTCGGGGATGGCCGAGATATTGGTCGACACGCAGCAGAGCGCTTGTGATGCCGCCTCCATCAGCACGTTCGGCAGACCGTCCCGATCACCTGACCCATCGATCTGGCTGGCCAGCACAAACAGATCCCCCCAGCCCAGCAGATCGATCACATCGTTTTGCGGCCGCGCACCCCGCCATTCGATCTTATCCGAAAGGCCCAGATCGTCTGCCTGCCGCTTGAGCGCTGCCGATAACTCACCGCCCCCGATATGGACGAAACGCCAGTGCAACCCGCTCGGCAGACGGCCCAGCGCCTCCAGCAGCACGCGATATCCCTTCTTAGGGACGGCACGGCCGACCGACACGATTCTTACGGGATTGGCGGGGTCATCGCCGCATCGCCCGCCCTCGCGCGAGGGGGGTATTGGAAAGCGGCCAAGATCGAGCCCGTGATAGCACAGAAACAGCTTCTCGGCATCGCCCTCTGGCGCCAGCGATTTGAGATGCGCGATATTATAGGCTGTACATGTGCTGCCCCAGGCCGCATCGGCGATCTTTTCCGCCTTTTCCCAGGGTTGAATTGTCCAGATATCCTTGGCATGAGCGGAAAAGCTCCAAGGCAGCCGCCGCATGATCGCTGCATAACGTGCAACCGAAGACGGTGTATGCAGAAAGTGGCTGTAGATATGCGAGATTTCCTCAGGCATTTCGCTTGCGAGCACCACCGCCTGACCAAACCGCCGGCCGCGGTTGAAATCGCGCTCTCGCCACCAATCCTTCAGAAACACCTTCAGGGCTGAGAAGAAACCCGGCAGGACCATCGACCGTATGAGTCCCCACATCACCCGAAGGGGATCATCCACGAGATATTCGGGCAGATAGTTCACCTCTGCCGTGATCTCGTCATGGATCGGGTGACGCGCATCGTCGGTCGGGTGGCGCAGTGACCAAAGCTGCAGGCGCAAGCCGAGCTGCTCGAGCGCATGCAGCTCCTGGGCAATGAAGGTTTCGGACAGGCGCGGATAACCCTTGAGCACCACTGCGATGGTGCCGTCAATCTCCGTCATGGACCCGGCCCGCTACCCAGCAGCGCTAAGCCGCTGCAGTCCGTCGCCGGCCGTGTCGGGATTGGATCCAGAACCGCAGAACGGACCGTCTGAACCTCGAACAGAATCGCCATACCGTCCATTGATCCAGGGGGTTACCTGAGCATTCACGCTCTCCAGCCCTGCCATGAGGTCGGGCAGCATGCGGGCCGATGGCGGGGGCTGGTCCGCCAGCGCACCGAGAGCCTCGGCCATGGCATCAATATCGGCCACATAGTTTCCCACTGAATCGGTCCCCAGCAGCATGCGTGCGAGCCCCAATGCCTCCGCGCGGCTTGCCCTGATCAGCTGCTCCTGGCGCGGATGCGTGCGCGGCACGATCAATGCCGGCTTGTCATAGGTGAGCACCTCGCAAAAGGTATTGTACCCGCCCATGCAGACAACCGCTCGGGCGCGCTGGACCAGATGCTCGACCTGATTGTGGAAGACCATCACCTCCACATCCCGCAGCTTTTCGGCACGCTCATGGAAGGCCTCGCGCTGCTCCAATGGCATAAACGGCCCAAGCACGATCAGCGCCGGCCAAGGCAGATCGCGCCTGGCTTCGTAGGTTTGCAGGATCCAGTCGACCAGCTCTGCCCCATCGCCACCGCCGCCGGTCATCACCAGGAGAAAGTCTTGCTCGGTAATCGATGGCCAATGGTGATTGGCGGCCGTCTTGGCCAGGGCCCGTGGCAGATAACCGGTATAGACGATTTTCTCGCGAACCGACTCGCTCACCTTCAGCCCGGTGAGCGGCTCATAGAGTGCGCGATGTCCATAGACCCAAATCTCGTCATAGGTGGCCTCGATCGTCTGCATCGCCCGCTTACGTCGCCATTCCTTGCGCAGAACCTTGGGCTCGTCGAGAACATCCCGCAAGCCCAGGACGATCCGTGCTCCGCGCGTCTTGAGGAGATCGAGCGCTCCGGCGAACTCTCCATGCAATCCGCTCGGTTCCTTGTCGACGATGACCAGATCGGGGTCGAAGACCTCCGCCGTTCGCTCGATGATCGCGCGCCGCAAACCGATCGTCTCGTTGATATCGATATGCAGGTTGAGAGCGGTGTAATTGCCATTGCGCAGCTTGATCACGCCCGGCACCCGGACGAAATCGACCCTGGAGCGAAAATCAAACGCGCCGATGATGGGCGAGCCGGTCACGATCAGAGCGGAAAGCCTCTTATGGCGCTCGACGAGGCTATGGGCGATGGTCATCGATCGCCTGAGATGACCGAGACCAAAGGTGTCGTGGCTATATAGCAAGATCTTGGCGCCGTCGCGCCTGCCGCGAGCCATTCTCCGGTCCCCTCATCCGCTATTCCGGATCGTTCCCGCATCACCCACGGCGAGGATCCGCTGTCGCCCAAGCATCATCCCTAGCACGAGACTGCCATATCTGAGAACCGGCATTTGGCGCGAACTTGGTAACGACAAGATGGCGTTTCCTTGACACAAGCCTGCTCGACAGTGCTCACGATGCGGTGCATTGTTTCTCGGCATTTCGTTGATTAGATCGGCTTTGAGAATTGAGCTTCTATGCTGGACAGTCGGCCGACTTTTCGAGCGCTCGTCGGAGTGCCTGAGGTGTTCGGCTGAGACCGGTGAAGCGCATGCGCAACAGTTGAGCAGTCACCGCTGACATTAAGGATCGCGAATGGCCACCAGCCACACCCTTGAGGCTCATCTTCCCCTGAAGGCGCGGGTTTCGCGCCTTTTCGCGCATATGCTGCCCCTATCTTACTTCAAGAAGCCGCCGACCATCATCGTGGTCGACGTCACCAATTCCTGCAATCTGCGCTGCCCCGTTTGCCCCGTCACCATCGCGATGACGCGCAAACGTGGGCTTATGAAGCTCGATCTGTTCAAAGCGATCGTCGATGACTTCAAGAAGATGAAGGAAAAGCCGGCGATGTATTTCAACTTCTCCGGCGAGCCGACACTTAATCCCGCATTGCCCGATTTTGTTGCTTATGCGCACCAGAATGGCCACGACACCTTCCTTTCGACCAATGCGACCAAGCTTTCCCAAGACATGGCCGAGCGCCTGATCACCGCCGGCCTTGGGCGCGTCTATCTGTGCATGGATGGCTTTTCCAAGGAGGCGCAGGAAAGCTATCGGGTGAACTCCAGCTTCGAGGAGGTGAAGGCGAATATCGAGATGTTCTTGTCCACGCGGCGCAAGCTTAAGGTCAAGAATCCCAAATGCGTTTTGCAAACCCTGCTGACCGGCTATTCCGAACATCAAATGGAGGATATCCGCAGCTGGGCCGAAGACATTGGCTTTGATCAGATTCGCTTCAAGACGTTCAGCATCGGCTCCTATACGACTGAACAGGAGAAGCAGGAATTCAGCCGCTTTCTTCCTACCCGTGAAGACCTTCGGCGCCATCCGACCGGAATACAGCGCGCCACCTGTACCGCCCCGCTCCATCAGACCGTCGTCTTCTGGAATGGCGATCTAGGTCTTTGCTGCATTGATTATGACCAGATGGTCCAGTTGCCCAATATTGGCGAGGGCGGTTTCCTCAGGGCTTATTTATCGGACGAGGCAGCCCGTGCACGCAGGAAGGGATACTTGAAGCAATTCGATATTTGTAAAGGATGTTCTTATTCGAATGCAGAAAATATGGGTATGAAGATTGACCTGAGACAGCCGATATGATGAGCCTGTGAGGCTACTCTGAGTGCGGATTGTGGGGGACGCTCCGGAGCCATCATATTACTGACATGGCCGCCGGCCCGACTGGCCGTATAATGTTTGTGGCACTGTTCGAGCGCGAGCTCCTGTGCGGCGCAAGCTGCACTGGAGATGCGCTTCGGGATTAAGTGATGGAAAGCAATTTATTTTGGTATATTTGGAATCACACCAAGAAACAGCAGATCTGGATCCTGGCGATCATTCTGCTGTCGATGCCTGTCTATTTCGTTTCGCTCGACCTTCCCAAGCAGATCGTCAATGGCCCGATCACGGGCGAGGGCTTTGAAGCCGCAAACGCGACAGCCCGGTTTCTGAGGCTCGCCTTTGGCCTGCCGCAGTTTCTCGGTGGCGGCGAAGTTGAGCTCTTTTCCGGCTTCGAGCTCAACAGGATGGGCATGCTCATTGCCCTCTCGCTGACCTTCCTCGCGCTGGTCTGCATCAACGGCGCGTTCAAATTCTACATCAACACATATAAAGGCCGCCTCGGCGAGCGGATGTTGCGTCGGCTCCGCTATGACCTCGTCGACCGGGTGATGCGCTTCCCCCTCAGCCATTTCCGCCGGATCAAGGCGCCGGAAGTGGCCACTATGATCAAGGACGAGGTGGAGCCGATGGGAGGCTTCATCGGCGATGCATTCGTCCAGCCGGTCTTTCTCGGTGGGCAGGCCTTGACCGCGCTTGCCTTCATCCTGGCGCAGAATTTCTGGCTTGGCATGATCGCCTTTGCTGTTGTGGCAGTACAGGCTTACATCATCCCACGCCTGAGGCGCCGGCTGCTGGTTCTGTCCAAGCAGCGCCAGATCACTGCTCGGGCTTTGGCCGGCCGCGTCGGCGAAATTGTGGAGGGGGTCGCCGACGTTCACCTCAATGACGCGTCGAACCGCGAGCGGGCAGACATCTCCAACCGGCTCGGTGAAATCTTCTTCATCCGCTACGAGCTCTATCAGAGGAAGTTTGCGGTCAAATGGCTGAATAACTTTCTCGCGCAGCTCACACCCTTCATGTTCTACCTGATCGGTGGCTATTTCGCCTTGCGCGGCTCATTGGATATTGGCCAGCTGGTTGCGGTGATCGGCGCGTATAAGGATCTCCCGACACCCATCAAGGAACTGATCGACTGGGATCAGCAGCGCCTTGATGTACAGGTGAAGTACAATCAGGTGATCGAGCAGTTCTGTCCGGACAATATGCTCGATCCCAAGCTGCAGCTCCCGCCCGAGGGGCCCATTCCCCATATCGAGACCGCTCTGGCCTTGGCGAGTGTGAGCGTCATCGACGAGACCGGCGCGCGGTTGCTCGAGTCCACCTCCCTCACCCTCCAGCCGCAGGAGCGCGTCGCTGCCATCGGGCCGATCAATAGCGGCGCCGAAACCGTGGCAGAGGTGTTTGCCCGGTTGACGCCGCCGACCAGCGGTCGGGCGACGATCGATGGCAAGCCGCTCGAGGAGCTGCCTGAGGCCTTCACGGGGCGTCGCATCGGTTACGTGGGTCCCGATGCTTATTTCCCCCATGCGTCTATCCGGGAAGTCCTCCTTTACGGCATATGCCATGTGCCGCTCCGCGGACAGCCCAAGACGGCAGAGACGAGGGTCCCGCCGGATATACTTGCGGCCGAGGCCCTTGCCTCCGGCAACACCACCATGGATGTGAATGCCGACTGGGTCGATTACGAGAGTGCCGGTCTCACCGGGCCGGAGGCGCTCACGCCCCGGTTCATGGAAGTGCTGATGATGGTCGATCTGCACGCGGACATGTTCGATCTGGGCCTGCGGTCGACCATCGATCCCCAAACCTCGCCGGAGATCATGAGCCAGGCACTGGAGGCACGCTCCCATCTGCGCCGCATGCTGTCGGAGCCTCCTCTGAACCAGCTGGTCGAGATATTCGATCCCGACCGCTATAACTTTCAGGCGACCGTTGCCGAGAACCTGCTGTTCGGTACGGCCCTCGACGATACCTTCGCGATCCGAAATCTGCCGACCAACGCCTATATGCACGAGGTCCTGCAGGACCAGGCGCTTGAGGACAATCTCGTCGAGATGGGCCGCGAGATCGCCGAAACAGTCACCGATCTGTTTGCAGGGCTGGCCCCTGATCATCCCTTCTTCGAGCAGCTCAGCCTGATGACTGCCGAGGAAATTCCAGAATATAAGGCGATCTTGGCCCGGCTCAGTTCCGGCGGCGCCACGGCCAGAGATGACCGGGCGATGCTGCTCAAGCTCGCGCTGGGCTATATCGAGCCGCGCCATCGCTTGGGCCTGCTTGATGATGCTCTCGCGAGGCGCCTGGTGGAGGCGCGCAAAGCCTTCCGTGCGGGCTTGCCGAGCGATCTCGCCGGGTCTGTCGCGTTCTATGAGCCTGACAAATACAACATCGCCTCGAACCTGCTCGACAATGTGCTGTTCGGTCGTATCGCATACGGCATAGCCGATGGGCCACGCCGTGTGCGCGAGGCCATGCGCCGGGTCTTCGATCAACTGGGCATGGAGCATGCCATCATCGAGGCCGGGCTCAACTTCAACGTGGGCTCGGGCGGCAAGCGGCTTTCTGCCTCGCAACGGCAGAAACTGGCACTTGCCCGTGTTCTGATGAAGCGTGTCGATTTCCTGATCGTGAACCGCGCATTGTCAGCCTTGGATAGCCGCAACTATGCGGAAATCGTTCAGCGGGTCCTCGCCGCGGCGAAGGAAGACGGCGACAGAGGATTCGGGCTGTTCTGGGTATTGAACACGCCCGATCTCGCCCAGCTATTCGATCGTACACTTACTTTCGATCAGGGCCGGCTGGTCGCCGATAGTCTCGCTGATCGTGGCTCTGATCGCGATAGTCCTCGGCAAAGGGTCGCCGCATCATGACGTCATCGGAGGAGAAGTACGGCATGACTTCCCTAAAGGATGAGGTGGACGCGCTTCGGCGCATTCCTCTGTTCGCAAACGTCTCTCCTCAGAAACTCAAGCTTCTGGCCTTC
Organism: Rhodoligotrophos sp. CJ14; assembly: GCF_038811545.1. GTDB lineage: Bacteria > Pseudomonadota > Alphaproteobacteria > Rhizobiales > Im1 > Rhodoligotrophos > Rhodoligotrophos ferricapiens. The sequence goes on from NZ_CP133319.1 coordinate 2,584,368, forward strand.
ACGTCCGAGCGTATGTCCTTCGAGCCCGGCCAGGAGCTTTTTCATCAGGGCGATATCGGTGATGCGGCCTATGTCATCATCGCCGGATCCGCTGAGATTCTCGTAGATACACCCGATGGCCAGCTCGCCGTCGCCGAGGTCAGCGAAAACGACTTCATCGGCGAGATTGCCATCCTGTGCGAGGTGCCGCGGACCGCAACCGTGCGTGCCGTCAATCGCCTCGAAACGCTCAAGATCATGAAGGAGCACTTTCTCCGCATGGTCGCTGAATTTCCGGAAATGGCCGTCGAGATCATGCGTGAGCTGGCCAATCGTCTTCATCGAACAACCATGGAGTTGACCGAAGCGCGCCAACATCGGCGCAACGGTACTTGATAAGCTTCGCCCTGGGGAGGGTGGGAAGCAGTAGTAAGATCGCCTTTATGGCGTGGCGTACAGGAGTAATCTATGCGAATGCTGGCGGGGGTGTTTGCACTATTTATTCTCATCGGCGCTGATGGGCGCGGATTTGCCCAGCAATCAGATCTGGTCATAGGAACCGAAGGGTCATACCCACCCTTCAACTTCACTGATGCGAGCGGGAATCTCCAGGGCTTCGATATCGACATCGCCAAAGCGCTCTGCGTGAAGCTGCAGGCAAATTGCCGGTTCGTTGCGCAGGACTGGGAAGGCCTCATTCCAGCACTTCTTTCGAAGAAGATCGATGCCATCGTCGCATCAATGTCGATCACGGAAGAGCGGATGAAGGTCGTCGCCTTCACCCAGCGCTATTACCGAACGCCCGCACGCTTCGTTGCGCCGAAATCCTCCCATATCACCGATACGTCACCCGACGGCCTCGCCGGCAAAAGTCTTGGCGCCCAGTCCTCCACGATCCATGCCAAATATCTGGAGGAACACTACCAGGAATCGACCATCAAGCTCTATGGATCCCATGATACGGCGATGCTGGATCTTGCAGCCGGCCGCATTGATGCTGTGCTCGTTCAGTCCACAGCCGTCTATGACTGGCTGAACAAGACACCGGAGGGCGCCTGCTGCGAGTTCGTTGGCGAGCCCCTGAGTGATCCGGCCTATTTTGGCTTGGGCGCCGGCATCGCCGTTCGCAAGGAAGACGAGGCGCTTCGCGAGCAATTGAATCAGGCAATCGACGCGATCCGGGCTGACGGCACCTATCAGCAGATCAATGCAAAATACTTTCCCTTCTCGATCTATTGATCGGAAAGACCGAAGATCGGTCACCCGCGCGCAACGGCAATCGAAACCGCGCGGTGGCACTTGCCTGCCCGTCACCGCAGCCCGGCCGAGCTAAATCCCAATGCCGGTGGCATCCGCAGCCATTGGAGATTGCTGTTACCCATCGCATAGCCGCGGCTGTAAAGCGCCTGCATATAGTGCACATCGAAATCGTCGGTGGAGGTTGCAGCAAAATCGTCTGGAACTGCCACCATCCGGAACTCGAGCCGATTGGCCTCGGAGAGGGCAAAGAGCCGGAACAGGTCGCCGGTTCCATGAGCCTTGGTGAGCGTTGAGATCGACCGCTCGATAATGGGCAGCAGGCTGAGCTTCGTCGCCGACCATTCCGGCCCGAGCTTACCGTTGTGAATGACGTAGAGGCGACGGGGAATGTGCCGTTTCGTGCTGCTCGCCTTCATGAACAAGGCGGGAAATACGAAGACATCTTCCGTCACCGAGCCGTCCACATGCATCTCGTCATAGAGCACGCCATCAACGGTCACCTCGATCTCCACGGGTGGAAAAATGCCCGGGATGGAAGCCGATGCCAGCAGGACTGATCTGAACAGGTCCAGCCGGTCTGGTGCGCCACTGCTCGCAATAGCCCCCATGTCCCAGATCACCGGTCTCTGCGCATCGAGATTTGTTGTCGCCACGAAAAACCGGCGCCCGCGCATATGCTCAGCCGCAACCTCGTCCAGATAATCCTCGTCAATTGCCTGCACGATCAGATTGGCAAGGGGGGTATCATCGGCGAGCGACGTCCCACCGAGCAGCGCGCTGAGCAGACCGCGCCGCCGCATGATGTGGCTTCCGCCATACTGCGTATAGAGCGCCGTCAGCTCCGCATCGCGGGAGGGCCCGAGAAATGCCATCGCGCCGATCAAAGCGCCTGTGCTCACTCCCGTGACCACCTCGAACTCGGGCCGTGTGCCGCGTGCGCTCCAGCCCGCGAGCAAACCGGCACCGAATGCGCCATTCTCACCGCCGCCGGAGATGGCGAGGAAATCGAGCTGCCGCGGCTGCCGTCCCGTTCGGCGATATTCCGCCGCTCTATGCGCCGCTTGCAATGTGAGTGCTGCATCCGACGGATCGGGGATCGCATCTCCCCAGAACCGAATGTGTTCATAGCCCACCGGCTCGGCAACATCCACCTGAGCCATCGGAACCGGATCACGCGCATGGAACGATGCGCAGGACGCCAGGCCCACCGACAAGAGTACGGCGGCCCCAGCTTTAAGCAAGCTGGATCTCATGGTGTGGATAGGACCCTGTGAACTTGTTTCGGGTATCTATCACTTTATACACTTTTTCGTTGCAAATCTCGCCCTTGCATGTCAATTCCCGCGCTTCGCCGATGGTCGTGCCAGAAAAGCCGCAGGTCTCCTTCGGTCCCTTGCGAGATGCCGTGAGCCGCTGTAGTCCAGTCTTAAGAGAGGCTGATGCAGGTGGTGTGGTGAGGACGGAAGCACAGCGGGACGAGCAGAACTGGCGGACAGGCGCGGGCGTAGATTTCCTGTGCGAGAAAAGCCCCGCCCAGGGCACGGCTGGTATGGTCGTCACCAATCACGGGCTTGCCTCCGCGGCTGGCGCGGAGATGCTGGCTGCTGGTGGCAATGCGGTCGATGCCGCCATCGCTGCACTCTTCACCCTCACCGTGGTCGAGCCGATGATGGTGGGCATATTTGGCGGCGGCATGGCCCATATCCGCATGGCGGATGGTCGCCATCTCGTCCTTGATGGCTTGAGCGCCGCTCCCATGGCCGCGAGGCCCGAGATGTATCGGCCAGTGTCCGACCGCATGCCGCATTACATGGAGACTGTGGGCCGCGAGAACATGCTGGGCCCGAAATCGGTCGCAACCCCTGGCACCTTGCGCGGCTGGTGCGACGCACTCGTCCGCTTCGGCCGACTGTCGCTTGCCGATGTCATGGAGCCCGCTATCCGGCATGCCCGGCGCGGCTTCACGGTGACCCCATACCTCGCCAATTGCATTAAGGAAGCTGCGGCGGATCTTGCTCTCGATGCCGAGATTGCGCGGCTATACGTGCCAGATGGCTCGCCGGTCCCCCCAGGCCACCGTCTGGTGATGACGGACTATGCCGAAACACTGTCGGTGATTGCCGAGGAAGGCCCCGAGGTCTTCTACGGCGGCAGCCTTGGCCGCATCATCACCGATTACATGGCACGCACTGGAGGTCTGGTCAGCGCGGCCGATCTCGAAGCGGTGAAGACGATCGAGCGCACGCCCGTATATGGCACCTATCGCGGCTATGACGTCTATGGGCCACCCCCGCCCTCTGCCGGCGGCGTCCACGTGCTCCAGATGCTGAATATTCTCGAGGGTTATGATCTGGCCGGGCTCGGCTTTGGCTCCGTTGAAACCATGCACCTGCTCGGTGAGGTCCTCAAGATCGCCTTTGCTGATCGGGCGGCCGCCACGGCTGATCCGGCCTTTGTCGATGTTCCGGTTGCGCAGCTGATTGCCAAAGCTTATGCGGACGACCGTCGCGCCAAGATCGATGCGATGGCGACCCGTAATTGGGGGCCCGGTGTCATCTCAGCGGAATCCGCCAACACCACCCATGTTACCGTGGCCGATGCCGATGGCAACATCGTCGCCAGCACCCAGACCATCAACAGCCTGTTCGGCGCCCGTTTCATGATCCCAGGCACCGGGATCATCCCCAACAATTATATGTCCCTCTTCGACCCGCACCCTGGACACGCCCTGTCCATTGCGCCGGGCAAGCGGGTCACCACCTCAATGGCGCCAACGGTTGTGCTGCGCGAGGGCAAGCCGGCCTTTGCCTTGGGTTTGCCGGGTGGGTTGCGTATCTTCGGCTCCGCGATGCAGGCGATCGTCAATCTGATCGACCACCGCATGACACTGCAGGAAGCGGTCGAGGCACCACGCCTGTGGACGCAAGGTCAGGAGCTGGAGGTTGAAGAAGCCTTTCCGACACCGGCCCGTGAGGCACTCGCAGCCCGCGGCTGGACCGTGCTTCCCGTTCCGCATGTGGGCGGCGGCATGACCGCCATTGCATTCAACCCGAATGGCAGCACCACCGGTGCCGCCTGCTGGCGCGCAGATGGTGTAGCGATCGGCATGGGCGGCGGCAATGCGCGTGCAGGCACCCGCTTCTGGCCCGATGCACCGCCCGCCGCTGAGACACGCTAGCCTATTCTAGCTCGCCAGCCTCAGCGCCATGTTCAGAAGCACGTCCGCTCCGGCCGCACACTGGGCTGGAGTACTGTATTCCGTCTCATTGTGAGAGATGCCGGTCTCGCTCGGCACGAAGATGAGCGCGGTCGGGCAGAGCCTCATCATCGGAACCGCATCGTGGCTGGCCACGGTCAGGATGTCCCGATGGGTCAAGCCCAGCTGATCGGCGGTCTCTCTCACGAGACCGGTCATCCTCGCGTCCATCTCCACCGGGCCGAACTCAAAATATTGCTCGAGCGTTATGGTGACGCCCCGCTCTTGCTCGACCTTGCGGCACGCCGCCCGCAGCTCGGCTTCCATCTGCACCGCCTCTTCCGGGTCGCGATGGCGCACATCGCAGCTTAGCCGCACCTCCGCCGGAATTACCCCGCGCACATTGGGATAGATCTCGATATGCGGTGCATTCGATCGCCCATCCCGCCCGCGCGACCGGCCGATCCGATCGATTTCCAGCGTGAGCGCCGCCGCTCCCACCATGGCATCGCTGCGCTGTTCCATCAGGGTCGGGCCCACATGCGCGGCCTGTCCCTTCACCGTTGCCACGAAATAGAGCGCCTTGAACGAGCCCGTGACAACGCCGATCTGCTCGCCCCCTTCCTTGAGCAGCGGTCCCTGCTCCACATGAAGCTCGAGGTAAGTGCCAACCTTGCGGCCCCCCACCGGACTGCTTCCGGCATAGCCAATGCGCTCGAGCGCCTCACCAACGGTCACGCCGGACGGATCTTGCCGCGACAGCGCGAAATCCAACGCAATATCGCCAACAAAGACCGACGAGCCGAGGGTCATTGGCGAGAACCGCGCCCCCTCCTCATTGGTCCAGCACACAAGCTCGATCGGCGCGCGCGTTGCAACCTGCTGATCATTCAGCCGCCTGATCATCTCGAGCCCGGCAATCACGCCCAGAATGCCGTCGAATTTCCCGCCCGTCGGCACAGTGTCGAGATGGCTGCCCACCATAACCGGTGCGGCCTGGGGATCGCTGCCTTCACGGCGGGCGAAAATATTGCCGAGCCTGTCCACGGTGACGCTGCAGCCGGCCTCCTTGGCCCAACGGCACAGAAGATGCCGTGCCTCTCCATCCTCGGCCGTGAGTGCAAGCCGCCGTGAGCCGCCAGCAGCAGTCTCACCAATGCGGCCGATCTCCATGAGCGCCGACCACAGGCGGTCGCTATCCACGCGCAAGCTATTCACTTGGCTCTATCCTCTCTCTACGCCGCACCACTCGGCCAGGAACAGCGCCATCGTTTTGGTCACTGCCCTGACGGACTCGAGGTCGACCCGCTCGTCGAACCCGTGCGGCCGCTCACAGATCGGACCGTAAACCAGGCCAGGCGTGTTCTGGTAGAGGCCAAAGAAGCGAGCGTCGGTGGCAGCAGAGGTCACCACGTCCTCGAGCTTCTGATCGAACACGGCATAGTGGCTGTCGGCGAGCACCGCCTCCGGCACCGCCGCATTCTCCAGAACGTATCCCTCCGCCATATGGCCGTGATACTCGACCCGTGGCGGATTATTGGAGAGATAGGGATCGCTCAGCGCCGCCTTACGAATACAGGCCTCGATCTCGTTGCGAATATCCGCAAGCTTGGCTCCCGGCAGCACGCCGACGCGGACATTGAGGGTTGCCGTGGCGGGCACGCTGGACGTCCATTCGCCGCCCGAGATCTCTCCGAGATTGACGCGGATCGGATGCGGATGATCCTTATAGACGGGGTGGTCGACCTTGCGCGCGTTCCAGACGTCTTCCAGCGCCTTGATATGCGGCCATAGGCTCAGCGCCTTCTCGATCGCATTGGCGCCCACATTGTTGAACCCGGCGGAAGCATGTTGCGGATCGCCGTCGACATGCACGCGGAACCAGATCAATCCCACTTCTGCCCGCATGAGCTTCGGCTCCAGCGGCTCGGGAACGAAGGCACAGTCGGCGCGATAGCCCCTTTGCAGACAGGCGAGCGTGCCATTGCCCGTGCATTCCTCCTCGACCACCGATTGGAAGTGGATCGGCGCCGTGGGCATGAAGCCGGCCGCCCGCACCGCATCGAAAGCAAACAGCGTGCCCGCAAGCCCCGCTTTCATGTCACCGGCGCCACGGCCATACATCCACTTGCCCTCGATACGCGGCTCGAAGGGCGGCGTCGTCCAGCGCTCCCATGGACCCGTCGGCACCACATCCACATGACCATTGAAGATCAGCGAGCGGCCCTTGCGGGTCTTCGGCCGGTATGTGCCGACGACATTGAAGGAATTCTCGTAAGAGATCGCCACCGGCGCGAAACCCGGCATATCCTTGATGTCGTCCACATTGATCCGCCAATGATCCACATCGAAGCCACGCTTGGCCATGGCATCGGCCATGAAATCCTGCATGGTGTGCTCCTGGCCTCGCAACGAGGGAATGCGCACCATGTCCTGCGTGAAGCGGATCTGGTCATCGAATGCCGCATCGACCGCATCCGTGATGGCTTTGGCAACGTCCTTGTCGAGCATGCCTGCTCCTTTCACTTTACGAGTTCACTGCGACCGGGTGCCGAACCGCTTCATCACCAGCGGACCGAGCGTCGCAAGGCCCCTGGGCAGGAACATCACGATCAGAATGATGATCGCGCCATAGACCAGCAGGCGGTAATTATCGAGATCGCGCAACAGCTCGACGGTGACCGTGAGGATCAGCGCGCCGATCAGCGGCCCGCTCAGCGTGCCAAGCCCGCCCACCAGCGCCATGGCGATGATGAGGATCATGAGATCGACACCCACCGCGGCCGATGGGGTGAGGATGCCGATGTAATGGGCATAGAAGGCACCGGCCAACCCGACGAGAAAAGCGCTGACCCCGAACACCAGCAGCTTCTGCTTGGTGAGGTTGACCCCGAGGCTCTCGGCTGCGTCCTCGGCATCGCGCATGGCAACCATTGACAGCCCGGTTTTTGAGCGCATCAGCAGGGTGATCACCGCCGTGGACGCGATGAGCAGGATCAGCACGAGATAGTAGTACGGCACCTTATCGGCGGGTGTGAATGCCACCTTGCCGAGCCCGGGCAGAGTGAAGCCGGTGAAGGCGGGAATGCCCCAGAGCCCAAGCTCACCCCGGGTGATCGACTGGAGGTTGGAAATGACGATGCGCACGATCTCCGCAAAGCCAAGCGTCACGATCGCCACATGCGGCATGGATTTGATGCGCAGAATGGGCAAGCCGATGAACAGGCCCGCAACGGTCGCCGCCAAGGCCGCAATCCACACTGTGAGCCAGGGGCTCAAACCCGCATTGATGCTGATCAGGGCTGAGACATAGGCGCCGATGCCAAAAAAGGCATGATGGCCGAACGTCTTGAGGCCTGCAAAGCCGGTGACCAGGTTCCAGGCCGAAGCGAAGATGCCGAAGATCATCGACAGGATCAGGACGTGCAGCAGATAGCTGTCGCGGGTGAGGAGCGGGATCACCGCCATAATGGCAATCGCGGCAACGATCAGTGCCCAATGCTGCGGTTTCAGCGGAAGAAACATGCTTATCTCCGGTCAGCCAGCTGGGTCTGTGCGGCAAGGCGGGTCATCACGAGGGCTTCTTTCCAAACAGGCCCCAGGGCCGCCACCAGATCACGCCGATCATCAGGGCGAAGGCGATCACATCGCGCCATTCCGAGGAAGTGAGCTGCACACCGATCGCTTCCACCACCCCGAGGATGAGGCCACCGGCGATGGCACCGGGGAAGCTGCCGAGACCGCCGAGGATGACGACCACGAAGCCTTTGAGCAGGATCGGCATGCCGCTCCATGGATTGATCGCATAGATCGGCGCCAGCATGGCCGCAGCAATGGCGCCGAGGGCCGCCGCGATTCCGAAGGTGATGAGATAGATCCGCTGGGCGGGGATCCCCACGACCGCCGCTGCGTCTCGATCCTGTGACGTTGCTCGAATGGCCCAACCAAGCCGAGTGCGCTTCAGGACATAGGTCATGATGCCGATCGTCAGCAGGGCTACGCCGAAAATGAGCAGACGCTGCACCGGCAGACGGATACCGGCGAACTCTACGATGCCCGACAGGTAATAGGGCACGCTCTGGAACTGCTCGCCGAACAGCAGCAGCGCCGCATTCTGCAGGAAGATCGAAAGTCCCAGAGTTGCGGCAATGGTCGAGAAGGCCCATCCCTCTTTCGGCAAGAGGTAATGGATCGTCAGCCGCTGGACGAGCGCGCCCAGAATGAACGTGGCCACAATCGCCAGCGGTATGGCGAGATAGGATGGCACCCCATAGGTGACCACCAGGAAGAAGACGAAGTAGCCACCCAGCATATAGAACTCGCCATGGGCGAGGTTCAGCACCCGCATGGTGCCATAGATCAAGGCGATGCCGCTGCCGATCAGGGCATACATCGAGCCTATGATCAGGCCATTGATGACCTGCTCAAGGAAGATCGCGTAATTCAAGTCCCTCTCCCTTGCCCCTGGTTCGCCCCGATCCCCACGCGAGCCGTTGCGCTCCCCGCAAGCTCATGCGCCGAGATAGACACGGCGGATCACGTCGGAATGGATCATCTCTTCCCCGGTGCCCGCCAGCACAACCCGGCCGCCTTCGAGCAGATAGCCCCGATGCGACAGCCCGAAGGAGAGCTGCACGTTCTGCTCGTTGAAGATGACCGCGATACCTTCCTGATTGATGCGCCGGATGATCTCGGCGATCTGCTTCACGATCCGCGGGGACAAGCCGAGATAAGGCTCATCCATCAACAAGAGGCGTGGCCGTGCCATCAGGCTGCGGGCGATCGCCACCATCTGCTGCTCGCCCCCGCTCATCTTGCCCGCGATCTGATCGCGCCGCTCCGCCAGGATGGGAAACAGGCTCTCGACCCATTCCAGCCTGCTGCGCGTATCCTTGTTGACGCTGCGATGATAGGCGCCGAGCAGCACATTCTCGCGCACCGTCATATCGCCGAACAGTCGCCGCCGCTCGAGAACCATGGAAATGCCCAGGCTCACCATCTCATGGGTCGGCACCTTGGTGAGATCACGGCCCTCGAATAGCACTTTGCCCGACCGGATAGGAGCGAGGCCCATAATGGCCTTGAGCACCGTGCTCTTGCCCGAACCGTTCGGACCGAGAACAGCGACGACCTCCTTCTGGCCGACGCTCATCGAAACATCCCACAGCACCTGATAATCGCCATAGAGGACGTTCAGGTTGTCCACCTGCAGCATTGGGGTATCAGCCATGCTCGGTGGCCTCCCCTAGATAGAGATCGATCACTTCGGGGTGCTGAGCAATTTCCGCAGGGGTCCCCTCGGCCATGCGTATCCCCCGGTTCATGAAGATGGCGCGGTCGGCCAGCTCGTTGATCACACGCATATTGTGCTCGATGATGACCAGGGTCAGCCCTTCGCTGCGCAGCCGCTTCACCAGATCGATGAGCCCCGGAATGCTCTTCTGATCAACGCCGCCAGTCACCTCGTCCAGCAGCAGCAGCTTCGGCCGGGTCGCCATGGCGCGCGCCATTTCGAGGCGTTTACGCTGCCCCGTGCTCAGCCCCTTGGCCAGCACATCCGCCCGGTCCGCGAGTCCGACCATTTCCACATAGCGCCGCGCATCGGCCCTTGCCTCCGCCATGGTGCTGTTATGGGCAAGCGCCCCCACCATGACATTTTCCTCCACCGTCAGCTCGTGAAATGGCTGGGTAATCTGAAATGTGCGCGCAACGCCCGCGCGGCAGCGCCCATCCGGTTTGAGGCCGGTAATATCCTGGCCATTGAAGATGATCTTGCCGCTATTGGGCGAATGCACCCCGGCAATCACATGGAAGGTCGTGGTCTTGCCCGCGCCGTTCGGCCCCATCAGCGCAAGGATCTCGCCGGGCTGGACCGTAAGCGACAGATTATCGATCGCGACGATGCCGCCAAAGGACATCGTGATGCCGTCGACCTTGAGAAGAGGATCCGGCGCCGGGCTCGGCATAGGTTCGGGACTCCGAGTTTGGCAATCGAACGAATAGACGTGCGGCGGGAGAGCTGCCCCGCGTTCCCCACGAACGCGGGACAGCCAGGATATTACTCGACCGGCTTGAAGGTCGAGGTGGCGGTCGTCTCCGGCCAGATCACCTGGCTTACACCGTTCTGGATCTGCGCCATCGGCACCGGCAGATACTCGGCGCCGACCTTTGGCGTGTGATTGGCGGTATCATAGACATAGCGCGCAATCACGCAGGGGAAGTCAGTTTTGGCAAAGGCTTCCGAGATCTTGGCGGGCTCGATTGATCCAGCTGCCTTGATGTTGTTCAGCAGCACGCCCATTTCGCAGAAGCCTTGCGCATGGTCGCCATTGCCGTCAACCCCGGCCAGCCCCTTGAACATTTCCGCGAATTCCTTGTGCTTCGGATTGTTCGTGGGGTCGAAGAACAACGGCGTCCACAGAAGCCCGTTCGCCGCATCGCCCGCACCCGGCAGGAACTCCGGACGGATCGGATAATAGACCGCCAGGTGCAGCGACTTCAGGCCCTGTTCCTTGATCTGCTTGACGAGCGCAATGCCGGAATTGACGGACGTAAAGATCGAAACCAGCACATCCGGCTCATCGCCACGCAGCTTGGAGAGCTGCGGGTAGAAATCCGCGTGCCCGAGCGGCACGGTCTCGCTCGACGACACCGTCCAGCCCGCCTCCTTATAGAGCGGCTCGGTATATTCGACATTCGACTTCCCGTAGTCGGTATCCTCGACGATGAACGCGATCTTCTTGTTCTTCGGCGTGAAGCTGCCCTTCTTGATCAGATCATTGACGGTCTCGAACAGCGTCTGCGCATAGGCATCGCTGTTGAAGCTCGACTTCCAGAAATTGGCGAAGCGCTCGGGGTCGCTCTGGATCTTCTTGGCGATCTCGATCGAGACGGGCTGTCCGCTCATCATGAATTTGCCGAAGCTTGGCGCAACTTCCATGATGGCCAGGGTGACCGAGCTCGAGATCGTGTCGCCGACCAGGATATCGACATTGTCGCGCGTCAACAGCTTCTGAGCGGCGCTCACGCCGACTTCGGGACGCGAGGCGCTGTCCTCGAAGATGAGCTTGACCTCTCGCTTTTCGCCCTCGATCTCGATGCCGCCTTCCTTGTTCACCTGTGTGGCTGCGGCCTCATAGGCCTGGCGCATGGAGATGCCGGAATTGGCGGCAGGGCCGCTCAGCGGCCCAATGACGCCGATGGTGATCTCGGCCGCTGATGCTGACGTTGCAAAAGCAGTACCGCCAAGCGCAGCCGCCACGGCGAAACTCAACAAATGGCGTTTCAGTCCCATCGATATCTCCCCTGTTCCCTCTTCCTCGATTCAGACCTGAACGAATGCCCGCAGCCTGCGGTGCTTATGCCCCCACGAGAGGCTCAGTGCCGCACCACTCGGCGATGAACAGCGCCATGGCGGTGGTGATACGCTTCACCGACGAGATGCTGACGCACTCATCGAACCCGTGGATGTTCCGGGATACGGGGCCATAGCACAAGGCTGGAATTTGGTCGTAGAGCGCATAGACCCTGGTGTCGAGATAGGCTGGCGTTGTGAGCGTCTCGAGAGGTTTGCCTACGGCTGCCTCATGCGCATTGGCAAGGACTTGCTCGGCTTCCGAGCCCGGCTTCAGCACATAGCCTTCCGTATGGAAGCCGTTGAAGGTGACCTTCGGCGGCATGTTTGACAGGAATGGATCTTGCCGCGCGAAATTCGCAACACGCTCACTGATCTCCCGCGCCGCGCTGGCCGCATCCACTCCGGGATAGATCGCGATACGGCAATCGATCCGGCACCAGCAGGGCACGGATGAGGCCCAGTCGCCCCCTTCGATCTTGCCGATATTCAGATTGATCGGGTGCGGATCATCTTTGAAATGCTCGTAATTGGCCTTGCGGTGGTTCCAGTCCTGCTCGAGCTTCCGCAATTCGCCGACCACCCGGTAGGCCGCGTCGATCGCATTGGCGCCGGCGCCCATCTCGCGCACATGCACAGGCAGACCGCGCACCTCGACCTGGAACCAGATCACGCCCGCATTGGCGCGCACCAGTTTCTCATCCTCAGGCTCGGGAATCAGCACCGCATCCGCCTTATAGCCGCGAAGATGCGTCATCAGCGCCCCGTTGCCCGTCGATTCCTCCTCGACGACCGACTGCACATAGACCGTGGCGGCAGGCTGCAGCCCGATGCGCCGTAAGGCATCCAGAGCAAACACATTGGCAGCCGCGCCGGCCTTCATGTCGCCCGAGCCACGACCATACATCCAGTCGCCGACGATCTCGCCGCCATAGGGCCCGTGCTGCCACATGGATTCCGGTCCGGTTGGGACCACGTCGAGATGCGATTGGAGAATGAGAGATCGGCCCTTTTCCTCGCGCGGGTAATGAATGCCCACAACGATCGGCGCAGTCGAATGCTGCTCGGACCAGGGCGACCCGCCGGGATGGCGCTCGATCGCCTCCTGGTCCATCGGGAACCGGTCCATGACAAAGCCGCGCCTGTGCAGCTCCCGGAACGTGAAATCCTGAACCGTGTGCTCGGCGCCGCGGACGGAGGGAAACGAGACCAACTTCTGTGTATAGGCCAGCTGGTCCGCAAACCCCTGTTCCACGGACTCAACAATCGCACGGCGCATGTCTGGAGCAAGCGTCATCGGTTCACCCTCATCCGATTGCGGCCCCCTCGTGACCGCGATGTAAGCATTGCTTCTCCGGGTATGAAAGGTCTTTTCGAGAGTGTCAAGAAATGACACTATGGGTCACACAATGACACGAAACTGAACATGCGTGCAGCACAAGCCGGTAACGACACAAGGTTAAGGCCCCGGCCCGGCGTGCCGATCGTGCGCTCGGTTGAGCGTGCGGCCGCGATTTTGCGCGCCTTCTCGCCCGGTGAGACGCACCTGTCTCTGGCGGAGCTTTCCCGTCGAACCCAGCTCGACAAGAGCACCACGCGCCGGTTGCTCCACACATTGTCTGTTGTCGAGCTGGTCGAATATCATGAGAGAGAGCAGGCTTATGCGCTGGCGCCCGGCGTGCTCATGCTCGTGCCGGCCGTGAATTATGGCCGCGATCTGAGGGACGTCGCCGAACCCGTGCTCGCCCGGCTCACTGAGATCACCGGGGCCACCGCCTTCCTCTGGTCCTTCTTCGGGTCACATGCAATGTGCCTTGACCGAGTAAAGGCACGCGACCTTCATATCGACGCGCCATGGTCTGCAATCGGTACGCGCATTTCGCTCAATTGCGCGGGCGGCCCGCGCGTCATACTCGCTCACCTCTCCGCGCAGGAGCGCCTCGAAATCTTGCAGCAAGCTCTGCCGAAGCACACCCCGTTCACCCAGACCGATCCCGCGGAGCTCGAGGCCGCCGCGAATCTCATCCGGCAACGGGGCTGGGAGCTCGCGATCGATGATTACATCGTTGGTCTCGCGGGTTTGGGAGTGCCGGTCTTTGATCGAACCGGCAGGTTCGTCGCGAGCATCAGCATCACCACCCTGACGCCGAGCCTGCCTCTGGAGAATGGTGAGCCACGTCATCTCCGCGCCATGCTGGATGCGGCCGCCGAGATCGGCGTGCGTTTGCAGCCATGAAGCTCACCACCACGGCCCGGCCGCTTCATCTCGCCGGCGTGCTGCTGCTGGCCAGCATGTGGGGACTGAATTGGCCTGCAGTGAAGATCGCGCTCAATGAGATCTCGCCTTGGACCTTACGGGCCATAGGCCTCACTTGCGCTGGCATCGTCCTCGCCGTCGCCGCCCTTATCCGAGGCAACAGGCTGTCGGTTTCGCGTCGCGAGGTCGGGCCGCTGATCCTCGCCGGCATGCTGACCATTGCCGGGTTCAACCTGTTCCTTGCCTTTGCCCAGCTCATGACCTCCACCTCGCGCGCGGTGATCGTGACCTTCACCATGCCGGTCTGGACCGTGATCTTCGCCCGGCTGTTCTTGGCCGAGCCACTGGATCGTCAGCGCATGACGGGCATTTGCCTGGGCCTTGCGGGGCTGGCAGCGCTCTCATGGCCGCTGATCGCATCCGGCGGGTTCAGCATTGGCCTCATCTATGCACTATGCGCCGGCCTTTGCTGGGCTCTGGGCAGCGTGGTGACCAAGAAATGGCCCGTGGATGCGGCGCCACTCACCGTGGCCACCTGGCAGCTCCTCACCGGTGCGGTCTGCGCCATTGGCGGCATGCTGCTCTTCGAGGGAATCCCCGTCTATCACGGCCTTGCCGAGAGCACGACCTTGGCGCTCCTCTACCACGTCATCGTGGCCCTTGCGATCGCCTACCTGTTGTGGTTCGCGATCCTGCCGCATGTGCCTTTGGGCATTGCGAGCCTCGGGACCCTGCTGGTGCCCGCGATCGGTGTTCTCGGCGCCACCATTCTGCTCGACGAGCGCCCCACAACCATGGATTATATCGGCCTCTGCCTGATCACTTTGGCAGCCTTGAGTATCCTGCTTCCAACCGGGCGCAGACGTACAGAATAGAAACCTTGTGCCCCGCGGTCTATTCCCCGAAAGGGTCAATGGACAGTCGCAGGATATCGGAGCGACACTCCGCTCTTCACACTGACACAAGGGAGGGATAGCCATGCGAATGCCCCGATTGCGAGACTTCCTTTCGGCGATGGTATTCGTGGCCGGATTATCGGTGCCGGCACTCGCAGCCACCCCGGCCGACACGCTGGTCCAAGCCTGGCAGTTCGACGACATCATCACCTTGGACCCGGCGGAAATCTTCGAGCTTTCCGGGGCAGAGGTCGCCGGCAACAGCTATGAGCGCCTGATCGGCTACGACATCAATGACGTCTCCAAGCTGCACGGTGTCGTTGCGGAAAGCTGGTCCGTGTCCGAGGACGGCAAGACCGTCACCTTCAAGATTCGCGAGGGGCGGAAATTTGCCTCCGGCAATCCCCTGACCGCCAATGATGTCGCCTATTCCCTTCAGCGCGCGGTGCTCCTCGATAAGTCACCCGCCTTCATCATCACCCAGTTTGGCATCACCAAGGAGAATGTGAAGGACAAGATCAAGGCGACCGGTGATTACGAAGTCGTCTTCTCCATGGACAAGCCCTACGCCATCAGCTTCGTCCTTTACTGCATGACAGCGACCGTCGCCTCCGTGGTCGACAGCAAGCTGCTCATGGAAAACGAGAAGGATGGCGACTTCGGCCATGAGTGGCTGAGGACTCATTACGCCGGCTCGGGTCCCTTCAAGATCCGCGACTGGCGCGCCAACGAAGTGATCGTGATGGAGCGCAATGACAATTACGGCGGAGACAAGCCGGCGCTCGCTCGCGCGATCTACCGGCATATTCCCGAAACCGCAACCCAACGCCTGCTGCTCGAAAAGGGCGATGTGGATGTTGCCCGCAATCTTGGCCCGGAAGAGATCGAAGCGGTCTCGGCCAATGATCAGATCCAGCTCCAGAGGGCTGCAAAAGGCACGCTCTATTATTTCAGCCTCAATCAGAAGAACGAGATTCTGGCCAAGCCGCAGGTGCGCGAGGCCATGAAATATCTGGTCGACTATGATGCGATTGCCGACACCATCATGAAGAACCTGGGCGAGAAGCATCAGGCTTTCCTGCCCAAGGGCTTCCTTGGTGCGGTGAATGACACGCCCTACAAGCTCGATGTCGAGAAGGCCAAGGCGCTGCTTGCCGAAGCGGGCCATCCCGAGGGCTTCAACATCACCATGGATGTCCGCTCGACCCAGCCGATCGCCGGCATGGCCGAAGCCATTCAGCAAAATCTTGCACAAGGCGGGATCAAGATGGAGATCATCCCCGGCGATGGTAAGCAGACGCTGACGAAATACCGTGCCCGCCAGCATGATCTCTATATCGGACAATGGGGTGCCGACTATCAGGATCCCCATACCAATGCGCAGACCTTTGCCTCCAATCCCGACAATTCGGACGAGGGTCCGTCCAAGACCCTCGCCTGGCGCAACGCTTGGGACACGCCTGAGCTGAACAAGCAGGTGGACGCCGCAATTCTCGAAAGCGACACGGCCAAGCGCGCCAAGATGTATGAGGACATGCAGAAGGAGGTCATGGAGACCGGACCCTTCGTGATCATGTTCCAGCAGATCGAGGTGGCTGCCCTCTCGAAAAACGTGAAGAATTTCGTGCTTGGACCGTCATTTGACACCAATATCGTCGCGGGCGTGAGCAAAGACTGACCTTGGTTATTGAGCCGACAGGAACTGGCGCGGTCTCCGAAACGGCGGCTGGGTTTCGTCGAGAGGACCGGGCCAAGGGCTCCAGCCTGGTGCTTGCCACCGGGCTGACGCTCGTGCGCTTTCTCCTGATGCTGGCCGTCACCCTTGTGGGGCTGTTGGCCATGACCTTCGTGATCGGAAGGCTCGTGCCGATCGATCCTGTGCTCGCGGTCGTGGGCGATCGTGCCCCGCCGCAAGTCTATGCGCGGGTGCGTCAGGAACTCGGCCTCGACCTTCCGCTCATCCAGCAGTTCTGGATCTACTGCAAGCAGGCGATCACCGGTGATTTCGGACGCTCGGTGCTCACCTCCAATCCGGTGCTCGAGGATATCGGCCGTTATTTCCCGGCAACCATCGAGCTCGCGACTTTGGGCACCCTCATCGGAACGATCATTGGCGTGCCGCTCGGCGTCTTTGCCGCCGTTCGCGCGGGCAGCCTCCTCGATCAGATCGTGCGGGTGATCGGGCTCGTCGGCTATTCTGTGCCGATTTTCTGGCTCGGGCTCATGGCGCTGCTGCTTTTCTATGCCAAGCTCGGCTGGGTTGCAGGTCCCGGCCGGCTTGATATCGCCTATGATTATCTCGTCACCCCGGTCACCGGCATGTTGCTGGTCGACAGTCTGCTCCAGGGCGAGATCGACGTGTTCTGGAACGCGGTTTCGCACATTATTCTGCCTGCGAGCCTGCTTGGCTATTTTTCGCTGGCCTATATCAGCCGCATGACGCGCTCCTTCATGCTGAACGAGCTCACCCAGGAATATGTGACGACCGCCCGGGTCAAGGGCCTGTCTGAATCGCGCGTTGTGTGGCGCCATGCCTTGCGCAATGCTGCGGTGCCCCTGGTCACGGTCATCGTGCTCTCCTACGCCACATTGCTCGAGGGTTCGGTGCTGACGGAAACCGTCTTCGCCTGGCCGGGGCTCGGCGCCTATCTCACCAATTCCCTGCAAAATGCCGACATGAATGCCGTGCTCGGCGCCACGCTCATCATCGGCGTCACCTTTGTCGGCCTTAATGTCGTGTCTGACCTGCTCTATCGGCTGCTCGATCCGAGGACGCGCACGCCATGACCGATGCAACCCGCCCCAGCTCTGCCGGCAGCTGGAAGGAATGGCTGCTGACCCCCGAGCCCCAGTCCCGCGGACAGGCCCGCCTTGGCCGCTTCTATGTCGCCTGGCGCAGCTTCATCGGCAATCCGCTTGCGGTCCTCGGGCTCGTTATCGTGCTGATGCTGGTCATCGTCGCCATCTTCGCGGATGTGCTGGCGACCCATTCCCCAACCATAGGCGGTGATTTGCGAACCCAGCGGCTGCTGCCGCCCAGCGCCGAATTCTGGCTCGGCACCGATGATCAGGCGCGCGATATCTATTCCCGCATCATTTACGGCTCGCGCCTCACCCTCATGGTGGTTGCGCTCGTCACGGTCATTGCCATGCCGGTCGGCCTGTTCTTCGGCACGATCGCCGGCTATTTCGGTGGCTGGATCGATGCGGCCTTCATGCGCCTCACCGACATCTTCCTGGCCTTTCCCCGCCTGGTGCTGGCGCTGGCCTTCGTGGCGGCCTTGGGGCCCGGCATCGAGAATGCCATCATTGCGATCGCCATCACCATCTGGCCGCCTTATGCAAGGCTCGCCCGCGCCGAGACACTCACCATTCGCAACAGCGATTTCATTCACGCGGTTCGGCTGCAGGGCGGCTCCGCACCGCGAATCATCCTCAAGCATGTGGTTCCCCTGTGCATGTCCTCGGTGATCGTGCGGGTCACGCTCGATATGGCAGGCATCATTCTCACCGCCGCCGGCCTCGGATTCCTGGGGCTTGGCGCCCAGCCGCCCTCGCCGGAATGGGGCGCCATGATCGCCTCTGGCCGTCGCTTCATCATGGACCAATGGTGGGTTGCGGCCATGCCGGGCTTTGCCATCTTCATCGTCAGCCTCGGCTTCAACCTGCTGGGTGATGGGCTGCGCGATGTTCTCGATCCGAAGGCTGCCCGATGAGCCAGAGCCCTCTCTTGACGATCGAGGACCTGCGCGTGCGCTTCCACTTGCGCCGCGGAATAGTGGAGGCGGTGCGAGGCGTCTCCTTCACACTCGGCCGCGAACGGCTTGGAATTGTCGGTGAATCCGGCTCCGGCAAGTCACAGACCGGCCGCGCCATTCTCGGCCTCACCCGGCCACCGGGCGAAGTCACGGCGAAAACGCTGAACTTCGACGGCACCGATCTCTTGACCGCATCGCCCCGCCAGCTCCGCGCCCTGCGCGGCAGCCGTATGACCATGGTCATGCAGGACCCGAAATATTCGCTCAACCCGGTCATGACCGTTGAACGCCAGATGGTCGAGGCCTACCGCGCCCATAACCGCAGAGCGAGCCGGTCGGAGGCGCTGGAGCGTTCTGCCGCCATGCTCGCCGCGGTGAAGCTGCATAACCCAACCCGGGTGATGTCGCTTTATCCGCATGAGCTGTCGGGCGGCATGGGCCAACGGGTCATGATCGCCATGATGCTGATCACCGACCCTGATCTCCTGATCGCGGACGAGCCCACCTCAGCGCTCGATGTCACCACCCAGCTCGAGGTGCTGCGTATTCTCGATGAGCTCGTCTCCGAGCGCGGCATGGGACTGATCTTCATCAGCCACGACTTGGAACTGGTGGCCTCCTTCTGCGATCGCGTTCTCGTCATGTATGCGGGCAAGGTGGTGGAGAGCCTGCCCTCGGGCGACCTGCACGCCGCTCAGCATCCCTATACGCGCGGCCTCATGGGCTGCCTGCCCAAGCTCACCGGTGATCGTCATCCGCTCCCCGTTCTCTCGCGTGATCCCGCATGGGCGCAATGACATGAATGCGCTCCTTGACATCGATCATCTCGGCGTCACCTTCGGCTCAGGCGCTCAGCGGTTCACCGCGGTCGATGATGTGAGCTTTTCGCTTCAGGCCGGCGAATCGCTGGGCCTGGTTGGCGAGTCGGGCTCAGGCAAATCTACAGTGCTGCGCGCGATCACCGGGCTGAACCCGATCTCGCAAGGGGCGATCCGTATCGAAGGCAAGCCCCTGGGCACCGGGCGCGACATGAGCTTCTTCCGCATGGTGCAGATGGTCTTCCAGGATCCCTATGCCTCGCTTCACCCACGCCACACCGTGGACCAGATCCTCTCCGAGCCGCTCTCGATCCACCGGATCAGGAACACCGCGGACCGTATCGTGACCGCATTGAAGGAAGTTGGTCTTGGGCCAGGGTTCCGGTTTCGCTATCCCCACCAGCTCTCCGGTGGCCAGCGCCAGCGAGTTGCCATCGCACGCGCATTGATTCTGCGGCCGCGGCTCATCCTGTTGGACGAGCCGACTTCGGCGCTCGATGCATCCGTGCAGGCGGAAATCCTCAATCTGCTGGAAGAGCTGCGAGCCCAGCATGGCCTCACTTATGTCTTGGTGAGCCATGATCTTGCTGTTGTCGCACATCTGTGCGAACGGATCATCGTTATGCGGCACGGGTCGATCATCGAGCAGACCTCGGCGGCGGCCCTTCGGCGCGGCGATGTTGCAAGCGACTATACCCGCGAGATGCTGCAGGCCGAGCATGGCTTCGTGCGGCGTCCCAAACCCGCCGCTGCGCAATGAGCAGGAGATCTAATCATGAGCGATGAAATCGTCTTCTATCACAACCCACGCTCACGCGCCCTGATCGTTCATTGGATGCTGGAGGAGGTCGGCGCCAAATATCGCACGGTCACTCTCGACCTTCAGAAAGGCGAGCAGCGGAACCCGGATTATCTCGCCATCAACCCCATGGGCAAGGTGCCCGCCATTGTTCACCGCGGCAATGTGATCACCGAGACGCCCGCGATCATCGCATATCTCGCCGATGCCTTCCCGGATGCCGGTCTTGCCCCGGCCTTGGATGATCCCGCGCGCGGCCCTTACTATCGCTGGCTCTTCTTCGGCGGCAGCTGCTTCGAGCCGGCTCTCCTGGACAAGATGATGAAGCGGCCGCCGGTAGAGCCCGCTGGGATGACCGGCCACGGCACTTACGAAGACGTGCTGACCGCCATCAAGATCGCCCTGACCCCAGGACCTTATATCTTGGGCGAGCGTTTCTCTGCCGCCGATGTCTATATCGGCTCAGAGCTCGGCTGGGCCATGAAGTTTGGCGCCCCGGGGCTCGAAAGCGAGCCCGTCATCACCGATTATGTGGGACGCATGGCCAGCCGGCCGGCCTTTGCCCGCACCGTCGGGCAGACCTGACGCAGCGTTACTGGACGATCGCCCGTATGATCGCCAGCCCGGCAAACAGGGCGGCGATCGATAGCACCACCGAGCCCAGCACATAGACCGCCGCTATCGCCAGATCACCCCGCTCATAAAGCAGGGACGCATCCAACGCGAAGGCAGAGAAGGTTGTGAAGCCGCCGAGAACGCCCGTCATCAGGCAGAGGCGCAGCCATTGCGGCGCCTCTGTGTTGAACGCGAACAGGCCGGCAATCAGCCCCATGATGAAGCACCCGGCGATGTTGACGGCCATCGTCCCTGCGGGAAAGCCAGGACCGATCAGATGCAGCGCGGCCCGGTTAACCCCATGACGCGCGGCACTGCCTACGCCACCGCCGATGAACACCACAAGATAAGGCCAAAGCGATTGCATGAAGTAAATCTCGCGATCTCGTTTTCTGGGCTCAATCCGCCAAAGTTGGCGCGCACCCACATATTTCTGCTAATGAACATGGAAAAGCGTCGCAACCAACCCGGTGAGAGTTCCGTATCATGACGGCCGCCATGAAGATGCCCCTCGCAAGTGAAGTCGAGAAATTGCTGTCGAGCCTCGGTGTGACCACCAATCGCAGCGCCGAAGGCGGCCTCGAGGTCCGCACACCCATCACCGGTGAGGTGATTGCCAGCGTGCCCGAGGCCGATGCCGCGGAAGCGCGCGGCGCCATCGAGCAGGCCCGCACCGCCTTCCTCACCTGGCGGAATGTGCCGGCGCCCCAGCGCGGTGAGCTGATCCGGCTGTTCGGCGAGGAGCTTCGCGCCCACAAGAACGAGCTCGGCAAGCTGGTCTCGATCGAGGTGGGCAAGATCACCTCCGAGGGTCTTGGCGAAGTCCAGGAGATGATCGACATCTGCGATTTCGCTGTCGGCCTGTCGCGCCAGCTTTACGGGCTCACCATCGCGACGGAGCGGGGCGAGCACCGGATGATGGAGACATGGCATCCGCTTGGGGTGGTCGGGATCATCTCGGCGTTCAACTTCCCGGTCGCCGTCTGGTCATGGAATGCAGCGCTCGCCATCGTGTGCGGCAATAGCATCGTGTGGAAACCATCGGAAAAGACACCGCTCACGGCATTGGCCAGCAAGGCCCTATTCGACCGTGCTGCCCGACGCTTTGCTGAAAAAGTGAGCCCTGTGCCGGATGGTTTGTTCGGCCTGCTTATCGGTGGCCGCGAGATCGGCGAAATCCTGGTGGATGATCATCGTGTGCCGCTGGTCTCGGCCACCGGCTCGACGGCCATGGGCCGGACGGTGGCACCGCGCCTTGCCCAGCGCTTGGCGCGGGCCATCCTCGAGCTTGGCGGCAATAATGCCGCGATCGTCTGCCCTTCGGCGGATCTTGATCTGACACTTCGCGCTGTCGCTTTCGCGGCCATGGGCACAGCCGGCCAGCGTTGCACCACCTTGCGCCGGCTTTTCGTCCACCGCAGCGTCTATGACCAGCTGGTGCCGCGTCTGGCCAAGGCCTACAGCTCCGTCAAGGTTGGCAACCCGATGGAGCCTGGAACGCTGGTCGGACCGCTCATCGACGAACGCGCCTATGCCAATATGCAGAAGGCGCTCGAGTCCGCCCGGGCTCTGGGCGGCAAGGTCACCGGAGGCGAGCGTGTCAACGAAGCTGACGCGCCTCATGCCTATTACACGCGGCCGGCTCTGGTGGAAATGCCGGGACAGGTGGGCCCGGTCGAGCAGGAGACCTTCGCGCCAATCCTCTATGCGATCGCCTATGACGATTTCGAAGAAGCCCTCGCGCTCCACAACGCGGTGCCCCAGGGTCTCTCGTCATCGATCTTCACCAATGATCTGCGCGAGGCCGAGCTGTTCCTCTCAGCACGCGGCTCCGACTGTGGCATCGCCAATGTGAATATCGGTCCCTCCGGAGCTGAGATTGGCGGCGCCTTCGGAGGCGAGAAGGATACGGGCGGCGGTCGCGAATCCGGGTCTGACGCGTGGAAGGCCTATATGCGGCGCGCAACCAACACCATCAATTACGGCCGCACCTTGCCGCTCGCCCAGGGGGTCAAGTTCGACATCGAGTGAGCGCCGAGCCGTTTATCGCTTCGGCAGCAGGCGCTTGGATACGCCATAGAGCAGGCTCAAGACCAGCGAGGCTCCGGTCACGCCGGTGATGTTCTGCGGATCAAAAGGTGGGGAGATCTCGACGATGTCCCCACCTACGAATTTCGGATGTTCCGCAATGCGGCGCAGGCCAAGCTGCAGGTCGCGTGCATCGAGCCCAAACGGGTTGGGTGCCGCGGTGCCGGGTGCCTGCGACTGGTCGATGCAATCGATATCCACGGATACATAGAGGCCATCGGCATCCTGCCCGGCAATGTCCAGCGCCTGCTGGATGACTGCCTTCATGCCGCGCTCGCGCACCTCGAGCGCCGAGATGACCGTGATCCCCATCTCATGGGCATAGTCGTCGAACTCCGGCGCATTGGCGAATTCCCCGAGCCCTATCTGCACGAGATTGCGCCCCTTGAGCAATGTGCCGGGCAGTTCGAGCGTCTTGCGGAATGGCACACCGCTCGATTCGGCCCCAAGATGCGCCTTGCGCAGATCGTGATGCGCATCGAAATGGATGACGCCCAGCCGCTTGTCCGGCCCCAATGCCTCCATGACCCCGCGAAGATTGGGAAATGAGATGGAATGATCACCGCCCAATACGATCGGGATAATGCCTCGCGCGACCAGCTGCCGGACTGTGTCGGCAATCCGTGAGAAGGTGCCCTGCATGTCCGTGATCACCACCTGCACGTCGCCAATATCGGCCGCTCTCAGCGCGGTCATCGCCCTGCGGTCGCGGCTCGAATAGGTGGTGAAATACATAAGCCCTTGTCGCACCGCGTTCGGCCCCTGCCGGGAGCCGGCGCGGACCACGGATGCGCCGTCATAGGGTACGCCGATAATGGCACAGTCGAGATCGAGCGAGCCATTCCACGTAAGCCACGCGCCGGCGCGATGCTCGGCGACGTCACCCTTCATGGTATTCACCACGAGGCCGGGCGGCAGAAGCTTGAGATCAGTCATGGTATGCTCCCCCTGTTATTGAGGGCAGCATAGCCAATATTCCGGAGATTTGGGAAGTGGTGACCTAACCGAGCCAGCGCTTGCGCCGGCGGTAATGCTTCACCTCTCGATAGCTCTTGCGCTCGCCCTCCATGGTGAGGCCGAGATAGAACTCACGCACATCTTCGTTCGTCTTGAGGTCGCTCGCTGCGCCCTCAAGCACAATGCGCCCATTCTCCATGACATATCCGTAATCGGCGATGTCGAGCGCCACCCGCGTGTTCTGCTCGACGATGAGCAGCGTCATCCCGGATGCCTTGAGGCTGCGCAACAGAGCAAAGACCTCTTCCACCATGAGTGGCGCAAGACCGAGCGAGGGCTCGTCGATCATGATCAGCTTGGGGTTGGCCATCATGGCCCGCCCGATCACCACCATCTGCTGCTCACCCCCGGAGAGATAGCCGGCGATCCGATTCTTGAGCGCCGCCAGCCGGCCAATCCGGTCGTAGACTTCCTCCAGCCTCTGGCGCACCGCGCGGCCAGACGGCTCCATATGGCCGCCCACCAGCAGGTTCTGCTCGGTCGTCAAATGCCGGAGCACCCGCCGACCCTCCATGATATGCACAAGCCCGCGCTTGACGATGTCGGCCGCATCGGCCCGTTCGATCCTCTCGCCCTCGAAACTGATGGTGCCGCCGGTCACATCCCCATCTTCCATGGTGATGACCCGGGAAATCGCCTTGAGCGTCGTGCTCTTGCCGGCGCCATTGCCGCCGAGCAGGGCCACGCACTGTCCCTGGCCAACGGTGAGCGAGATGCCCTTCACCGCGAGAATGACGTCACTATAGATGACTTCGACATTCGTGAGTTCAAGCACGGTCGGTCTCCAGCCCAGGCCAAGGTGGCGGGCCGCATGAGCCGCCCGCCGCTGTTTGGTGCCTCACCACTTGTTCAGGTCGGGAACCGGAACCTTCTCGGCCGCGATCACGTATTTGCCGTCCTCGATCGTGGCGATGGTCGCCGTCAGGCCCGTGGGTGGGAATGGTGCCTCATTGGTGAATTTGAGGTCCGGCAGCACGCCAAAGGTTGCGGACGAGGGAATCGGGCTGTTGAGCATTGCCTGACGCACTGCCTCGCCGGTCACCTTATCGGCGCCGGCCTGCTTTGCCGCCGCCTCAATGGCGCGCAGCGCAACCAGCGTCTGTGCGAGCCCCATGACCGCCGACACGTTCCAGTCCGCCTGCAGCCCGTATTTGTCTTTGAGCATGTTGAAGAACTTGTGCGGCTCGGTCTCCGTATCGGTCGGAACTGCCATGCCGTAGACTTCATAATCCCCATTGAGCTGAGAGAGATCGCCGATGGCGTCCGCCGAAGTCAACAGCCCGTTATGCGAGCTCATTAGGATCGGCACATTCTTGCCGAGCGTCTGGAGCGCACGCTTTGCCGCCACCACGGCCGCCGTATTGGTCTGAATGACGAGCGCTTCCACACCGTTACGCACCAGGCGGTTGATTTGCGTGGTCAGATCAGTCGGCTGGATCTCGGTGAACACCACCTCGACCACTTCGACCTTGTCCGGATTATCCTTCGCATATTTGGCGAGGCCGCTATGGATATCGACATAGGCGGGCGCTGCTTCGGAGGAGATGATGCCCACCTTCAGCGGGCCGTCACCGCCCCGCTTCTCGCGCAGCCAGTTGCAGAATGCCGCCGATTCATGGCTATAGGTCGGTCGGGGATTGAATACCCAGGGATCGGGCTTCCAGACATAGCCATAGCTGGCGGTCGCCATGATCATCGGCACCTTGTCGCCAGGCAAGCGGTTCTGCAGGGCGGCAACGTCGGGGCCACCGACGCCCAGCACAACGACGGGGTTGATCTCGGCCTTGATCCCCGGCCACAGGCTTGCGACCTGGGCCACATCATAGCGATGGTCATAATCCTTGATGTTGATTTGGACGCCCAGATCCTTGCCCACTTCGGCATTCCACCATTGGATGGCCGCCGAACGGGTATTGGTCCAGTCCTTCATGATGTCGGCATAGGGGCCGGTGAAATCTGCCATGCCGGCAACATTGTAGGTGGTCTGAGCCTGCGCCGACCAGATCGATGAAAAGAGGCCGGCTGCAGCGACGGCCGCGGCGGCCGTTATTCGTAAGCTGTGCTTCATTCGCGTTTCTTCCTCCCGTATCCACCCTTGTTGCAGGTACTGTTCTTGAAGGCCGCTAATAGGGGAACGGCCACAGCCGGTATGAGCGCTTGATGATCGACCAGCGGTGCATGAGGCCGCGCGGCTCGAAAATGAGGAAGGCCGCGATCACACCCCCGAGGAAGATGTTCATGGTGGCGAAGACGAGCTCACCACCAAGCGCCGGAAAGATCTGCACAAGATTGGGGCCGAGGGTGACCAACGTCTCCTGGGCCGCCTTGATCACCACGACCCCGACCAGCGCCCCGACGATCGAGCCCATACCGCCTACGATGATCATGGCGATGAACCAGATCGAGTGAAACAGGGTGAACTGGTCAACCGCCACGAAGCGCACGTAATAGGCCCAGAGCGCGCCACCGACGCCCGCGTAGAAGGCACCGATGAGGAACGCGACCGCCTTGGTCTTCACCACATTGATGCCCATCATGCCCGAGGCCACGTCGTCATCGCGCACCGCCACGAAGGCGCGCCCATGCCAGCCCCGCACGATGCCGAAGGCGCCATAGGTCATGATGATCGCCACCACCAGGCAGAGGTAATAGAGCGAGCGGTCCGTATCGAACACGAAGCCGAACAGTTGCGCCGGTTGGAGCGAGATGCCATTGGAGCCGCCGACCCAGCTGGTCGGCAGGTTCAGCACGAGGAAATGGAACAGGCTCTGCGCGGCAATCGTGGTCAGCGCGAGATAGAAGCCTTTGATGCGGAGCGCCGACAGGCCGAAAATGAAGCCGAACAAGGCGGAAGAAGCACCACCCAGGGGAATGGCGAGCCAGAAGGGCAGGCCCAGCTTGGAGGCTAGAATGCCGGTCGTATAGGCCCCAACCCCCATGAAGGCCGCCTGGCCGAGATTGATCTGCCCTGCATAGCCCGTATTGATCTGGAGACCGATCACCACCACCGCGGTGATCAGCATCACATTGGCAACCGCCACGACCCGCGGGCCCACCAGATAGGGCAAGGCGAACAGCAGCACGAGGAACAGGGCGAGCGCGATCCACTGCCCGCGCGTGCGGATGAGCGCCTCGTCGCGCGCGAAACTGGTGGCAAAGACGCCGGCGGGATCCATTTCAAACCCTTTCGATCGTCTTCCAGCCGAACATGCCCGTCGGCCGGATGAACAGAATGGCGAGCATGATCACGAAGGGCACCACCGTGCCGAAGGACGCGCCGATGACCGGGTCCACATAGGCGGTCACCAGGCCCTGAATGATCCCGACGATGATGCCGGCCAGCAGCACGCCGGCGATGGACTCGAACCCGGCGAGCAGAGCGACCGGCAGAGCGGTCATGCCGATCTCGGAAGCAAGGAAGTTCAGCGACTTGCCGCTGAGATAGATCACAGCTCCAAGCGTCGAGAGCAACGCCCCAAGGATCCAGGCGAAGGCGATCGATCGCTTGACGGAGATGCCGAGCGAGACCGCCACCTGATGGTCCTCGGCAACCGCGGTCATGCGAAGGCCGGTCCGGGTCCTGTTGAAGAAATAGGAGAGCCCCAGCCCGACAATGACGGTGATGATGCCGCCGATCGCGAGGGCCCGCGGAATGAGCACATCGCCGATGAAGATCGGCTGCAGCGGAAACACGATCGGGAAGGGCCGCACCTGGGGTCCGAACAAGACCAGGATGAGGCCGCGCATGAGAATGAGGAGACCGATGGTCACCATGACCATGGCGAAGACCGACTCACCCACCAGCCGGGAGAAGAAAATCCGCTCGATCAGCAGGCCGAAAGCCGCGGCGGCGAGGAAGGCCAGAGGAATGCCGATCCACATCGGCAGGCCGATATCGACGATCATCCACCAGACGATGAATCCGCCGAAGACGACGAGCTCGCCTTGCGCGAAATTGAAGACCTTCGAGGCGCGGTAGATGACCACGAATCCCATGGCGATGAGCGCGTAAAGCAGCCCGACCAATGCGCCGGTGATCAGATAGGTGAGGAAATCGACCATCATTCGGCAGCTTCCGTGGCAAGAGGCGCGCGGGCGCGGGTTGCGTCTTCATCCACATCGTGAATGGCAACGCTCGCAACCAAGGTGCTGCGCCGCCCGTCTTGATAGGTTACGGGGACCTCGATGCGCACGCTCGGCGCCCCGCTATAGATGCCATCGATCAGCGTCTTATAGCGCTGCTCCAAGAACTCGCGCCTCAGCTTGCGCGTGCGCGTGAGCTCGCCCTCGTCCGGATCGAGCTCCTTGGGGAAATTGGCGAAACGCCGGACCCGAGAGCTTTCGGGCAGGAACTGATTGACCCGCTTGATCTCATCGCGGATGAGCGCGGCCACTTCCGGCTTCTGTGAAAGATCGGTGAAGGTGGAAAAGCCGATATTGCGGTCTTCTGCCCAACGCGAGACCACGCCCATGTCGATATTGATCAGCGCTCCAATGAAATCGCGCGTCTCATCGCCGAGCGTCATGATGTCCTTGATGAACGGACTGAAGCGCAGCCGCGTCTCGATGAACTGTGGCGGGAAGCTCTCGCCCGAGCGCAGTTTGCGCAGATCATCGACGCGCTCGAGGAAGACGAGCTCGCCACTGTCGGTTTGCGAAACCGCATCCCCCGTCTGATACCAGCCATCGACCATCCGCTCGGCCGACTTCTCCGGCAGCCGGTAATAGCCTTGGAAGAAGCTGCCGCCGCGCAGCAAAAGCTCGCCGCGCTCGGAGACCTTCCAGCTCAGGGCCTCGCCCGCCTCGGGATGGGATGTGAGCCAATGGCCGACCGTTTCGAGATTATAGCGCTCGCCCTGATGAATGGTGACGATGCCCATCTCGGTCGTGCCGTAGAGATTGCGCAGGGGCACACCGATCGCGTGGAACAGGCGGAACACATCCGGCGCCATGGTCGAACCGCCGCTGAGCGCGACCTTCGCCCGCGTCAGCCCCAGCTTGTCGCGCAAGGGCCTGAGCACGAGCATCTCCGCCAGGGGAAATGCGAGCTTGGCGCTCAGCGGGACGGGCTTTCCTTCAAGGCGCGCGACATTCACCTGGCGGCCGACCTCCACCCCCCAATGATAGAGCTTGCGCCGGATGGGCCCGGCATCGAGCATCCGCGCCTGCAGAGTGGCTGCAAGACTCTCCCATTGCCTCGGTGCGAAGACCAGGGCCTCCACCGCCAGCTCGCGAATATTGTTCAGAACCTCTTCCGGGGATTCCGGGAAATTCACCACCATCGGCAGCACGAGCCCCAGCGTGATCCCGAAAACCTGCTCCGTCGCCCAGGCCGGCGCAATATAGGTGAGGTATTCCGTGCCGGGTTGGAGGCCTGCGCCGGTGATGATCCGATAGGCGTTGTCGACGAGATAGCGGTGGGTGAGGATCACGCCCTTGGGCTTGCCGGTCGTGCCCGAGGTATAGGACAGCACCGCGATATCATCGACCCGGCCCGCATCCACCAATGACTGGAACAGGTCAGGCTTTGCCACATGGGCGGATTTGCCTTCGGCCTCAAGGGCTTCAAAGGTCATCAGGCCCTTGTCCCGATAGGACCACATGCCGGTATCATCCCAATAGATGATCCGGCGCAGGGCTGGCACGCGCGGCAGCACCGCGAGCCCCTTATCCACCTGCTCCTGATCCTGGGCGATAAGATAGACCGCCTCGCTGTCATTCAGGAGGTAATCGATTTCATCGGCGGTCAGGTCGGGATAAAGGCAGACCACCTTGCCGCCGGCTGCCAGGGCCGCGAACTCGGTCCAGAAGGCCTCGGGCTCGTTCTCGCCGAGAATGGCAACGGTTTCCCCTCGCTTGAGGCCGATCGCATTCAGCCCGAGCGCCACGTTGCGCACATGCGCCAGCACGTCTGCGAATGAATATTCCCGCCAAATGCCCCGATACTTATGGCGCTCGACCAGCCGGCCGGGATCAGCGATAGCCTTGTCCACGAGAAGCTGCGGCAAGGTGCGCATGGGGAGCATCAGCGCGTCTCCTCGCCCAGATAGGCCTTCAGCACCGCCGGATCGCGCTGAACCTCGGCTGGCGTCCCCTCCGCGATCTTCTTGCCGAAATCGAGCACCGCGATCCGGTCCGCCAGATCCATGACCACGCCCATATCGTGCTCGACCAGCACCACCGGGATCTTGCGGGCCTCGCGCACGTCAAGGATGAACCGTGCGAGGTCTTCCTTCTCCTCGGTGTTCATGCCCGCCATCGGCTCGTCCATGAGCAGGATCTTCGGCTCCTGCGCGAGCGCACGGCCCAGATCCACCCGCTTGCGCAAGCCATATCCGAGGCTGCCGACAGGCTGATGCCGGATGGATTCGATTTCGAGGAACTCGATGATCTCCTCCACCACCTCGCGGTGGCGGATCTCTTCCTCCTTCGCCCAGCCCACATGCAGGAAAGCTTGCAGAACAGAGGTCTTCATATGGATGTGCCGGCCGACCTTGATATTGTCGATAACGGACATGCCGGAGAAGATATGCGTGCCCTGAAAGGTCCGCGCGAGCCCGGAGCGGGCAATGCTATGCACGCTCTTGCCCGCGAAGCTCTCGCCCGCGAAGCTCTCGCCCGCGAAATGGATCGTGCCCTGCTGTGGCCGATAAAAACCGCTCAGGCAGTTCATCAGGGAGGTCTTGCCGGCGCCATTCGGCCCGATGACCGCAACCAGCTCATCCCGCCCAATCGCAATCGACACATTGTCGAGCGCCACGATGCCACCGAAGCGCAGCGTTATTGCATCAGCCCGCAGGAGGGGAGAGCGGTCTTCCTCAACACGCGCCAAGCGTGGGGAAGCACTCGGCATTTTTTCGGCCGCAACATCACGCGCGGCCTGCCGGCCGCTGATCGCAGCGCTTTCCATGTTTCCTCCCACCAGACCCCGGGATCTTCGCTGAACGAGATCCTCTTTTCCCTATGAGCAGTGGTGTCTCATTGACCTATTAGAAGCAGGTTTTACTCGGTAGTCAAATCCATAGTTGCTTAGCAAGACAGAGATTTGCCGTTACGTCACCTTTCTCGCCAGGAAGGCACAGTTTTGAACGAAACGTGATCCCACATGACCCAATTGACGCATCATAAATTCTGGTGGGCAGAGCCAGACGGGAGGAGTCCGGTGCGGATCTTGAATGTCTTTGCTATGACCGTCGGCCTCATCGCCGGCTTGTGTTTCACCGCAGCAGACGCGCAGCCGGTGAGCAGCTGCCTTGCAGTTGCCGACAGATCTCTTCCCATTCGGACCATTGCGCTTAAGGCCGCGTCCTTGGCGCAGGATGAGGTGAGAATCACCTTCACCGGTCATGCGACCTTCCTCATTGAAAGCGCCGGTGGCGTGGTGGTCGCCACCGACTATGCCGGCTATCTCCCCGATGGCGTCATCCCGACGGTTGCGACCATGAACCGTGCCCATCGGACCCATTATACCGATACGCCCTCACCGGAGATCGCCCATATCCTGCGCGGCTGGAGCATCGATGGCACACCCGCGCGCCATCACGTGACAGTGGGCGATATGGTGATCCGCAATGTCACCACCGATATTCGCGATTGGTCCGGCGGCCGCATTCCCGACGGCAATTCGATTTTCATCTTCGAAGTGGGTGGGCTGTGCATTGGCCATCTCGGACACCTTCATCACACGCTGGGCCCCGATCGCATCGCACAGATTGGCCGGCTTGACGTGGTCATGGTGCCGGTTGACGGCTCCTATACGATGGACCAGGCCTCCATGGTCGAGGTGCTCAGGGCCCTGCGAGCCCAGCTTGTCATACCGATGCATTATTTTGGCCCGGATACGCTTGCGCGGTTCCTCGGCCAGATGAAGGGTGAATTCGCGGTCGAGACCAGCGCGAGCCCTACGGTGGTTGTCTCGATGAAGAGCTTGCCGGATGAACCGACTGTCCTCGTTCTGCCCGGCCATTGATTATTCGGCGCGGATGCCCTTTTCCAAAAGGTCGGAGAAGGCCGCCGCCAGCGCTTCGCCCGAATGCTCGCCCTGGGGCTGAAACCACCTGGTCAGCCAGTTTGCTGCACCCATGAAGAAGAAGACGGTCAGCTTGGGGTCGACCTGCCGCAGGCTACCATCGGCAACCCCCTCCCCGATCAGCTGGCGGAAGCGCTGATCGAACTCGTCACGCCGCTTCACCACCCGCTCCCGGTTATCTGCCTCCAGCGCATTCACCTCGGAGAGCACCGCGCAGGACCCGATCTCGCTGGTGAGAAGCTCGAGGTAACGGCGCGCCAGCAGTACGACCTTTTCGCGACCGGTCCGGCCATTCTCCAGCGCATAGGCCAGCGCCTGATCCCCGAAATCCAGGGCCATCATATGGCACTCGTACAGGATCTCCTGCTTGTTGGAGACATAGTAGTAAAGCGCCGCCTTGGTCACCCCCAGCGTCCGCGCGACATCCACCAATGAGGTCTGGTGGTAGCCTCGCGCGCTGAACGCTCGCGCCGCCTCGCGCAGCAAGGCCGTGCGCTTCAGCGCGAATTGCTCGTCCCGGCTCAGGACGACGTTTTTCCAGGCACCGCTGTGCCGGCCGCGACGTGATGCCAGCGGCTGCCCTTCCCGCTTGAGACCGACGGTTTTCCTTCGCGTGGTCATCGCACCCGTGAGTTTCGTTGCGCGGGATCATGGTGCCCGGCGATCTGCATTTTGCCACAGCCTCTAGAGATTTCGCGAGATGATCAGCTTCTGAATATCGCTCGTCCCTTCATAGATCTTGCACACGCGCACGTCACGATAGAAGCGTTCGACAGGGAAGCCGGAGGTGTAACCATAACCTCCGTGAATCTGCAACGCATCCGAACACACACGCTCCGCCATCTCCGAGGCGAACAGCTTTGCCGCGGCCGCTTCCTTCATGCAGGGAATGCCCGCTTCGATCATTCGCGCCGCGTGCAGGTAATACTGCCGAGCAATATCGACCTGGGCTGCCATTTCGGCCAGGCGGAAGCTCACCGCCTGTAATTTGGTGAGCGGAGCGCCATAGGCCTGGCGCTCTCGCGCATAGGCGACCGCCGCATCCAGCGCCGCCTGGGCAATACCAACCGCCTGGGCAGCAATCGCGACCCGCCCGTCCGAGAGCAGGCCAAGCGCGACGCGATAACCATTCCCCACTCCGCCCAGCGCATTTTCGGCGGCAACCCGCACATCGCGAAGCACGATCTGAGCGGTATGGGCCGTATGCTGGCCGAGCTTGTCTTCAACCCGCGCCACCTCCACTCCGGGTGCGCGCGGATCAACGATGAAGGTCGTGAAGCCCTGCTTTCCAGCCTCCCGGTCCGTCACCGCAAGCACAAGCGTGATCCCGGCCTCAGAGCCGTTGGAGACGAACTGCTTGGTGCCATTGATGATGAAGTGATCACCTTCTCGACGCGCGCTGGTGCGGAAAGCAGCGGTGTCAGAGCCCGCATGCGGCTCCGTCAGCATCACCGCCCCGATATGCTCGCCCCGGGTCATCGCCGGAAGATAGCGGTGCCGCTGCTCCTCCGTCCCATGCTGCGCAAGCGGATAGGTCGCACCGAGATTATGCACATGCACGATGGTGCCGAGGCCGCCATCGGCGCGCGACAGCTCTTCCATCACCAGACAATAGCCGACAAAGCCAATATCGGAGCCACCATAGGCCTCCGGCACCAGCATGCCCATGAAGCCGAGATCGGCCACTGCTTTGAGCTCTTCGTGTGGCCAGGCCGATGATTTATCCCGCGCTGCCGCCGTGGGCGCGATGACCTCGCGGGCAACCTGCCGCGCGGCCTGCTTGATCAGGACCTGCTGCTCGGTCAGGCCGAAATCATCGCGCGACACATCCGCTCTGGTTTGAACATTCATGGGATCCTCCCCCTGCATTCAGCGGGAATAATGGCGGCGTTGTCAGCGCCCGATGAAACGCGGCTTGCGCTTTTCCTGAAACGCGGCAAGCCCCTCGTTCATGTCATGGCTGGTGGCGTGAACCTCACCGGCAATCAACTCGAGCCGCAGGGCCGTCGCGCTGGGCTGCTCGAGCCCGTCATCGACCAGCGCCTTCATTCGCCGCAGCACCAGCGAGCTCTTGGTCGCCATCTTCGCGATCAGCCTCTCCGCGGCCGGGATCAGATCCTCATCCTCGACCACCTCGTTCACCAGCCCACAGGTGACCAGCTCCTCGGCCGGCACGAATTCACCGGTATAAAGCAGGTATTTGGCGCGGGTCGGGCCGATCTTTCGGGGCAGGCGGACCGAGCCGCCGCCACCCGGCAAGAGGCCGTAATTGGCATGGGCATCGCCAAGCTTGGCCGAACGGGCGGCAATCACCAGATCACAGCACAGCACGAGCTCGAGCCCGCCGGCGAGCGCCATGCCGTTCACCGCCGCGATGACCGGCCGGGGAAAACGCTCCAGCCGCTCCATCGTCCCGATCACCTGACTGAGGAAATCGTGCATCTTGCCGGAATCGCCGCCCACTTCACCGCGCAGATATTTGAGATCCGCGCCCGCTGAGAAGGCTCTGCCGGTGCCCGTGAGAACCACCGCCTTGACCTCGGGGTCATGCTCGACCTTATCCAGGGCTCCATTGATTCCGGTCAACACCGCCGGGCTCAGCGCATTCATGGCATCCGGTCTGTTGAGCCTGAGCCACAAGGCGCCCTTGCGGACGTCCGATACCACCACCTGTTCCGACATCTCGTTTCCTTCCCGATCCGCTGCCCAGTCCTATTTGACTCACGGGTCAGTTCGCTGTTTACTAAGTTACACTGTAGACCCAAAGATAAAATACGCAAGGCATCAGCCTCGCACCACGAGGGCAGGAAGAATGGGAGCGCTTCTCACCGGAATCCGGGTCGTAAGCCTTGCCGAGCAATATCCCGGACCTTATGCGACCTTGCTGCTGGGCGATCTCGGCGCCGATGTGATCCAGGTCGAGCGGCCGGGAAGTGGTGATCCTGCACGGCAGTTTCCCGAATTCTACGCCGCGATCAACCGCGGCAAGCGATCGGTCTGCCTGGACCTCAAGTTGGAAGACGGCAAGCTGGCGCTGCGCGAGCTCATCAAGACCGCCGACATATTGCTCGAAGGCTTTCGCCCCGGCACGATGCAGCGATTGGGCTTTGGGCCGGAGGATGTTGCGCGCATCAACCCGCGCATAGTCTATATCTCGATCTCCGGTTTCGGCCAGACCGGGCCTTATCGCGACCGGCCTGCTCATGACATCTCCTACCAGGCGATTGCCGGCCTCATGTTCCGCGATGCGCGCGCCGGGCGCACCAGCGGCGGCGGCGAGCTTGCGATAGGTGATCTGTCCTCCGGCATGTTCGCGGCGCTCGCGGGTCTTGCCGGCATTGTCAGCCGCGCGACCACCGGCAAGGGCACCTATATCGATGTCTCCATGACCGACGGGCTCGTTTCGTGGATGTCGGTATTCCTGAGCCCCGTCCTCAATGGCGCCCGGCCCGATGAGATCGGCGATGAGCCGGCCTATGGCAGTTTCGCGTGTGCGGACGGCAAGCTCCTGTCGCTCTCTATTGCCCATGAGGACTGGTTCTGGCAGCCGTTCTGCCGGACTGTTGGCCTCGAGGCCTATGCTGCCTATGCCCGGCCGCAACGGGTAGCCGAAAACCGCCACCTTGCGAGCCTCATCGCCGAGCGCCTTGCCTCCCGCACCCGTGCCGAATGGGGCGAGGCATTCGATCGCGCCGGAATTCCCTGGAGCCCGGTGAATGATCTCGAAGAAGTGGTGCGCGATCCTCATTTCACCGAACGGGGCATGTTCACGAGCATCACGGAGGATGACGGCAGCGAGCGTCGCTATGTGGCGCAGCCGTTGATTGTGGAAGGCCGTCATCCCGGTCCGAGCCGTGGTGTGCCACCGCTTGGTGCACATACCAACGAGGTCCTCGAGAGCCTGTTCGCGTCCAAGCCGATTTCCGGAAGGAGCTGAGCTTATGGAGACCGTCTACATCGTCGGCGTCGGCATGACGCCCTTCGGCCGCATGCTGGATATCGATATCAAGACCTTGACGCGCCAGGCCGTCACCGCTGCGCTGGCGGATGCGGGCATCGAGCCCTCCGCCATCGAGGCGGCCTTCTTCGCCAATGCCGCACAAGGGCACATGGAAAAGCAGCATATGGTTCGCGGCGAGATCGCGCTGCGGGCGATGGGGCTCAGCGGCATTCCCGTTGTGAATGTCGAGAATGCCTGTGCCAGCGGCGCCACAGCGGTGAACCTGGCCGTCACCCAGATCAAGGCCGGCGAGCATGATGTGGTACTCGCCATCGGCGCCGAAAAGCTGTTCTCCAGGGACAGGGCGCTGATGTTCGGCTCATTCGACGGCGCCTGGGATGTGGCCGAAAGTGAGCGCATTCGAGCCCGCCTGATGGAGCTTGGTGAAGGCGTGGATCCGCCCGGGGGCACCACCTCGGACAAGCCCTATAGCGTGTTCATGGATGTCTATGCCGCCTTTTCGCGGTTCCACATGAAGACCTTCGGCACCACGCAGCGCCAGATCGCGGCGGTTTCCGCCAAGAACCACCAGCATTCGGTTCATAACCCGCTCTCGCAATTTCGCGAGGCCTATACGGTCGATGAGGTGCTCGCGGCACCGCCCATCACCTATCCCCTCACCTTGCCCATGTGCTCGCCCATCTCTGATGGCGCTGCCGCCGCCATTCTGATGAGCGAGGCCGGTCTCAAGCGCTATGGCATCGACAAGTCCCGTGCCGTGAAGATCTTGGCCTCGGTGATCCAGACCGGGAGTGACCGCGAGCCCTCGCAGGTCGACCGCCACATCACCGCCCTTGCTGGGCGCCGAGCCTATGAGAAGGCGGGCATCGGCCCTGAAGATGTGTCGGTCGCCGAGGTGCATGACGCGACCGCCATGGGCGAGATCATTCAAATCGAGAATCTCGGCTTCTGCCCCTTCGGCGAGGGAGGGCCGACTGCAGAACGTGGTGAAACCAAGATCGGTGGTCGTATCCCTGTGAACCCGTCGGGCGGCCTCGAATCGAAGGGCCACCCGGTCGGCGCCACCGGTATAGGCCAGATCCACGAGCTGGTGAGCCAGCTGCGCGGTGAGGCAGGACCCCGTCAAGTCGATGGCGCCCGCATCGCGGTCGCGGAGAATGGCGGTGGGCTGCAAGGCATCGAGGAAGCCGTCGCCTGTATCACCATACTGGGCAAGAGCTGAGGAGGACCCATGAACCTCAAGGACAAGGTTGCCGTCGTTACCGGCGCAGGATCCGGACTGGGCCGCGCCTCAGCCCGCGCCCTCGCCGAAGCCGGCAGCCGTATCGCAGCCTTCGATCTTAGCGCCGAACGGCTCGAGGCTCTGAAGCAGGAGCTCGGCACCAAGGTCTTTACCGCGATGGTGGATGTTGCCGATGATGGCAGTGTCAAAGCCGGCATCGACGGCGCCCTTGAGGCCTTTGGCGCCATTCACATCGCCGTCAATTGTGCCGGAGTTGCGGATGCCGCCAAGACAGTCTCGCGCGGTGAGCCCTTTCCGCTCGCCACGTGGAACAAGGTGATCGGCATCAATCTCACCGGCACCTTCAACGTCATTCGCTGGGCTGCCCTCGCCATGACCCGCAATGCGCCCGATGGGGGCGAGAAGGGCGAGCGCGGGGTGATCATCAACACCTCCTCCGGCGCCGCCACCCAGGGCCAGATTGGGCAAGCCGCCTATAGCGCCAGCAAAGCCGGCGTGATGGGCCTCACCCTGCCCGTTGCCCGCGACCTCGCGCAGCACCGTATCAGGGTCGTCTCGATAGCGCCCGGCCTGTTCGATACCGCCATGGTCGCCGGCATGCCGGACACGGTCAGCCAGTCCATCATCGACCGGATGATCCTCTTCCCTGACCGCATGGGTCGCCCGGAGGAATTTGCGGCCCTCGTCCGCCATATCGCCGAGAACAGCTACATCAATGCGACCACGCTCGACATAGACGCGGGCGCGCGCATGCATCCTAAATAAGGGACGGGCTTGCGGATTTGCAGTTCCGGCTGGCGGGCCTCATCCAAAGGGCATGACGGAACGGACGGGATGAGGTAGATCTACGGCCCTCTCCGGCCAGGGCTTTGATCCTGGTCTAAGCCGTCGATCGTGCCTGATGCCCCGAGACCATGCCGCCTGTCATCGAAATCTCCAATCTTGAGAAGACCTATGCCAGCGGCTTCAAGGCGCTCAAGGGCATTAACCTGACTATTGAGCGCGGCGAGATCTTCGCACTGCTCGGCCCCAATGGCGCAGGCAAGACCACGATGATCAGCATCGTTTGCGGGCTGGTCAGCCCGACCGGTGGGAGCGTCACCGTTGGCGGGCATGATATCTCTGATTACCGCATCACCCGGTCGATGATCGGCCTCGTGCCGCAGGAGCTGACCACGGACG
This sequence comes from Rhodoligotrophos sp. CJ14, assembly GCF_038811545.1. Lineage (GTDB taxonomy): Bacteria > Pseudomonadota > Alphaproteobacteria > Rhizobiales > Im1 > Rhodoligotrophos > Rhodoligotrophos ferricapiens. The sequence continues at coordinate 2,622,820 of NZ_CP133319.1, forward strand.
CCTTCGAGACGGTCTGGGCAACGGTGAGCTTCAGTCGGGCTTTATTCGGGCGCAAGCGCAACCCGGATCTCATCGAGCGCATCCTCAGGGATCTCAGCCTCTGGGAAAAGCGCAACAACAGGATCCTCACATTGTCCGGTGGCATGAAGCGGCGCGTGCTGATCGCCAAGGCCCTGTCACACGAGCCGGATATCCTGTTTCTCGATGAGCCCACCGCCGGTGTCGACGTGGAGCTGCGCCAGGACATGTGGCAGCTCATCCGCCGGCTGCGCGACAGCGGCGTCACCGTGATCCTCACCACTCATTACATCGAGGAGGCCGAGGACATGGCCGACAGGGTCGGGGTGATCAACAACGGCGAGCTCGTCCTGGTTGAGAACAAGACGGAGCTGATGCGCAAGCTCGGCAAGAAACAGCTGATCCTGCATCTCAATGCGCCGCTCGATGCAGTGCCTCCGGCGCTCGCGGGCTATGCGCTGGAACTGGTGTCCGCCGGCCGTGAGCTGGTCTATACCTATGACTCGCAAGGGACGCGGACCGGCATCACCTCGCTTCTGCAAGCACTCAGCGCAGCTGGAATAACCTTCAAGGATCTCGAGACCAAGCAGAGCACGCTCGAGGAGATCTTCGTGAACCTGGTGCATTCCCCCAAATGAACCTGACCGCAGTTGCAGCGATCTACAAATTCGAGATGGCGCGGACCTTCCGCACCCTGCTTCAGAGCGTCGTCTCGCCGGTGATTTCGACCTCGCTCTATTTCGTGGTGTTCGGTGCCGCGATCGGATCTCACATTCCGCAGGTCGAAGGTGTGACCTATGGGGCCTTCATCGTGCCGGGCCTCATCATGCTGTCGCTGCTTACCCAGAGCATCGCGAACGCGTCTTTCGGCATCTATTTCCCGAAATTCACCGGCACCATTTTCGAGCTGCTCTCGGCGCCTGTTTCCTATTTCGAAGCGGTGCTCGGCTATGTCGGAGCGGCGGCAACCAAATCCATGGCGATCGGGCTGATCATTCTCGCGACCGCCCATCTGTTTGTGCCTATCCATATCGCGCATCCCTTCTGGATGCTTGCTTTCCTGGTGCTGATTGCTGTCACGTTCAGTCTGTTCGGCTTCATCATCGGCATTTGGGCCGACAATTTTGAGAAGCTTCAGCTCATCCCCCTTCTCGTGGTCACCCCGCTCACCTTTCTGGGCGGCAGCTTCTATTCGATTTCCATGCTGCCGAAGGAATGGCAGACCATCGCCCTGTTCAACCCGGTGGTCTATCTCGTCAGCGGATTTCGCTGGAGCTTCTTCGAAGTCGCCGATGTGCAGGTCGGCATCAGCCTCGGCATGACACTGCTCTTCCTTGTCCTGTGCCTGACCGTGATCTGGTGGATCTTCAAGACGGGCTACCGTCTCAGGTCCTGATGCGCTAAAGCGAGAAGCACACCGCCAAACAACGCAGAAAGCAGCGTTCATGAGCACATCCGTCACCGAGCACGTCTCTCGCGAGGTCCAGGCCCATATCCTGTCCGAGGCGCTGCCCTTCATGCAGCGCTATGCCGGGCAGACGGTTGTGGTGAAATATGGCGGTCATGCCATGGGCGATGACACGCTCGCACGCCAGTTCGCGCGAGACATCGTGCAGCTCAAGCTGAGCGGCATCAACCCCATTGTCGTCCACGGCGGCGGCCCGCAGATCGGCAAGATGCTCGACCGGCTACAAATTGCATCGAGCTTCCAGGATGGCTTGCGCATAACCGATCAGGCCACTGTCGAGATTGTCGAGATGGTCCTTGCCGGCTCCATCAACAAGCAGGTGGTGGCGAGCATCCAGCAGGAAGGTGGCCGCGCAATCGGCATTTCGGGCAAAGACGGCAATCTGCTTTTGGCCCGGCGCCTCACCCGCACCAAGCGCGATCCCGATTCCAACATCGAGAAGATTATTGATCTCGGCTTTGTCGGTGAGCCCGAGACGGTCAATCCCGAGATCCTCAGCACCATCGCGGCCAGCTCGGCCATTCCCGTCATCGCCCCGATCGGCACCTCGCTCTCGGGCGAAACCTTCAATGTGAATGCCGATACCTTTGCCGGCGCCATCGCCGTTGCCATGCAGGCCAAGCGGCTGCTGCTGCTGACCGATGTGGAAGGCGTGCTGGACCAGAACAAGAAGCTCATCCGCGAGCTGACGCTTGATCAGGCCCATAAGCTCATTCACGACGGGACCGCCTCAGGCGGCATGATCCCCAAGATCGAGACCTGCGTCTCGGTGGTGGAGAAAGGCGTCGAGGGCGCGGTCATTCTCGATGGCCGCGTGCCTCACATCGTGCTTCTGGAGCTCTTTACCCCTTATGGAGTTGGCACGCGCATCAGCCGCACGGCAGAGGAATGAGGCCCCAATGAACCAGATCAGCGGCCGCCGCGGCTTCGATCACGTCGATACCTGGATCTTCGATCTCGACAATACGCTCTACCCGGCGAGCTGCAGGCTCTTCGATCAGATCGATGTCAAGATGGCCACCTTCATCATGGATTTCCTCAAGGTGGACCACGCAGAGGCCCGCCGCATTCAGAAGGGGTTTCTTTACGAGCACGGCACCACTCTGCGCGGGCTCATGCTGGAACATGGGGTAAAGCCGGAGGATTTCCTCTCCTTCGTGCATGATATCGACCATTCGGCGGTGGTTGCTGACGAGGCGCTCTGCGCTGCCCTGACGCGCCTGCCCGGCCGCAAATATATCTTCACAAATGGCACGGTCGCACATGCGGAGAGGGTGATGGCGCGCATCGGCATTGGCGGCTGCTTCGATGACATTTTCGACATCGAAGCTGCAGGCTATCTGCCCAAGCCCAATATCGAGAGCTACCGCTTGATGCTCGAGCGGCACGGCATCGAGGCGCCCCGCTCGGCGATGTTTGAGGACATTTCTCGCAATCTGGAGCCTTGCCATCGGCTCGGCATGACGACAGTGCTGGTGACCTCGCCCGATAATGACGATAGCGCAGCGATCGCCTCGCACTCCGGCCACGGCCCGGAAGCTGCGCATATCGATTACATAACGGATGATCTGCCCGCCTTCATCGAGAGGCTCACCCTCAAGGCAAGCCCTGTCACATCATGAAGTCATTGTGGTCGGGCAGCTGAAATTGGATATCGGTCTTCTGCAGATCGTGCCTATTGACCAGAAGCGCGAAGTCAGCCCGCCCATCATTGTCTTCGTCGAGACTGACCTCGGACCAGCCGCAATCGCGCTTGGTGATCTTTAGGCGCTCGCACAAATCCCTGTTTTGCGTGGCGATGACGATCTTGTCCTCGGCCCGATCGAACCCGTAGAGATCGGTTTGTCGCGCATCGCCCGAGGGGGACTTATTCGCCCAGTTCTTCAGGTCATAGAAGAAAACATCCTTTCCGCTGTTTCCGACGGCCGAATCGCCAGGACCCGCATAGATTTCGGTGCCATTCTCACCCGCTTTGAGAATATTGCGCTGCCCATTCCCAATCACGATTTTGGTTTCCGGACCGGCATCGACATTCTCGACCGGCGGATCGGACGAGATCTTCTGAGGCCCTGGATTGGTCAGCACCATCGTTTGCCGGGAAAGATCGACCTCCGTGATGCCTCGGGTCTCCGAGATATCCAGCGTCACCTCGCTATAGCCGGATTTTGACTTCTCCTTGGCCCCCCGGATCGTCGCCACCCCGTCGAATGGTTTCGACAATATACGCCACTCCGCCTCGCGGGGGGCAACGCTGGACTTGCACGCAGAATTACAACCTTGCCGTCCCACCGACTGTTCATCATATCTTATCATCCCGTCCGCCCTGCAATAGCCTTATGAAAAATTCGGCGCGCTTTGCACCTCTTCTTTCTTGCCTCATGAAAATGCTTTGATGTTGAACGGGTCTGGATTGCGTGAGCACCGTCCCATGGCCGCTTTGCGAAGAATACCTCGCATCGCGCCGAGCTTAACGCGCCAGACGAGCCTCAGGTTGTCACGACCGGACCGCTTCCGCTGCCAGTTGACAGGCGGCCTTTGCCTAGTACTGTGCGGCCCGTGACCAGTAACTGCGGAGCCATCATGGACCACGATCGCATCAGGACCATCATCGAAGAGGCCTTCGAACAGCGCGATACGGTCACTGCCAGCACGACCGGCGAGGTTCGCGCGGCAGTTGATTCTGCACTCGATCTGCTCGATGCCGGTGTGCTCCGCGTAGCCTCTCCCGGCCCGGATGGCTGGACTGTCCACGAATGGCTCAAGAAGGCGGTGTTGCTGTCTTTTCGGCTGAACGACATGACCCCGATTGCCGGCGGGCCCGGCGCCGCCTCTTGGTGGGACAAGGTGCCCTCCAAGTTCAATGGCTGGGGCGAGCAGGAATTCCGGATGGCCGGCTTTCGTGCTGTTCCCAATTGTATCGTCAGGCGCTCGGCCTTCATCGCCCCGGGCGTCGTGCTGATGCCCTCTTTCGTCAATTTGGGCGCCTATGTCGACACGGGCACGATGATTGACACCTGGGCGACCGTGGGCTCCTGCGCCCAGATCGGCAAGAACTGCCATATCTCAGGCGGGGCCGGCATTGGCGGTGTTCTCGAACCGCTGCAGGCATCCCCCGTGATCATCGAGGACAATTGCTTCATTGGCGCCCGTTCGGAAGTCGCCGAAGGGGTCATCGTCGGCGAGGGCTCCGTCCTGTCTATGGGCGTGTTCCTCGGCGCATCCACCAAGATCATTGACCGCGAGAGCGGCGAGACCTTTATGGGTAAGGTTCCGCCTTACTCCGTCGTGGTGCCAGGCAGCCTTGGCGGCAAGCCCCTGCCCGACGGCACGGCGGGTCCGGGCCTTTACTGCGCGGTGATCGTGAAGCGGGTTGACGAGCGCACCCGCTCCAAGACCTCCATCAATGAACTCTTGAGAACCTGATTACCGTGTTCGACCCGGTCGCCTTTCTGCAGACACTGATCCGCGAGCGTTCGGTCACGCCGGACAGCACCGGTGCGCTGGACAGGGTGGAGAAGGCGCTCACCTGCATCGGCTTCAGCTGCTGGCGGCTGCCCTTTCAGTCGCCCGGCATGCCGGTGGTCGACAATCTCTTTGCTCGGATCGGCCATGCGAGCCCCCACTTCTGCTTTGCCGGCCATGTGGATGTGGTGCCACCTGGCGATGTGAGCCGATGGTCGCACCCGCCCTTCGCCGGAGAGATCAAGGATGGCGTCCTCTACGGGCGCGGCGCCGTCGATATGAAGGGGTCGGTTGCGGCCTTCTGTGCGGCAACGGCCGCATTCATCCGCGAACACGGGGCAGCCTTTGGGGGCTCGATCAGTTTTCTGATCACCGGCGACGAGGAAGGCCCTGCCCTCGACGGCACGGTAAAGGTGCTGGAGTGGATGACGGCCAACGGCCATAGACCGGATGCTTGTCTGGTGGGCGAGCCAAGCTGCAGCGAGCGAATAGGCGATACCATAAAGATTGGCCGGCGCGGCAGCCTGAACGCCCGGCTCACCGTCATCGGCAAACAGGGTCATGCCGCCTATCCGCACAAGGCCGACAACCCCATCCCGAAGCTCGTGCGCATGCTCGACCGCTTGGCAAGCGAGGCGCTCGATCAGGGCAATGCCTATTTCGAGCCGTCCACCCTGGCGATCACCTCGGTTGATGTGGGCAATCCCGCCGAGAATGTCATTCCGGATCGCGCGAGCGCGCGCTTCAACATCCGATTCAACAACGAGCACAGCCAGGAGAGCCTCGAGCGCTGGATCAACGGCCATTGCCGGGCTGTCATAGCCGAAATGGGCGGAGACTACACCCTGTCGCTCTCCAGCAATGCCGACAGTTTCGTCACCGCGCGCGGGCCGCTGGTCGATGTGGTGGCGGGTGCTGTCCGCGAGGTGACCGGGCTTGAACCGGCGCTCACCACCGGTGGTGGCACCTCCGATGCCCGCTTCATAAAGAACCACTGCCCGGTTGTCGAGTTTGGCCCGCTGAACGCGACCATTCACCAGACCGACGAATGCATACCGATTGCCGATTTGCAGGCGACGAAAGATATCTATTTGCGGATCCTCGAACGCTATTTCGGTCGCTGAGCGGTCAATGGCAGGACGTCAGCAGGGATGATCTCGTCGGAAGAGTTCTCCGCCGCCATGCGCGGCACTTGGCGGCTTCTCAATCGTGATGCAGGCGGTTACGCTGACTTCAACCTGTCATACGAAGGGCTCAAGAACTCGTTCACCTCTGTCCTGATCGTCGCGCCCGTCTATCTGTTCATTGTCGCGACCAGCAATTCGCTGACCAGCCCGCCCATCCCGGTCGCCTATGGGCGGGAGCTCATCGCCCTTCTGTTCGAATGGGCTGTCTTTGTGGCTCTCGCGGTCCTCGCTGGGCGGATGCTTGGCCGAACCAGCCAGCTCGTGCCTTTCCTGATTGCCTATAACTGGTCGTCGGTCTTCATCGTCTTTGCCATGGTGCCGCCGGCCCTGTTGAGCCGCTATGGCCTCATCACCTCCGGCGGGCTCTTGACGGCAGGGGTGGTCGTCACCCTCATCGCCCTTTATTTCCGCTGGTATATTGCTCGCACCGGTCTTCGAACGACCGGCAGCATCGCCTTTGCGCTTGTCGTCGCCGACGTGGCCATCAGCCTCATGGCGGAAGTCCTGATCCGCTGATCCGCGGCGCTTTCGAGCCAGACGGCCGCGGTCAGCACTCAGTCGTCTGAATAATCGACCTTGGTAAGGTAGAGCCCCCAGGGTGGCGCCACTGTGCCACAGGCTGAGCGATCCTTCGCCTCGAGCGCTGCCGCCATGTCTTCGGGCATCCAGCTGCCTTCTCCCACCAGCTTCAGGCTCCCGACCATCGAGCGGACCTGATTGTGCAGGAATGAACGGGCATTGGTGGTGATCTCGATCAGATCGCCAGTACGGGTGACGGCGAGCATATCCAATGTCTTGACGGGGGATGTGGACTGGCAATGGGCGGATCGGAAAGTCGTGAAATCGTGCTTGCCCAGCAGAAACTGAGCCCCGGCATTCATCGCCGCCACATTTAGCGGTCGCGCCACATGCCAGGCCCTGTCGCGCTCGAGCACCAGCGGGCTGCGGCGGTTGACGATCCTGTAGACATAATGCCGACGCACCGCGGAGAAGCGGGCGTGAAAATCATCCGGCACGGTTTCTACCGCAAGTACCGCGATCGGTGCCGGCCGCAAATGAAAATTGAGCCCACCGCGCAACCGTTCCTCGAGCCATGGGCGCTCAAGATCGACATGGGCGACTTGGCCAGATGCATGGACACCCGCATCGGTACGACCCGCCCCAAAAACAGCGACCTGCTCCCCGCACATCTTCAGGATCGCCTGCTCGAGAGCATCCTGGATGGTGGGCGCATTGGCCTGCCTTTGCCAACCGCCGAAAACCGTTCCGTCATATTCGATTGTAAGCTTGTATCGCGGCATGGCTCCTCGCTTGTGCCTTCCTGCGATACACGCGATTTTGCGGTTAGTCACGACCGAGCGCATGACTTGCCGATGCCCGCCAGAGTCGGTAACCATAAGCCATGAGCCAACCAGCCTTTGCCCCAGACCTTTGGCCGCTTGCCGATGGCCGTCAATCGGAAACGGCCGCCCATGTTCAACGCGGCGTCTGCCGCCTGCTGCGGGCTGTGGGCTTTGCCGCGCTCACCGAACTGCCCCTTGCCTCCGGCCGCCGCGCCGACATCATGGCGGTGAATGAGCGCGGCGACATCTGGATCATCGAGATCAAGTCGAGCATCACAGATTTTCGCGCCGACCAGAAATGGCCGGAATATTGGGACTATTGCGATCGGCTGTATTTCGCGATTCCCCCGACCATGGCGCCAGAGATCATGCCGATCGAGGCGGGTCTCATCATCGCTGATCAGTTCGGCGCGGAGATCATGCGCGATATCGGCGATATCAGGCTATCGGCGGCGCGGCGCAAGGCCGCCACTTTGCGATTTGCCCGTGCTGCCGCCCTGCGCCTGCATAACCTGCGCGATCCACTCTCCAACGCGGCCGAATGTTCATAGGACAGACGGCCGCCGGCCCTACCGTCGCTCCAACTGCCGGTATTCCTGCCAGTTCCTTTGATTGACGGCGCGCGGGTTCCAACCGTTATCCTCGCCCGCAACACTCGGCGCCATACGCCGTGCGGGCGGTGGTGGCGCAGATGGTTCGGGATAGGCGCGCGCCGGTCGACTGCCGAACAGGCCCTCGAAGAATTGCACGATGCTCGTGCCCACATTGGGCCTCTCCCGCTGCGCCACATAGGGCTCGCGGCCATAATACTCATCATAGGGCGCAGGCTCCGGCGCATGCCTCGGCGCACCGGGAAGTGGTAGGGCTGGCATGCCACGATGGGCATCGACCATCACATCCTTCCAGATGGCGGCGGGAAGCCCGCTGCCGGTCGCCTTCTTGGTCGGCGTGCCGTCGTCGTTGCCAACCCACACGCCGGCCACCAGATGCGCGGTATAGCCGACAAACCAGGCATCGCGGAAATTCTGGCTGGTGCCAGTCTTACCCGCGGCATCCTGACCATCCAGCATCGCGCGCTTGGCCGTTCCATCGTGAATGGCCGTGCGCAGCATGTCGTTCATCTCGCCCACCGCCATGGGATCGATCACCTGCTGCGCCTGAGCTGGAGCACGCTCATAGAGCAACTCGCCGCTCTTCGTCCTGATCCGCTCGATCACGAAGGGAATTGCCCGCGAGCCACCATTGGCAAAGGCAGCAAAGGCACCGGTGAGCTCCAACAGCGACACCTCGGACGTGCCAAGCCCGATCGAGGCATTGGGCTCGAGCTTGGATTCGATCCCGAGCCGATGCGCTGTCTCGATCACCGTTTCCGGTCCAACCTGCACGGCAAGCTTTGCTGCAATCGTATTGAGCGAATGCGCAAGCGCCGTCCGCAAGGTGACAGGCCCGTAGTATTTTCGCGAGTAGTTCTCCGGCGCCCAGTTCCCGAACCGCACCGGCTCATCCACCAGCACGGTGTCCGGGTTGAAGCCATGTTCCATGGCCGCGAGATAGACGAAGGGCTTGAAGGCAGAGCCCGGCTGGCGCTTTGACTTGACCGCACGGTTATACTGGCTCTTGCTATAGGAGCGCCCGCCGATCATTGCCTTAACGGCACCGGTTGCATCCATCACCACCATCGCGGCCTGTTGCGCTTTCTGGGCGGCACCTTCCTTGGCCAAGTGCTTGCGCACGGCGGCCTCTGCATCCGATTGGATGTCGCTATCGATGGTGGTCTCGACGATAAGGCTTTCCTTGTATTCGCCGATGAGGTTTGGAACCATTTCAGCGATCCAATCCGCCACATAACGGCTCGCCGGCAATTCGGTCGGCCCGACCACTTCCGCCGGGTTGTTGATGGCCTTCTGCCCTTGCTCGCGGGTGATGTAGTTCTCCTCAACCATCGCATTGAGCACAACATAGGCCCGCTCTTCCGCTGCCTTTGGCCGGCTGATCGGGTTGTATGTGGCCGGCGCCTTCAGAAGCCCTGCCAGGATGGCCGCTTCGGCAAGCGTGAGATCCCGGGCGGACTTGCCGAAATAGTGCTTGGCGGCTGCCTCAATGCCATAGGCACCGCCGCCGAAATAGACCCGGTTGAGATAGAGCTGGAGGATTTCCTCCTTGGAGAAGCTATGTTCGAGCCAAAGAGCGAGAACAGCCTCCTGGACCTTGCGCTCGATCGTGCGCTCCGGCTTCAGGAAAAGGTTCTTGGCAAGCTGCTGGGTGAGAGTGGAGCCACCCTGCACCACACCGCCCGACCGAAAATTCGTGATGGCTGCACGGACAAGGCCGATCGGGTCAACGCCGAAATGGCTGAAGAAGCGCCGGTCCTCAATCGCCATGACCGCCTGGGGCACATAGGGCGGCAGCTCGTCGTAGCGGATATCATCCCCGGTAAATGAGCCGCGCTCCACCAGGACCTGGCCATCATCCGCAAGGAGGACCATGCCTGGTTCGCGATCCGGAATCTTGAACAGAGTGTCGTTCGGTAGCGCCAGTAGCGCGTAGGCCAACACACCGACGACGGCGATGAAGCCCCAGATGCCAAGCGTCAGGGTCCAGTAAACCGACCGAAGCAGCCATGAGCGCTTTTTGCGTGCCGGCTTGCCGCTCGCCCGCTTGCCGCGCCGCCTGGTGCGCGGTTCCTCAGGCTCGAGAGAGCTCTGACGCGGCGTGCGAGCATCCGATTGAAACAATCTCGGCTCGCGGGCGTGGCTCCCGTCAGTGTCGGCATTGGACCGCGATCGAAATAGACCCATGGATTTAGCTGAACTCGCCCGCCTGACCACCAGTGTAGGACCAGGCTTTTAACTCAAACCTAATTTTAATCGCCCGCAAGCTGGCCATGAATCGTGACCGATTGATGACCCGGCTTAGCGCCGACATGATCCTGCCCGCAGGAGATCTGCTTCGCTAACCCTGAGATCACCTTAGTGTTGCGCCCCGCGGGTAGCTTTGACCTGACGCTCGCGATAGAATAGATAGATTCCGCTCGCAATGACAGTCGCGCCCCCGGCCACCGTCCAGAGATCTGGCAGATCTCCGAATACGACATAGCCGATGAGAACCATCATCACGATTTGGCTATAGGAGAAGGGCGCCAGGACCGCAGCCGGCGCCAGGCGATGGGCGACAATCAGCAATTGGTGGCCGACCGCTCCGAAGGCGCCGACGAGCATCATCAACAGCCAGCCCGCAAGATCGGGCATAACCCAGACCGTCGGCATGGCGGGCAGGAGTGCTGCAGTGCCCACCGCTGCCGTATAGAACATTGTGGTCAGCGCGCTGTCATACGCGGCGATCTTCCGTGTCGCCAGCTGATAGAGCGCGGTGAACAGGGCGGAGGTCACCGAAATCAGCGCCGCCGGCTGAAAGCCGCTCATGCCCGGCCGCACGATGATGAGAACCCCGATAAACCCCACCAACACCGCCATCCAGCGCCTTGGGCCGACCTTTTCGCCAAGCAGCGGCACCGAGAGGGCGCACACCCATAGCGGATTGGAGAAGGCGATCGAGGCTGTTTCCGCGAGCTGAAGATAGCGCAGGGCCAGGAAGTTGCAGACCGTGGATCCAGCGAGCAGGAGACCGCGGATGATCTGAAGCTTCAAATTACGGGCGCGGACATGCGCCAGCGCATCCATCCAGAGGAGATAGCCCACCGCAAAAATGAGGGCGAAGGCATAGCGGGCGAACGCAACTTGAGCGAATGGATAGCTCGCGCCCAGATATTTTGCCGTGGCATCAAGGCCCGAGAACAGCATGTATGCGCTGGCCATCAGGGTTATGCCGCGAATATGGGATGCGGATTCGGTTACGGCGAGGGACATGACAGCCAAGAGTGAAAGGCGAGCGCAACCGCTCAGGGCGGGTTGGAATGTCAGGTGGCCTCGACCATGCCGCCGGCCAGCCCGTTCGCGTCGAAGTGCTTTGGAAAGACCTGGGCGAGCCAGGAGAAGGCTATGGAGCGGGCCTGCTCGCGCGTGAAGCTGCGAAAGCCGGTCAGCAGCTTGACCCAGAGCCCTTCGAGCAGAGCGTCCAGGCCACGCGCAACATGTAAGCTGTCCTGATCATACCCCGCGTCCCCAATGATCCGGGCGCAAAGGGTTTCGATCGCGTCCTGAAATGCCTCATCCACCGCACCCCAATGCTTAAGGTAGTCCGGACGAGCCTTGGCCTCTCCCCAAAAGGCATACCAGGCGGCGAGCTTGCGCCTCGTGCAAATCTTGCGATCAAAATCCACCTCGACGATCGCGGCAAGCTGCCGGGCGGGATCAGGACCCGCGCGATTGATCGCCGTCTGCCAGGCCTTGCGATACTCATCTGACAGATAACGCAAGGTTTCCAGAAGAAGCCGCTCCTTGCTATCAAAATGAGAATTGACAATTCCCGCCGAGAAGCCCGCCCGCCGCGCAACCTCTGCGAGGGTCGTGTCCGAATAGCCCTTGCTGGCGAGCGTGTCGATAGTGGCTTCGATCAGCTGCTGACGCCGTATTTCCTTCTGCGCCTTCCGTGCGGCCGGCGCCGGTCTTACTCCCGGTAGGTCCGCCATAATCACTGGTCCGCTCAAGGTCTTCGAGCCCGAATATTGGTAAGCTGCGCTCCTCCCCGCTCGAGAACCGCCAGCTTCGCTTCCCAGATTTCTACCGCCCGGTCAATGTATTCCTTGCCATACGCCTTTGCGGCCTCGTCATAGATCGGCCCCTTCATCGAGGCGAGCTCATTCCGTGCGACCTGGACATACCAGTCATTCTGGTTGGCCAGTAACGCATCTGTGAAACCGGCATCCCTCAACAGGCCGCGGTAGCTTTCCGAGGAGGCATTCGCACCCAAGTGCTGGGCGAGACCCGCATCGGCCGATCCCTCGCCGGCTTCGTCGACCAGCAGATCGCTGGCCAGAAAGGTGCCGCCCGAGCGCAGCACCCGAAAGCTCTCACTGATGAGACCGCCCGCAGTTGGACCAAGGCCGAGGCCGTTGCCATCATAGACGATATCGAACTGATCGGCGGCAAAGGGTAGGACGCCTGCTCCTGCCTCGAGGAATGTCAGTCGATCATCCAATCCAAGCGCTTGGGCTTTTGCCTGTGCCTTGGCCACAGCAGTGGCGTCCACATCAAGTCCGGTGACACGGCCGGCATGATGCCGTTCCACCAGGTAGAAAGCGATGGCAGCCGAGCCACGGCCGAGCACGAGCACCTGCTTGCCGCGCAGGTCGAGATCACCGAGCAGGCTGTCAATGCGCTGAGGCCCGCCCGGGAGCGGCCATCCCTCGCCCCAGATCAGTCCGAGAATGCCGCGCCAATCCTGCCCCGTCTGGCTAGGGCCGGTACTGCCACCGGTAAGCTCGGTCATCGATGCCTCCCTTCAACGCAGCCCTTCTCTCGCGGCATGAATGGTAATGCCCGGTGGGACCTAATCCCCATTATTGATCGGTCGAGACGCTCGCCTAATGCGATCCAGCATCGAACTCACGAAGCGGGCCGATTGCGAAACTCGCTCGCGGTAAAGATCGAAGCAAAGGCCAGGCCGGCCCGGTCCATGGTCTCCTGCGCGCCTTCCTGCCGGTCAACCAGGGTCAGGACCTCGATGACTTCACCTCCAGCCTCACGAACCGCATCCACCGCCTTCAGCGCCGATTCGCCCGTCGTGGTCACATCCTCCACCACGATGACGCTGGCGCCTCTAAGACCTTCACCCGGGGCGAGCCCCTCAACCAGCAGCTTGGCGCCGTGCTCCTTCGGCTTCTTCCTCACGAAGAACGCCTTGATCGGCGTCGCCCTCAGAAAGCTCGCCGAGGCCGTCCAGGACACGATCGGAACAGCGCCCATTTCGAGCCCGCCCACATAATCCGGCCGCAGGGGTGCGATCGCATCCAGCACCAGTTCAGCCAGCAGATGCGCGCCTTCCGGGTGCAGCATGGTGGGCTTCATATTGAAGTAGAAATTGCTCTTGCGGCCTGAGGCAAGAGTGATCTCCACATTATCCCTAAACGACCGTTCCCGGATGATCGCCATCAGCCGGGAGCGGCGCAGATCCTCACGCATGACTGTCCCCTGTCAATGTGCTGCTTCCCAATTGTCGGCGGCCCTCGCGTCGACCTTGAGCGGCACCCTCAGCCGCACCGCCGGCTCGGCCGCTGCCTCCATGACCCGAACGGCCACCTCGATTGTCGGCTCGACTTCCGAGTCCGGCACCTCCAGGATCAGCTCGTCATGCACTTGCAGCAGCATTCTCGCTGGCACCCTTGCCGCCTCGAGCGCTACTGGCATGCGGATCATGGCACGCCTGATGATATCGGCCGCCGAACCCTGGATCGGCGCATTGATCGCCGCCCGCTCATTGAAGGCCCGCTCCGAAGGGTGCTTCACATTGATTCCTGGGAAATGACAACGCCGTCCGAATACCGTTTCCACATAGCCGTTGCGCCGGCATGTCTCCTTGGTGGTTTCCATGTAGTCGCGGATACCGGGGAAGCGCTCGAAATAGCGCTTGATGTAATCGCTGGCCTCCTCCCGCGGGATGCCCAGCTGATGCGCCAGACCGAAAGCGGAAATACCATAGATGATGCCGAAATTGATGGCCTTCGCCCGCCGCCGCACCATCGGGTCCATGCCTTCGATCGGCACGTTGAACATTTCCGACGCGGTCATCGCGTGAATGTCGAGCCCGTCGGAGAAGGCCTGTCTCAGCTGCGGAATGTCAGCCATATGGGCGAGCACCCGGAGTTCGATCTGGCTGTAATCGGCGCTGACCAGCTTGTGACCGGGGCTCGCGATGAAGGCTGTGCGGATCTTGCGGCCCGCCTCGGTGCGCACCGGAATATTCTGAAGATTGGGCTCTGATGAGGAGAGCCGGCCGGTGCTGGTGGCAGCAAGCGCGAAGCTCGTGTGGATTCGCCCCTGCTGGTCGATATGACTGGGCAGCGTGTCAGTATAAGTGCTCTTGAGCTTGGAGAGCTGGCGCCACTCCAGCACCAGGCTCGGCAATTCGTGCCCCTCCGCTGCGAGCGCCTCCAATACGTCCGCCCCGGTGCTCCAGGCTCCCGTCTTGGTCTTTTTGCCGCCGGGAAGGCCCATTCGGTCAAACAACAGGGCACCGAGCTGCTGCGGTGATCCAATATTGAACGGCCCACCCGCGGCCCCGTGAATCTGTGCTTCGAGCCCTGCCATGATCTGCGCGAACTCGCCCGACAGCCGCGACAGCACCTGCCGATCAACCATGATGCCTTCGCGCTCCATGCGTGCCAGCACCGGCACCAGCGGCCGCTCCAAGGTCTCATAGACCGATGTCACGCCATGGGCCGCAAGCCGCGCCTTCAGCATGAGCCATAGCCGCAAGGTCAGGTCCGCGCGTTCGGAGGCATAGGCCGAGGCCCCATCGAGCCCGACCAGATCGAAGGTCAGCTGCGCCTTGCCGGAACCGAGCAGGCTTTTGAGGGCTGCCGGCTGGTGGCCGAATTGCTTGCCCGCCAGATCCTCGAGACTATGGCCGTTGAGCCCGGAATCGAGGACATAGGACATCAGCATCACGTCATCGATCGGCGCAAGCTCGATCCCGTAGCGCGAGAACACCAGCGCCTCGAGCTTGATGTCATGCCCGATCTTCATGATGGAGCGGTCTTCGAGAACCGGCTTCAGCTTCTCCAAAAGATCCTTCCGCGAGAGCTGGGCAATGTCCTGCCCGCCGAAATCGAGACCGGCTGATGCCCTATGACCGCAAGGAGCATAGCAGGCCCGACCCGGACCCGTGCTGAGCGCGATGCCGACAATATCGCACATCATCAGATCACCGCCACCAACCCGGAGATCGAGTGCGACATAGCCTCGGGCGTAGATCACGTTGATCCACTCATCCAGCTGTGCCTCGGTCTCGATCTTTTCATAGAGAGAGGCATCGAACGGCACCGAGCGCACCAGTTCCGCTTGCCGGTCGGCCCCGGCCTGGGGTGTGACCCGTTCAACGGCGGCGATCCTTGCGGCTTGTGCAGGCGTGCTGACATCCGGCGCATTGGTGGGCAGCGCCAGCGTCGGCGTCCAGGACTCAAGCTTCAGGGCAACCGGCTCGATCTGCTCGGCATCGACATCCAAGGCGGAAGCGATGCGCCGGGTCAGGGTGGTAAATTCGAGCGCCTTCAGGAATCCGACCAGTGCCTTGGGATCTGGATCCCGCACCGTCAGCATCCCGACGGGCACCTCGAGGGGCACATCGTCTTTGAGCGTGACCAACTGGCGCGAGATGCGCGCCTGCTCTGCGAATTCGATGAGCTTCTCGCGGCGCTTGGGCTGTTTGATTTCATGGGCGCGCGCCAGCAGGGTTTCGAGATCGCCATATTCGCTGATCAACTGCGCCCCGGTCTTCACGCCGATGCCTGGAACGCCCGGCACATTATCGACCGAGTCCCCCGCGAGCGCCTGCACATCGATCACCTTTGATGGCGGCACGCCGAATTTTTCCAGCACCTCCGCTTCGCCGATGACTTTTTCCTTTCCGGGCATGGGGTCATACATCACCACGCCCGGGCGCACGAGCTGCATGAGATCCTTATCCGACGAGACGATCCGCACCGATGCACCCGCATCGGCTGCAAGCCGCGCATAGGTCGCGATGATGTCATCGGCCTCATAGCCCTCCATCTCTATGCAGTTCACGTTGAACGCGTGCACGGCCTGACGGATGAGCGGGAATTGCGGGATCAGATCTTCTGGCAGGTCGGGGCGATGCGCTTTGTAATCCGCGTAAAGATCATTTCGGAAAGACTTGGCCGAATAGTCGAACACCACCGCCAGATGGGTCGGCTTGTCGCCATTCTGCATATCGCGGAGGAACTTCGCGAGCATGTTGCAGAAGCCGAGCACGGCGCCGGTGGGCATTCCGTCGCTCTTCCTGTTCAGCGGCGGCAGCGCGTGATAGGCGCGGAAAATATAGCCGGAGCCGTCGATGAGATAGAGACGGTCAGCAGGTGAGAGCGCAGTATTTTGGGCAGGCATGTTCATCGGCGCGCACTATGCCACCTGATCTTTCTCTTTGCCACGTGAAAGCGAGGAGGGCCTATCGCCACTTTCCACCGCCGATGCCAGGCCGCGGGGCCGCTGCAGCATATCGTTAACCAGGGCGAGATCGTCTCAAGAATTCGTGCGAGCAGCAGCCCTCGGCGTTCAGGAACTCTTCATGGAAATAGCGGTTACTGTCGATCATGGGAAGCGACAAGAGCGCGAACATGCGAACAGAAACAAAAGCCGTCAATCAGGACAAAAGAGTTCTCATGCTGCTGATCGCAGCGCTATTCCTGATCAATATGGGACTGGCCCTTGTGGCGTTTTCTGGTCACTTGGGAACGCCGAGCCTTGCGGACGGGTATGGTGTGCGGATATCGGACGCTGGGCTGTCCTGGACGAATCAGCCGACCAAGACTACATCTCGCCTTATGTAAGGTGCGCGAGCGCTTGCCGGGCCGCTTGGGCACCTCCCCGTGATGATGCAGAGTCGGCAGGCCAAATTCCTTGCACAGTGACGATCTTTCGCCCCCGCCGCGCATTCGCTCGGCGGTGTGGATCAATGCCCAGATCAGGCTCTGCAGCGCCGCGGCCATTCCTGCCGCGGTCGTGCGCAAGGGTGATCCGGACGCAGGCTCGATCCTCGTCAAGATCTATCGCGGCCGCGACAATTGTAGCGTGTTCACCGCAGCGGTGACCATGGAAGGCAAGCGCGGCTGGATGAGAGCGACCGGACCAGAGCCGGTCGATGAGCCGGCGGCCGATGCGTATATCGAGCGCCAATGCGCGCGCGACAGCGATTTGTGGGTCCTCGAGATCGAGGATCTGCGCGGGGCATACCAGCTCGAAGACGTGATCGATTGAGCCGCGCAACGCCTCGGCGCCCCAAGGCTTTAAGGCCTTGAGGCCGCGCCCTGCTGGCGCTGATGCGTGATGGCTGTTGTCCAAGCCGGGCGCTTGGGTTATGGTCCGCCGCAATGAGGCGAGGCACCCGTAGCTCAGCTGGATAGAGCGCTGCCCTCCGAAGGCACGTGTCAAGCGTGATCGTACAGGAAAGGAGATCGAAAGAGGCTTGAAAAATAACGACTTGCGAGGTCAGTGCTCAGAGACTTCTCACTCGCAAGAAGCTCGCGTAAGCACCACGTAAGCAACACGGCATGCACCCATAGCTCAGCTGGATAGAGCGCCACCCTCCGAAGGTGGAGGTCACAGGTTCGAATCCTGTTGGGTGCGCCATACTGCGCCGGTCTAGAATTCCCAAATTCACTCACGAAGAGGGCTGCCTGTTTCAGGCGGTCCTGGAGCGCGACGCCATCGCGCCCGGTGAAAATTCATCGCGTCATAACGAGTGGCGCACGAAATGGGCGAACTCCATCTATCGCTGCTGCCGATTGTCCTTTCAACTGGACGCTATTTCTTCCGGAGTGGCGTACTCAGAAAAAGCCTACACCTGACGGTCCCACGGTATCGACCAAGAGCGCACGATCCAAAAAGAGGTTTCGCGCCTCGCAGCTGGTCTCGGCGATTACGAGACATCCATGGCAGGCGGCACCGTGAAGTGTGCGATCGTCGGCTGCTGTTGCGGGATCGTGATCTGCGCAAACAGGATCACCCGAACACAATCGCTGCCTTTCAAGTGCATTCTCTAGGACCTGCGCAAAACGGCGGCTTACTTCGACGAGACCACCAAGCGTGCCCTGATTCCCCGCCGAGGCGGTGTAGATCAGGATGCCAACCGCTGGAATCGCAGTACCAGATCCCGCAGAGATGTAGATGCGCTCACGAATCGAACTAGCGGGATAACCGCAATCGATGGCGACCTCGGTAATCAATGCATGCGCAAGAGAATGGGCAAGCAGGTATTCGGGACGAAGCTGATCACGAATGGCCCTATCGGAAATGTTCTCTCCCCGCTGACGGCGCTGCTGGAGCCATCGGTCGGCGCCGATGCCTAGCGCCGCTATTCTCTCTTTCACCTGCGGTCGGTCACGCCAGCCCTGAAGCGCGTTGCGGTCAAGCGTGAGAAAAAGACCTTCGCCGAACTGCTCGACTGCGGGCAGCCACGTGGGATTGCGGGCAAGTGGCGCGCCCCGCACGGCAAGGCCAACATCCTCGAACTCTTCGGTAACAACTGGAGCAGGTTCGAATCTCGTGAAGCCGTACAGACAGGCCACTTCTCGCAACCTGTGGACTGCCACTAGTGAAGAGATGCCCCCCAGTAAGAGCGATTTGCTCGGGTCCCATATGGCCCTTGGAAGCGTTTCGGCATGCAGCAACGCGTCGGGAGTTGGCGTGCCGATAACGGGTTGGCCACTGGCCAGCATCGCGAATTCCGCGAGGCGCGGATTCTCCGCTTGATCCTCCTGATCGTCGGAACGCCGCATCACAGCGATACGCGACCAAACCTCGTCATCCAAATATCCTTCCAAGGTCGCCGCGACCTGAGGGTTGAAGCGCCGCGCGAGCTTAACGTCCTCTGCCGAGGAACACGTCTGTAATGCCGACCACACGCTCCGCACAAGCTCTGCCAATTGGTCAACCGAAGCCGGAAGAGAAATGACGCGGGTAACTTGCGGAAAGTAGGTGTTCGTCGCGCTTCGCGTGAGCAATCGAAGCATGTGACCACAGCCATTCGGGTCCCGACCATTGTCGATCCAAGGCCACTCTGCCCGACACTGGCCCAATCGACCCGGCTGGAAAAGATCGTTTAATGAGAGCGACGCGCCGCATTCACAATACACGCGCGTCTGACGCGGATCGCCGGTTGTTCCGCCATCCTCGAGCCAGAGTGGTTCCTGGCACCCTTCGCGGCCGGGCGTATTTTGATGGACCACGCGGCGCCAATCAACGTCTTGAAGATGGCCGTCCTCGCATCCGCAGACGAACCGAATAGGCGATACGCGCCGGCGCTTCCCGTCGTCACCCCGATAGTCAACTCGCTTGGGAGCTTCCAACTGCTGGAAGCGCACAAGCCGTCGCCGATCCGACGGGTCGCCCGGTGCCGCGTCGCACAAGAACCAACGAGGAAAGATTGCTGCTCTTATCTTGGGCGAAACCCTCCGTGGGTCGCGTACATCCAGCGGAGGCGTCCGCAACTGCGGTTCGCCGCTCGTTGCGAGCCGGTTATCGTCCTGTAACCGCAAGCGCAGAAGTCTCGATAGTCGCGGCTCTTCGATGAGACGAAAGGCGCCGCTGCGCTGGTCCCAGTGGTCGAGTCCCATCACGAGCACGGATCGATCGGGAAGATCGAGCATCGCTCCGGGGCCATAGTAGCCGATGAGCTGGCTCAGTCGAATTTGGTTTTCGGCCATGCCTTGCCCCTTTAGTTCAGCGCATTGCCGAAAGGATCGAGAATCTCGACCGACGATACGTGCTCCACATCCCGCATAGAACGTGACGCCTTGAAGCGCCCATATTCGGGGCCGCTGGCCTTCAGCAATGGCGACAGCGGGTCACGCACCAGCGCCTCGCCCACCGGATATCCGTAATAGAAACGGCCTCCGTTCTGCGTCGCTTCTGCGGCTAGCCTGCTCCAGAGATCGATCAAATCCTCGACTTGCTGGCGAAGCGCTGGAAGCCCGCCGACGACGTTCATTGATTGAGCGCGACGCACGACCTCATCCGCAATCGCCTGTCGCAGATATGAATGGTCGCCAACCTTGGCTGCAGCGCGCTCCTCAGCGAGGAGTGGTTCAAGATGACGGGCGAGCGAGACGACGCTTGGCGCCAAAGCGCGGTCAATCGCGCGCGCGGCCCATGGCGTAACGCTCGTTGCCTCGACGGTGCGGTAGAAGGAGGCGTGGAATTGGCGAAATCCTTCATAGTGGAGGCGGTCGCGCGCCTTGTGCACGTTGAGCAGCGCGAGGACGAGGCCCGGCTTCTCGGCGAGACGGCCCACGCGGCTCGTCGCCTGGATATACTCGGCGGCGGCTTTGGGTTGGCCTTGCACGACCATCAGCCCGAGCCGGCCAATGTCGAGACCCACCGAGATCATGTTGGTGGCAAGCGCCACATCGACGCCGTTCGGAGCAAAGACCGAGCGCGCAAGTGCATCTTTGGCGGCGGCAACCTTGTCGGTGCTCTCGCGCGACGTTAACTCAAGTACATCGCGGAGTTCGCGGTTCTCGAAGGGCTGATCCTTCGGATTCAGCCGCCGGCGACGTGTACCGTAATCGGCGAGTTTTGCCCTCACCTCGTCCTCAACGATGCGGCGCGCGCCGCCGAGCTCGCGCAAGGCATTGAAGTAACAAAGAGCCGTCAGGTACGGATCGGCCGCGTCGCCCAGCGGCTTCTCTCTTTCGCCGGCCGCGAGCAGCGTTGTTAGGGCGCGCAGGAACAGTAGCTTCGGTCCTTTGCCGGGTGCGGCAAGCCCGACATAGAGGCGGCCAGGGCTGTTGGCCGCCGGCACCGTGATGGCAAAGAAGGAGTCGCGACGGTCCGGGCCGGGCGGCGGGAAGATGGCTGTCTTCGGGCGGTCGAACAACGCCTTGATCTGCGCGTCGGCACGACGGACGGTTGCAGTGCTGGCGATGATCTTCGGTCTGACGATTCGATCACCGCGCTGGCGCGACGCCAAACGGTCCAGGGCGATCTCGTAAAGCGACGCCACAGTCCCGAGGGGGCCGCTGATCAAGTGGAGTTCGTCCTGGATGATCAGTGCAGGAGGCAGCAGCCGTGCGCTGCCGTACAGCTTGCGTCCAACCCCCGGTTCGGCAGCGCCATAAAAGCCGTGCTCGTCCTCGCGATCGACGTGGTCGAAGAAAGCGCCGACCTTGTCGACGAACGGCAAGCCGGCAAACTTGTCCACGGTGGCAATGAGAAATGCAGGCAAACGCCGATAGATGGCGTCGTCAACGGTCAACACTGGTAGCGGCTTACCCGAGCCGAAGGGACAGCGCGAGTTCGCACAGCCGATCTCCAAGTTCTGGGGCGCGAGATCGCTCGGCGTGCAACGGAAGCTATCGCGGGTGAAGGGCTCCCCACACCAAGGGCAAGTCTTGATCGGTGCCGGGGCTTCACGACCATCCCGCTTGTAACGGCGAACGCGTCCGACTGCGGTTTCCGGTCCGGTGTTGCCTCGCCCGCCCAAACGGTTCGGCGTCGCCGCAACTCCCACCCAAAGCCCGATCTCGATCGGCCAGTCGCCAAGCTTGTTCCGTTCACCCTCGCGCCAAGCTGCCTCGCCGCGCATCAATTCAAGTGCGCAAATAACGCCGGCTGCGCGGCTGAGCTGGTCGAGCGTCAGAAGACGCAGCGTGTAGCGCATCAGCACCGCGACGCCCGCCCCGAGCTTGCCGCCATTCGTGATTCGCCGATGCGCGATGGTCCAGGCGGCGAGGCCGAGATAGGCTTCGGTCTTGCCGCCACCGGTCGGGAAGAAGAGCAGATCCACGGCTTCACGATCGACGTGCAGCGGATCCTGGAGTGCCGAAAGATTCAAAAGGATGAAGGCGAGCTGGAACGGTCGCCACTTGGGCGCTTTCTGAGCAGCTGGATCGCCACCGTAACCTGCCGCGCGTTGGCGATTGGCGCGCGCTATTGCCTCATTCATGGCGCAGAAGGCAAGCCGCGCGTGTTGATCGCTCGCGAGCAGCGCAATGCCTTCGGATATGCGTCGGCTTGCGGCGCCGGCCGCATCGACGAGACGTTGCGCAGTGGTCTGCCGCGGCGCGCCAGGGATTCTCGAGACTTCGCCGCTTTGTGCTGCAATCCACGCGTCATACGCTGCCGGCAAACCTTCGAGCGCGCGCCGCAAATCGTCGGGTCCGGTTCGCGCGAGATCGGCGAGGGCCTCCATTCCGAATACGACGTTCGGAATGTCCTCGTTCGGCTCGACCCGCTCGACTTCAGCGGTCGGCAAGTAGTCCGTTGCGGCCTCGCGCACGACGCCCTCCGGATCCGCCTTCCAATCAGCAGAGGTGTTCACGCCTACCGCGTACTCGCAAACGTCCCGGTAATGCAGATCGGCGATCGCCTCGTCGATGTCCTTCGAGCCGAACCCGCGCATGTTGGCGCGCGGATGAAGCCCCGCCTCGGAGCGTACGGAGAGTCTGACCTGGAAAGCATAGGTCACGTCTTGGTAGCGCCGGCGCACAGAGCTGCGGCGATTTACGGCCATCACGGTCAGCACGCGAAGGCTGCGCTTGGTGCCGTCGGGTTCGGTTACTACATAGGGACGCGCATGGAGCTCCAGCTGAAGCGCACCCGAGGGCCGTTGTGCGCCACCGGAGTTTGGAACGATGATGGTGGTCCGCTTTCCATCCGCGGGGACAGGCACCTTCAGAGTCTCGTTGCCAGGTACGCGGTCCCATACGACCTCTGGCGCGTCTGCATTGTCGCTGAGCAACTCCTCCTCACTCAACGGAGGCACTGTGATGTAGTCGCCCCAGGAGAGGTTTACCTCAACCTCACGTACCGACGCGGCGAGCAAAACCGTGAGACCAAGGGACGACGGCGCTCGAATGCGCACCGCGGGCGGTGTGTCTTCCTGAGCGTCATCGGCCGCGCGTGCAGGTCCGGCGTCCGTGTCCGCACCAAGATCGTCGCCGACAAGCGGGTCACCCTCTTCGAACAGTTCGCCCTCTTCTGGAATCTCGGCAGAAGGCCCACTCGGCTCTGGCACAGGCGCGAGATAGCCGGTCACGTACCAGCCCGACGGCTTCTCCTTGAGTTGCTCGCGAGCTAGGTCCGCATCTTGCGGCCCGGGGCCGATCAGGTCACGGCGCAATGTCTCGATGAGGCGCGCGCGGATATCGGTTGAGGTTGTCGCCGTCATGCGATCTTCCCTTCGCGCTGCGCGAGCTCGACAAGCGTTCGGCTCAACCAGTCTTGACGATACGCGCCTTTGAGTGGCGTTTTCGGGCGGAAACCGGCCTCATCGAGAAGACGCTCAAGCGAAACGAGGCGGTCGCGCAGGTTTGCCCTCACGCCAATGCGCAAGCTCGCTTTGTCGGGACCGCAGAGCACCCAGGCATCCGAACGGGCGAGCGCGTGCGCCCAAAGCGCCTTCTCGCCCTCATCGAGCATGGCGATCTCGCCGTCGCGGATGAGGGCGGCGGCGCGCTCGGCGTCCGAGACCTTGTGCACCGCTTTGAGGCCCGCGAGGAGCGCTTCCCGATCAATCTGCTGCTCCGGCCGGCGATTCTGGTAGCCGGTTTGAGTTTCGATCACGCACTCCTCCACTGTTTCGAGCGCGTAGCCGCCGCAGAGCGCCCGCCACGCATCGATACGCCACGCCTCGATAATGACGTTCGTGTCCACGAGAACAGGCCCCCGCCAGCGCGCCACCGTTGCCTCACAGCTCGTAAGGCGCCGGGACGCCGTGCGCAGCGAAGAGATCGCCTAGGTCATCGACGGAAAGTCCGAGCAGGCTTGCGATCTTGCGGACAGAGACGCGTCCCTCCTCTATGGCGCGAGCGACGATCTCGACAAAGCGCTTCGAGAACAATGGCGGTCTTTCAGCAGCACGATTGTCAGCAAAGAGCCCGGTAGGATGGCCATTGTTGCGAATGGCATCCGCCGGCACAGCACGCGCCTCAGTTTTGTCGAGGAGGTCGAGTGAGACGAGCCGCCACATCAAGGCCGTAGATGTCACTTCAAGGTGATCGGCCGTCGCGTTGAGTTGAGCGACCAGCGCGTCGCCGCGAAGCTTGCGCCAGTCGGGCGCGGCCTGGACAGTGCGCGCCGGCATCAGCAAAGCCGAAGCGAAGGCGTTGGCGAGCTGCTCGACCCGATTGGCGCCGCCGGTTTCAGTTACGTCCTCGACATGGACCGGCGGCATCGCATCCCAGGTCAGGATGTGAAAGAGCTCGTGCGCTAGATCGAAGTGCCGGCGGCCCGGCACTTCGTCGCGGTTGATGAGCACGACATCGAGATCGGGAAGACGGCATGCCGCGCCCGAAACGCCGTGATGGCTGGGCGTGACCATCAGCACGAGAATGTTGAGATCACGCTCCATCACCTCGGGCAGCCGTCGTGCGGGGACATCACCGAGCTTGTGCTCGGTCGCGAAACGTTCGCCGGCCTCGGCCGCATCTTCGAAGCGCGAGTTCTTGGTCAGCCGGAGCGATCGGCGTTCCAGCGGCGGCTTCTCGCCGACTTCTGTGCCGAGCGTGCGGAACGCGGCAATGAGCTGGCCCGCAACACGCTCGTAAGCACCGAGCACGGCCGGCGGCACATTAGATTGTCGCCAGTTGAAGCGCCCCTCGCCGACGAGGCGGAACGGGTCGGTGAAATAGTCCAGCGGGGCGCCAAGCTCCCGGACGGCTAGCAGAAGCTCATCAGCCGAGAGCCGGCGCTCGCCAGTCTCGATGGCGGAAACCGTCTGGCGGTCCTTGAAGCCGAACAGGCGCGCGAGATCGTCCTGCGAGAGCTTCTTTTCCTCCCGCAGAACCCTCAAGCGCTGTCCGATCAAAGGATTAGCCATGGTTGCCTCCTACCGGCAAGATATAGCCTTGCGAATCATGGTTTGCAAGATTATCTTGCACAGGCTCACCTGACTCCGGAGAAAGGTTGCCGAAATGCCACGTCCCAAATAGCCCGGCCTGGATGGCCGCCATCGCAACAATGATGGAACCACCCGCGCGAAGCGTGGGGTACACGCCGCCAAATCTACGGGGATGATTTCGCTGCAGGTTATCGGAGCGATGTGCGTCTCGACACCCTGCTGGAGCGCGAGGGCGTCGCATCGCTGAATGACGTCCTTGAGAAGAAGTGAGGTGAGGCCTCGATCAATCGGCCGCGAGTCGAGCGCCATGCAACGCCGCCTGTCGCTCGACGGCCGCACGTTGGTCAGGCGTGAAGCGTAGATCGTCGAGCAAGGCATCGACCAGCTCGGTTGGTTCGGACAAAGGTGCAAAGCCGCGTTTCCCTCCCCAATCGAGCATGCTTCTGGGCGCCAGCGCCTGAACGGCGATCTCCAGCCTCGGCAATTCGGCCCAAAGTGACTGCGGCAATGTCACAAACGTTGCTCGGCAACGGCGTCTAATGAACTCGGTGCGCAAACGCTTTGCCAAACAAGCGTCCGGGCTTACGTCTCGCTTCACACGCCACATGCGGCCCGTGTTGTAGGCATGCGAGAATTTGTGGCTCCGGCCTTCCGAGCCGGTCACGTGACGATTATGAATCCGATCAAAGAAGCCGCTTTCGATCGACTTCGTGATCCCGATGTAGCGGATCGTTCCCGTGTGGTCGTGCAAAGCATAGATGCCGTGGTCATGAGGTAGCGTACCGAGTTGTACTGGTTCGCCCCTCATGAGATCGCGGAGAACGGTAGACGGATCGGGCATCATCGGTTCGGCATGGCCTAGAGGAGTTATGGCTGCGATTGCTCGCTGTCCTCTTTGTAGTCGCCGACGACCCAGATGAAGCTTTGGACGTCGATGCGGTCCCGCGGCTTGAGTTCTACCAATTCGGCGGCCGTTTTCGACACGAGGTCGAGGAGGCTCTCGTAAACGGCAAAATTTAGCCGCGGCTCGTAGTCCGACGCAAAGCGATGCCCGACGCGGGCCGCGAAGTCTTTAGTGACCTCGGGCTTCAGGAACATGTGCTCTTCCGGCCGCCACAGAAACGGAAGGTAGGTTGCAACCGTCCATTTCGCGTTGTCGTGCGGCTTCAGCGCTCGTTCCATCTGCACGAGCGCCGGCTTCCCCTCGCCCAGCGTAAAGCGGGCCGCGGCCCGAATGAACTCGTCTGCCGCCGGCCCGCGCAGTACGTCCTGGAGACGCACCTTCTCGAACGGCGACAGCAGGTTTGTCGCGCGAAAAACAGCAAGGACCGGCTCGCCCAAACCGGAGGCGGTGACAGCCTGTTCGAGTGGCGCCGTTTCATCGAGGCGCTGCTTGGCAGCAATCTTGTAGTCGCGCTCCGCGTTCGTGTAGCCGGCTGAATGGAAGCCGTTCGGGAAGAAGCGCAGGAACCGCGCCCAGGCGCCTTCGAAGCCGAAATACTTCGGATCGCCCTTGCCGGCGTCATCGTGCAGTTGCCGCCACACGTCGTCGGCCTTCTCGCCCTCGACGCAGACCTTACCATGGGCGAGGCCGAAAAAGCGCCCGTCCTTCCGCACAAGACGAAGCTCTTTCTTGCCCAGCCTACCGATGCGGATCGTCTCTGCCTTGCTCATTTTTGCACCGAATCGGCAGGAACTGCCGTCAATCTGGCCGCTTTGCGTTCCTCGAATTGGAGACGCCATTGGCCGTCGAGGGTCCACCAGGCATTTTCCCGCGATGTCCGCCCCCGCACCAAGACGAACTCGCGGATGACCGCCTTGCCGAGCGCATCGGTCACGATAGCGATTCGGTAGTGCCCTTCGGGATTGCGAAGGCGCTGGTAGCGGCTCAGACAATCGAACTCGTTGACCGACAGCTCCGCGGCCACATCGTTGCCGGACCGGCCCTTGACTTCGACGTGCAAGGTCTCATCGCCGCGAGTTGCAACCAGATCATAGCCGAGGTTATCCTTCTCCACCGACTCGATCGTGAATCCTAAGCCTTCCAGATGGCGCCCCACAGCCTTCACGGCGGCTACCTCAATCCGCCGGCGCTTCTCTACATCAGCTTGCCAGCCGGAAACTCCTGTTTTTCTGCTGCTGTTATGCGAAGCCTTGGCACCCGACCAGCTCCGCAGATCGATGTCCCGGAGAATCTCGGTGAGCCGCCGGAGGGCTTGTGACTTCGGCTTGGGATAGAAGACTTTCTGTTGTCCGGGCCATGACTCGCCACCGCGAGCCTGACGAGATGGCACAAATATCGGCCTGGCTTCGGGAGGGAGAAGCACGCAATTCCTCGCCTCTGCCATGCAGCGGTAGCCAGCAATCTCCGTACCGATCTTGCGGCGGCGCGCGAGCGCACCGGTCGGTTCCTGATCGTGCCGATAGACTATCGCATCACGCCAGACGCCGACCACAGCGCGCCCTCCTTGCTCCGGATGTGGGGCGGTCCACACGACAGTGACGCCATCCAATGTTTCGGTGTTCTTCGGGACTGAAAAGTGGTTTTCGAAATGCAACGTCCCGGTGGGCGGGACATAGCCATAATAGCGACCATCGACGTCGCGAAAGTTGTACATCTCATGGCCATAGCCATGCTCGGCAGCAAACTTGAAGCCGCCGGCGCTCAAGCTCGCACGATCGCCATCATATTTGGCCATCCAAGCCGTATGAAAGACGATGATATCAGCCATCTTCCTCGTCCCCCCGATCGTCTGATCCGTCGTCGTTCCTCGTCGCGCCGGGTGCGAGGCCGAGGTGGACTTCTTCGGCGTGGCGTTCGGCGTTGAGGGCGAGGAGGCGGGAGAGGATTTCGTCGCGGAAGGCGGAGGGCCAGAACAGGCGGCCCTGGTAGGTGTGGTCGTCCTCGTTGGTCTCGTCGAGGAAGATCGGCTCGGCGCGTTCGGCGAGATCGTCCCAGCCGTAGGCGCTGAGCACGGCACGATCCATCTCAGCGTGAAGTCGGCGCAGGCGCACGATGTCCTCGCCGCGCTCGTCGGGATTGTGGAAGCGATTGTAGGTCTTCGTCATCCCCTCGTTGCGAGCGACCATCAGAGCGGCGCGGTGGTCGTGATAGGCCTGGCCGGCTGCTTCGAGTGCCGGGGAAGTCTCGAAGCCTGCCGGAAAGGGGAAGGTCTCGAAGCAGTCAGACGGGGTGTAACGAAGATCATCCTTCAGCGAAGAAGCAAAGAAACGAGCCCAGAATTCATGAGCGCGCGATTGTATCGCAGCGAAAGCCCCAAACGTCGGGAATGTGAACACAATCACGCTGTCTGCGAACTTTAAGTGCGCTGGCATAACGGCGACGCTAAATTGAGGCGACACACGACATGTTACGATCACGCGCCGCATCAGCGCGGTCTTTGAAAACAGCTCGTCTCGCGTTCGGTTGAAACGCCACCAGTTTGCTTTCAGCCGTCGCCCGTCGACGTTGTCCCTGAGCTTCAGGCGCTCTGGTTTGATCTTTTGTTCGGCGATTTCCATCAACTCTGGAAACTGCTGGCGCGCGCTCTGCTCGTCGAGATCGTTGATATCGAAAACATACCGATGAGGAGCGTGTCTGGGGTCCGAATTGATTTCTTGACCGCCGATGTACGGAAAGATGCGAGCCTTGGATTCCGGCCGCACCGTTTGGATTTGGCCCATGAGAGCCAGCCCATTCGAAGCACCGGACTTGTCCGTATCATCAAAGAGGAAACCGGAGCCGTATATGTCCAACCCCTTGTAGGTCTTCTCCAGATTTCGCGCGAGACGACGAGGAGAGCCGTCGTGAATCGAATTGAGAAGAAAGCTGTTTATACAATCGACTGCCCTGCCATCAATGAACTTCTGCATAGCGATCGTGGTTTTGCTGAAGTGAACAATTGAAACGATCACCGCGGCGTCTCCAGGCCAAGTGAAGCGCTTGATCACCCTATAAATGGAGCCTCCGTGCCTTAACACGTACATAGGCGCAGCTTCTCTCGTATCTCCTTGCCTAATCGTATTTGTCGCGACGAGACCGGCGGCTCCACGCGAGGACAAGAGCGCAAATGTCCTTTGGAAGAAATAGGAGACAAGGTCAGACCGATTCCCGGCACCCTCCGCACTTTCCTTCAGGTAAGACAAATATCGATCGCCCAACGAGCCTGAAATATTCGTTCCGCCTAAGAAAGGCGGATTGCCGACGATGGCGTCAAAACCCGCATTCACGCGCGCGAACACCTCTGGGAATTCGATCGCCCAGTGAAACGGTCGCACCGGATGCTCGCCGGTCCTCAGGCTCGCTGCGGCGGCACGGAGCTCATCCCATTTCGCCGAGCCGATGCCGGACATCCAGCTCTCGACCGTGGCGCGGTGCTTTTCCCGTGCTTTCGCTTTTGCCTCGGCGAAGAAGGCCGACAGCACAGCGTCGCCGGGAATGCGCACGAGATCGACTTCCTTTTCGAGCGCCCGATGCTTCTGTTCGAGGATGAAACGCCGCGTGTCATCGGGGGCAGACTGGATCTCGCTGCGCGCCTTCGTCGCTTCCGTCACGCGGTCCGACACGAATTTGCGGAACAGCGGAAGGCCGGGCTTCGATGTATCCCAATGCATTGCCGCGATCTGCTTGGCGTCCAGCCCGACGAGGCTGTCGCCGGATTTCAGCGCATGGTCGAGGAAAGTGAACTCGTGCTCGCGCGCGAGCGTCGCGAGCCAGAGCGAAAGCTTTGCCAGCTCCACCGCGCGCGGGTTCTTGTCCACGCCGTAGAGACAGCGCTGTGCCACGAGGCGCTTGGCGTGCAACTCCTCGTCCTCATCATCGGGGATGCGCGGCCGCGTCTCGGGCCAGCGCGTCCAGGCCTTCACCAGCCGCGCCGCCAGTTGCCGGCAGGCCTCGACCAGGAACGCACCCGAGCCCATCGCCGGGTCGCACACTTTTAGCGACAGCACCTCTTCCGGCTTGGAATCGGGCCCGAGCCGCTCGAAGGCTGGCTCCAGCGCATGGCGCACGATCGGCTCGGTAAGCGTGCGCGGCGTGTAATGGCTGCCGGTGCGGCGACGCTCATCGGTCGGCTGCAAGAGTGGCGCGCCAGGCGCGCTGAGCATTGCGCCTGGCGACGCGCGCTCGTCCACGCGCGGCTTCAGCGCCGCTTCCAGCTCGTCTTGCGTCTTCGCCGCCGCGACCGTCTTTGCCACCTTGTCGGGTAGCTTGACGTCGTAAGCATCCTTCATCCGCTTCTGCCGCTCCGAGCCTTTCAGCGCGGCAAGCTCCGCGAGATTCACGAAGACCGGAACCTTGTCATTCTTGCCGCCGCGCAGGGCGAGTGCCGGGCCGCTCATCGTCTCGACGGTGAAGCCCATCACCGTCTCGTAGACGCTGCCGATCTGCTCGACATCGAGCGTGCGGTAGGAGAGCCGCTCACCGTCGAGCACCAAGAGCTTGTCGAGCACGCCGAGGATGCAGCCGTCCGACACCGGCGCGGGCGCGATCCGGTCGGTGGCTAAGTCTCGGCCGAGGAGGAACGGATAGATCGCCGGATCGAACAGATCGCCGCCACGGCCCATGATGAAGCTGCCACCACCGCCCTTGTGGACGAGGCGGAAGAGGACGAGGAGCCTCGCCCAGGCGCCGCGGCGCTCGTCCATCGTGTCGGGATACCGCGCGGCATCGGTTGTGAGCTTGGCGTGCAGCGCGCGCACGCCGTAGCCCTGATCGTACAGACGGCGTGCTTCCTCCTCGGTCGCCGACGGGATGAGGCCGCGGTCCTCGGCGTATAGCAGGAAGACAAGCCTCAGCAGAACCGTGAGCAGCCCGCCGTAAAGTCGATCCGGTTGCTCCTTGGCGAGGCGCGCGATCCGCGCTTCATCGGCTGCATACAATCCGCGCAGCAGCTGGTGCAAGCTGCCTAGCACCTGCTCGGCGAGCTTTGCTGATACCTCCGCCTGCGCGTCGCGGCTCTGCTTCAGGAGCGCCGGCAATCGCTGATGTTCGGGCCGATTGTGGAGTATGTCCGCATTGAGCGCGCGTTTGAGGCCGCCGAGCATTGGCCGGCCGGCGACCGTCGCCAGCGCGCGTAGTGGAAACGACAGCCAACCGCTCGTCTCGCCCTTGGGCGCGTGGACGAGCCGAAGCTGATCGTCCGTCAGTAGAATGCCGGCGCGCACGCTGGCTTCGTTCTCGCGCAGGAGCCGCTCGAATCTCTGGTGCGGCGTCGCCTGCCAGCCGCTAAGCGCACCGCGCTGATCCGGCGCGACGCCGGGCTCTTCGATGCGGACGAGTAGCGTCGGCCGGCCTTCCGGATCGATAATGGCCCAATGCGGCTCGAGGACCGTGTCCGCCTCGTCGATCGCCACCGACAATTCATCCGGAAGCGGCCGACCGCCTGGCAGGCCGGCCACCTGATGCTCGCGCCACCCCAGGATTCGCGAGAAGAAAGACCACGGATCGACGAGGGCTCGCGCCTCGCCCTCTGGGGCGAGACAGGTGGCAACCGCCTCGCCGTCCGCGCGCGTCTGCTCCTCGGGGACGAGGCCGTAGCGGTCAAGAATGGCCGGGCTGAGGACGAGGCCGACAGGCTGGACATAGCCGAGCCATTCGAGGTTCGGATCGACGACGGGCATGTCAGTTACTCTTCGGCCAGAGGTGCACGAGGCCGATGATCTCCAGCCGGTCGGCAACCACATCGTAGCTGCGCCGCACCCGCTCCGGCTCCGTCGCGGTCTCGCGCGCAAGGCGCTCATACTTCGCCTGCCAGCGGCGGCGGTCGCGGCGCGCCTGCTCGGCCTCGCCCTGGTCGAACTCCAGGCTGAGCTGCCGGTCATCGAAGGCCGCCTCGCGTTTGGCGATGCGTTCGCGCTGCTCGACGAGAAGCTTGCGCAGGGCTTCCGCCTCCTGCTCGCCGACGGCAACGAGCTCGCGCGCAACCTCCGCGCGCCGGGCTTCTGCGCGTCGTTGCAACTCCGGCTCCAGATCGCCGGCGTCACGAATCGCGGAGGCACGCAACCTCTCGATGATTGTCGATGACGGTGTTCTGTTCTCGCGCAGCGCCTGTTCGAGCTGATCGAGCGTTGCCTCCTCGCCGCGCTCGCCGAAGGGACGTAGCGGGCTGGTGCGCCGATCCGGCTCGGTCCAGGCCGCCGTCACCATCAGCAATTCCTCATGCAGGCGTGCGGCGCCCGGTCCATAGAGCGCAAGCCGGCCGATCAGCACGACGCGCGGCTGGGCGCCCGGTCCGATGATCGAGCACACGCGGCTCAGACCGCTCGTAAAGCCCTGACTCAGAAACCGCGACAACAGACGGCGCACCAGGCGATGTTCGAGATGGACTTGCAGAACGTCGGGAGCATCAACACCGGTCGCCGGATCGCGCGCCGGTTCGAACGCGATCGCCCTCAACGGTGTCTCTGCGCGCCAGACCTTCAGCTTTTCCCTCCGGCCGCGGCGGCGGACACGAAGATCGTCGAGCGCCTCCTGCCACCCGCCGTGCCCAAAAACCGATGCGGCGGGATCGAGCCGAAACAGTTCGGTGCCGCCGATCTTGCCAGCGCGCGTTGCATCGAGCGAGGCTCCGGCTCGGCCGAGCGCCGCAGCCACAACCGCTTTCAGGTCCGCCGATTCCACGCCCACACGCTTCCGGGAATCTTCGAGCAGCTTGCGCATTCGATCGAGCTCGCGCGCCTCACGCTGGATGCGCCGCTCCTCGCGGTCGTCCATCTCCTCTCGGGCTTTGGCGACGCGCGGGTCCTTCTCCAATGCATCGATCTCCCCCGTCACACGCGCATCGCGCAAGCCCTTGCGGGCAAGCAGATCTGCGATGCGGTCCGATAGCACTTGTCCGGCCGAGCCGAGCTGCCGGTGAATCCGTTCAGTCTTCTCGACAAGGACTTCGAGCACCCGATCCTCGGGGCGCTGCCGATAGACAAAATAACGGCACCACACCTCGGGCGACGGCTGGAGCTTGCGATCGATCCGGCCATTGCGCTGCTCCAGTCGCGCGGGATTCCAAGGCAGATCGATGTGGATCAGGTCGTGGCAGCGCGCTTGCAGATTGATGCCCTCGCGCGCCGCATCGGTGCAGATCAGGATGCGAAGCGGATCGGTGGCAGGATCGGCATTGAAGCGCCGTTTCAGCTCTTCGCGCCGATCGGTCGAGGTCGCGCCCGTGAAGCAGGCAATGCGGTCCTCCGGATCGAGGTCGTGCAGCGCCTCTAGCAGCCGTCGTTCAAGCCAGCGACGGGTGTCCTCGTATTCCGTGAAGAGGAGCAAGCGCCGATTGGTCCAATGGCCAGCGGCAGTCATATTTTCTCGAATCCAGGCGGCGAGCTTCACGATGCGGGCATCAGGCCGGTTGGCATAGCGGCGGGCAACGTCGAGCATCTCGTCAACGAGCGCCTTGTCGCCGATGCCTGTGTCGATCGCCGCGACCACCTCGTCCTCCTCTTTGGTGATCTTCGCCTCGGCCTCCGCCTCGTCTTCGGGCTCGTCTTCCAGCTCCACCGGCTCAAGCAGCGAGGCGACGGGTTCGATGGTCGGCCCATCCGAGAGTCGCTGTTCGAGCCTGCCGCGATGTTTTTCGAGTGTGCACGTGAATGCCGCGATCGACGATAGCAACCGCTGCTGCAAGCCGACCATGACCAGCCGCGAGCGCGCGACTGCGGCAGGCGGCAGATTGCGCGTCTGCTCGGCGACGAGCGCGTCGTAAGCGGCAAGCTTGTTGGCGAGGACGAGTTCCGGCGCATCGGGCGGCAGACCGTCGATCACGATGGCTTCGACACGCCGGGTCGGGAAATTTTCACCGAAGCGCTTCAGGTCTGATTTCAATCGCCGCACCATGATCGGCGCCAGATCGTCCGGCCGCACGTCAACGCCGGCCGTGAACCGCTGGGGATCGAGGATTTCGAGAAGACTCGCGAAGGAGTTCGAATGCCCGTTGTGGGGTGTCGCCGTAAGGAACAGGCGATGCTCGAAGCGCTCCGCAAGCGCGCGGATCGCGCGCGTGAACTGGCTATCGACGGCATAGCGCGATCCGGAGGCGGGCGCGGCGTGATGCGCCTCGTCGAGGATCAGCAACGAGCGCGCGCGAAACTCACTCAACAGATCGCGGAGCCCGGCGGTGTATACTTCGTCGGTCACCAAAGAATGAGACAGTAGGAATAGCGAGCCCGAGGCCCACGGGTTTACGGCGAAGCCGCGTTCGCGCCGAACGGCTGCGAGATACTCGCGATCGATGATCGTGAATGCGAGCCCGAACCTGGCCTGGAGCTCGTCCTGCCATTGACGGGTCATCGACGGAGGCGCGCATACCACGACGAAATCGACGCGCCGTCGAAGAATAAGCTCACGCAGGATCAGACCGGCTTCGATGGTCTTGCCGGCGCCGACATCATCCGCGATCAGCAGATTGACGCGAGGCAGGGCCAGCGCCTTGGCAAGCGGGACCAGCTGGTACGCGTCGAGGTGAATGCCGGCCCTGAATGGCGCCTGGAGGAGCTGCCTGTCGGCCGCGGTCGCCGTGTTCCAGCGGATTGAGCGCAGGTAGGCCGAGAACACCTCCGGGTCGTCGGTCCCGGGGTTTTCGAACACGGACAAGTGGCTGTCCGCGACAACGGAGGCGTCGACCTCGTCGCGCCACAGCACTTCGAGTGTCTCGCCCTGAGCGTCGTCATCGATGCAGGCGAGCCGCGCGCGAACGAGCGCATCTCCGCCCGTCACGCTCTCCACGAGCCAAAGGCGGGTGCGCACCTCGACGAAATCACCGGGCGCCGGAACAGAACCGCGATCCCCCACCGTACCTTCGTAACTAATCTTAGCCCCCTCGAGCACTCGAACCATTCAGACTTTATAGTGGCGTCAGACAGAGGAAAGAAGGGAAAGCCAGCTTTGGGTCGCAATCCATGTATTTTGCGGGTCAAGGCAATCGACAGCGTGTCCAGTCCAGCGAGCAGCCGCGGCTGCTGTTTCGATTCCCGCGGCCCAAGCTCTTTCACCTAAACGGTGCTCATGCGCCGGCAATAATCTGCTATAAAGGACAACCGGGGGCGTGGACGATTTCCGCAGACGATTGAGACACAAGGCGCACACCCCGTCACGCAACGAGGTCCGGGGTGAGCGATGCTCAGGACAGAGACCGGGAGCTGATCGGCGACTTTGCAGGCGCCGACGATCTGCTTTGGGCGG
This sequence comes from Rhodoligotrophos sp. CJ14, assembly GCF_038811545.1. Classification (GTDB taxonomy): domain Bacteria; phylum Pseudomonadota; class Alphaproteobacteria; order Rhizobiales; family Im1; genus Rhodoligotrophos; species Rhodoligotrophos ferricapiens. The sequence continues at coordinate 2,657,950 of NZ_CP133319.1, forward strand.
CGCAGACTGGCCGCCTGGAACGGCTTGGCCGCGTGCGCGTCCTGCGCTCCGGCCGGATCGGTCCGCTCATTGAAATCCTCATGGCCCGCCGCGCGGATACGGCGGCGCTCGCCGATGTGACCTTGGCCGCGCCATTCGCGGCCTCCGTGGAAGCGGCGCTCGAAAAAAGGGAGATCAGCGGCACGGGCTTTGAGGCTCGATCGGGCACCTTCCCACTCAGCCGATATGCAGCCGAGGGCGATGGCGCCGATCTCTGGTCGCTCTGGAAGATGCGGGCCGAACAGGCCGCCATGGCGTCAGGCTTTCCCAAGCCGCTCGCCGCCGGAATCGTCGGCGCGGTGGGCGAATTGCAGGACAATGTCTTCTGCCACAGCCGCCGGCCGGAAACGGGAATTGCAGCCTATGCGGCGACGGCGGGCGCGTTCGAGGTAGTCGTCGCCGATGCTGGGATCGGCGTGCTGGCGAGCCTGCGCGAATGTCCGGACTATGCGCCGCTGCGGGACGCCGGCGCCGCGCTCAAGCTGGCGGCCGAGGACGGAAACAGCCGGTTCGGACGCGCCAGCGGACACGGATTCGGTATGGGGCAGATGTTTCGGGCGCTGGCCAATCATGACGGCGAGCTACGCTTTCGCAGCGACGACCATGCGCTGACGGTCCGGGGCCACAGCCCGAGCCTGCAGGGTCATGTCGAGCTGGGCCACAAAGCTCATCTGGGCGGGATGACGATCAGCGTGCTCTGCCGGGCGCCGGCTGGGCTGCACGAGAGCGCGTGACGGCCTATGGACCACGACGCGGCGCAGGGTATGCGCGGCGCGGATCGTCGCGATGTTGTGCCTGAGGAGATCGTCGATCGGCGCGCCCTTGGGTGTGCGCATACGGATCCAGCGCAGGCGGCCCGCCTCGGTGATGACGGCGCTGCGGCGCTTCAACGCGCGGCTGAAGGCGTCACTCTCGACGAGCACGACCTGACCGAAGCAGGCCCGCAGGCGCGGCAACATCTGGACGCCGCCTCGAACGACCAGCGTCAGCGGCCGTCCGGCGCTGAGCGCCAACGCGCAGAGACGCTCAACATGCCAATCGATGCGGCCGCGATAGCCGGCGCCGGTGCCGAACTCGAAGGCTACGCACTCGACTTCCGGCCGCTCGGCGATGAAGCGGGTCCAGCGCTGATAATCGAAGTCGGTCCGGGCGTTGAGATGGAGCGCGGCGGGAATGCCGCCTGCCATGAGCTCGGCCCAACTTAAGCCGATCCGCTTGATCCCGTGCAGGTTGTCGGGCCGCGGCACGTTGAGGAACACGCTGAAGTTCGGCGCCGTGACCAGCGCAATGCCGAGGTCACGCAGAGTCTGGATCACGCGCGCGCGGTCGGCGAACGCCCACCACGCTTCGACTTTCACGTCACGGGCGACGCCGCTCGCAATGACCGTGGAGTTTTCGGGGATGAGGAAGCGCGCGGCGAGCTCCGCCCGAGTCCGCACGAGCGGCTCGCCGGTGCCCATATGAAAGAGCGCATAAAGCGGGACTGCGACGACAGGTTCTCCGAGCGTCTTGATCCGGCTGTATTTGTGATCGATCAGCGGCACCAGGTCGGGAAGCGGCGGCCGGGCCACCGGGGCGACGCGGGGAATGGTGGCGAGATCGAAACCGTCGACTTCCTGCAACCGCTCGAAGAAGGCGTGCGGCTTGCGGCGGCAAACCATGTCGCACTTGCTGCGGTCGGCGCACGAGCATAGGTCGCCGCAATCGAAGATCCCGGCATCGGTGTGCAGGCCGCCGCACTGGTCGAAATCTGGGCAGCCGCGGCATCCCAGCGAGCGCGGATTGCGCGTCGCATCGTCGTGCAGACGGTGTGACGGGTGGAAATCGTGGGTGGGTTCGTGCGGGGGCCGGAGCTTCATTTGAGCTTGAGCTCCGCGCTGTCGCCGAAGCTGCCGATCCGCTCGACCGTCGCGGGCATCATGCCGTGACAGGACTTGATCGTCTGGGCGAGCCCCGCTGGCGGGTTGACTATCCGGGCGATCTCACGATGTCCGTCGAACACGACGAGATCGCTATCGCCGCGCGACTGGATTAGGAAGGCGTCGCCCGCCTTTGCCGCGCAGCCCGGGACCAAAGTTGCCGTGATGGTCTGGCTGACGTCGCCGATCTGCACGTCGAGGAGCGATGGCGTTTTCAGCCGGTCCAGCCCCTTCGCCCACCGCTTCACATAGGGTTTGCCAGCGGCGCTTCGGATGTAGTCGAGGCCCATCAGCTCGTCTCCAGGACAGGAGTGAAGGTCTTGGTTTTGCCGCCGCGCCGCTCGATGAGGAGGCCGCGGGCGGCGAGGTTGGAGAGCCTGTTGTTCCAGGCAGTGGGGCCGACCCCGATCTCCCCTTTGCTCTCGGCGGCCAGGGCCGGCGCGCTAGCCGATCGTAGCTCAAGGACCCGCTCGAAGGTGGCGCGCTGCACTTCATCCAACTCGCCGAGCAAGCGTGCGTTAACCGGACGGCCCGTGTTCAGATCGCAGGCCAACAGGGCATCGGCGCGATGGCGCAAGAAAAAGGTGAGCTCTTCGGCGACGGCGTCGTTCGGGTTGGCGATCACCGGGTAGAGGTTAGGCAGGGTGGATCGCGCATAGTCGCGGAACGCCACGACGCTCTCGCGTAGGAAGGAGGCGGTCGCGACGCGGACGCCGGCGAAATCGAGGAACGCCGGCTCCGGCTCGTTCGGCGCCGGCGCGTGGGCAACCAGTTTCCCGAACAGCCGCCGTCCCTCCTGCGCTCCGGACAGGATCGGCTCGTGACCGGCAAGCTCGCTAATCGACAGAAGCACGACTCATTATCCTCACTGTGCGCAGTGAAGATGGTGAGCAAGTCGTTTGCTGTCAAGCCCGAGAATCCGGAAATTGCGCAACTTATTGGCTCATTGACTCTTGCAAGGATGAGAACAAACATAGAACGATTCTCAACCTAGTAGCATTTCAAGGGGTATGAGCACGCCCGCCGGCCGTTTCACTGTGTCCGAACTTCGAGAGCGAATCGCCCGCTTCGAGGACGGCAGCGCGCATGCTCGAACGGTGCTCCCCTTTGGAATTCCCGATCTCGACGCCCGCCTTCCGTCGGGAGGACTGGCCCTCGGCGCCTTCCATGAGGTGGCGGGAGGCGGCAACGGCGCGATCGACGGCGCGGCTGCTGCGCTCTTTGCTGCCGGCGTTGCGGCGCGGACCAAGGGCAAGGTGCTGTGGTGCATCACGCGGCCGGACTTATTCGCCCCGGCGCTGGCGCAAGCCGGACTGGCGCCGGACCGTGTGATCTATGTCGAGGCGGGCGACGACAAGACGGTGCTCGCCTGCATGGAAGAGGGTCTCCGGCACGGCGGCCTCGGCGCCGCGGTCGGCGAGGTTGCGCGATTGTCAATGACCGCCTCGCGTCGGCTTCAGCTCGCCGCCGAGGGAAAGAGCACCATCGGCATCGCGCTGCGGCGCTGGCGGCGACAGACCGAGGCGGCGGATTTTGGACAACCGACAGCGGCGATGACGCGCTGGCGCGTCTCAGTGCTGCCATCGACGCCGCTACCTGTTCCCGGCGTCGGGCGGCATCGCTGGCTTGTCGAACTCATCCGCGCTCGCGCGGGTGAAAGCGCAGATTTCGAGTTGGAGGCGTGCGATGACACGGGTCGTCTCGCTCTTCCTGCCGACCTGGTCCACCGACCGGCTGCGGCGGAAGGCTGGCGACGCGGCGCCTCCGGCTGAGGCGCCGCTCGTTCTGATTGGCCGCGAAGAAAGCAGGCGGGTGGTGCTGGCGGCGGACGCCGCGGCCCACGCCGCCGGCCTTCATGTCGGCATGCCGGTCACGAAGGCGCAGGTTCTCGTGCCGGGTCTCATCATTCAGGACGCCGATCCGGCTGCGGACACCGAAGCATTGGAGCGTCTCGCAGCCTGGGTTCTGCAGCGCTTCGCGCCAATCGTCGCGGCCGACCCGCCGGACGGCATCGTCATCGACTCGACCGGCGCCGATCATCTTCATGGTGGCGAGCCGGCAATGCTCGACGCGCTCATCGGCCGGCTGTTGATGTCGGGCGTCGCTGCGCGTGCGGCCGTCGCCGATAGCTGGGGTGCGGCCCATGCGCTGGCGCGCTATGTCGCGCGACCGACCTTCGTCGCCCCGCTCGGACACGGCGCATCCGCCATCGCCCATTTGCCGCTCGAAGCAATACGTCTTCCAGCCTCAATGTCGGCGGACCTGCGCGTTCTCGGTTTCGAGCGCGTCGACGACATTCTGGCGCAGCCACGCGCCCCAATGATCTTGCGGTTCGGGCCGGAGCTCGGACGTCGCCTCGGCCAAGCTCTCGGCCAGAGCGCCGAACCGATCGAGCCCATCCGACCGCCAGATCTCATCGAGGTGAGACGCGCCTTCGCTGAGCCAATCGGTGCGGTCGAGACGATTGCTCGCTACATAGGCAAGCTCGCTATCGACCTCTGCACCGCGCTCAAGGATAAAGGCCTTGGCGCGCGACGACTGGACCTCTTGTGCCACCGCGTCGACAACCGCGTTCAGGCCGTGCGGGTCGGCACCGCGCAGCCGGTGCGGGACAGCAAACGCCTGACCCGGCTGCTCTGCGATCGGATCGAGACGATCGATCCGGGCTTCGGCATCGAAGTGATGACGCTGGCGGCGACCATCGCCGAGCCGCTCGCGTGCCGGCAGCTCATCAGCTCACTGGTCGAGGAAACGGCGCCTGATATCTCGGACCTCGTGGACACGCTTGCCAATCGCGTCGGCGAGCGTGCGATCTACCGAATCGCGCCGGTGTCGAGCGATGTGCCCGAGCGTTCGGTACGTCGCATACCTGCGATGGCGCCCGACAACGCCGCGACATGGCCGAACCACTGGCCGAGGCCTGCACGCCTGCTCGCTCGCCCGGAGCCGATCGAGATCGTCGCGCTCCTGCCGGATCATCCGCCGGTCTCCTTCACCTGGCGCGGCATTCGTCGCCGAGTGAAGCGCGCGGACGGTCCCGAGCGTGTGTTCGGTGAGTGGTGGCGGCGAGACGCCGAGCTCGCAGCCGTCCGTGACTATTTCCGGATCGAGGACGACGCCGGCGAGCGCTACTGGGTTTATCGTTCCGGCGACGGCGAGGATGCATCGACCGGCTCGCATCGCTGGTATCTCCACGGGGTGTTCGGATGAGCACCCAAAGCTACGCCGAGCTTCAGGTCACCTCGCACTTCAGCTTCCTCCGCGGAGCGTCATCCGCCGAGGAATTGTTCTCCCAGGCCGCCTTGCTCGGAATCGAGGCGCTCGCCGTAGTCGATCGCAACTCGCTCGCTGGCATCGTGCGGGCCCATGAAGCGGCGAAGGTGACGGGCGTGCGCCTCGTCGTCGGATGCCGTCTTGATCTCGCAGGCGGCATTTCGGTCCTGGTCTATCCGACCGACCGGCCGTCCTATTCACGCTTGTGCCGCCTGCTTTCGCTCGGCAAAAAGCGCGCCGGCAAGGCCAAGTGCCATCTCGAATGGAACGATCTCGTCGCCTATGGCGACGGACTGGTCGCGGTCCTGGTGCCCGACCTCGCCGATGATGAATGCGGGCTTCGTCTACGCCGCCTCCGTGAGGCCTTTGGCGATCGCGCCTATCTGGCTCTTACGCTGCGGCGTAGGCCGAACGATCAGCTCCGCCTTCACGAGCTCTCGAACCTGGCCGCACAGTTGCGCGTGCCGACCGTCGTCACCAATGACGTCCTGTTCCACGAACCCAGCCGGCGTATGCTGCAGGACGTCGTGACCTGTATTCGCCACAACGTGACGATCGATGATCTCGGCGATCGTCGCGAGCGTCACGCCGATCGCTATCTCAAGCCACCGGAAGAAGTGCACCGGCTGTTCAGCCGCTATCCCGAGGCCCTGGCGCGCACGCTGGACATCGTCGAGCGCTGCCGCTTCTCGCTCGATGAGCTCGCCTACCAATATCCCGAGGAGCGCGAGGATCCCGCGCTCACGCCGCAACAGACATTGGAGAAGCTGACCTGGGCCGGCGCCGCCGAGCGATATCCCGAAGGGCTTCCCGACAGCGTGCGCGCGATGCTCGAGCATGAGCTGCGGCTCATCGAGAAGCTCGGCTACGCTCCTTACTTTCTGACGGTCAACAGCATCGTCAGGTTCGCGCGCTCGCGCGACATCCTGTGCCAGGGTCGCGGATCGGCCGCCAACAGCGCTGTGTGTTTCGTGCTCGGCATCACCAGCATCGATCCGGGCCGCAACGACCTGCTCTTCGAGCGCTTCGTGTCGGAGGAGCGTCGCGAGCCGCCCGACATCGATGTCGACTTCGAACACGAGCGGCGCGAGATCGTCATGCAGTGGGTGTTCGATACCTACGGTCGCGACCATGCCGCGCTGTGCTCGACCGTGATCCGGTATCGAACGAAAGGCGCCATAAGAGACGTTGGCAAGGCGCTGGGTTTACCCGAGGACCTCATCCGCACGCTTTCCGGCCAGGTTTGGGGATGGTCCGAGGAAGGTGTTGCCGAGAGACACGTCGCGGAGCTGAACCTCAATCTCTCAGACCGACGCCTCCGCCTCGCGCTTGACCTCGCCCGCCAGCTCATGGGCGCACCGCGACACCTCAGTCAGCACCCGGGCGGCTTTGTGCTGACTCACGACCGCCTCGATGACCTCGTGCCGATCGAGCCGGCCGCGATGGTCGATCGGCAAGTGATCGAATGGGACAAGGACGACATCGATGCCTTGCGCTTCATGAAGGTCGACGTCCTGGCGCTCGGCATGCTGACCTGCATGAAGCGCGGCCTCGACCTCCTGGCTGAGCACAAAGGCGTCAACCTCGACCTCGCAACCATTCCCGCCGAAGATCCCCGTACCTACGCGATGATCCGCAAAGCCGACACGCTTGGCACCTTCCAGATCGAATCCCGCGCGCAGATGTCGATGCTGCCGCGTCTGAAACCGCGGACCTATTACGACCTCGTCGTGCAGGTCGCGATCGTCCGGCCCGGCCCGATTCAAGGCGACATGGTACATCCATATCTGCGCCGACGCGAAGGACTGGAGCCGGTTTACTATCCGAAGCCGGAGCTCGAGAAAGTTCTGGGCAAGACGCTCGGCGTTCCGCTCTTCCAAGAACAAGCGATGCGCGTCGCCATCGAGTGCGCCGGCTTCACGCCGGGTGAAGCCGACTTGCTGCGCAAGTCGATGGCGACTTTCAAGCACACGGGCGGCGTCAGCTCATTCAGGACCAAGCTTATCGAAGGCATGGTGGCCAACGGCTACGATCGCGACTTCGCCGAGGCGACGTTCCGCCAGCTCGAAGGCTTCGGCTCTTACGGATTTCCGGAAAGCCACGCAGCCTCTTTTGCGCTTATCGCCTATGCCAGCGCCTGGCTCAAATGCTGGCATCCCGATGTCTTCTGCGCGGCCCTGCTCAACAGCCAGCCCATGGGATTCTACGCGCCAGCGCAAATCGTCCGCGATGCGGTCGCGCACGGCGTCGAAGTGCGGCCCGTCTGCATCAACGCGTCGCGTTGGGACTGCACGCTGGAACCGACTGGGAATGATGATCGCTTCGCTGTCCGTCTCGGCCTGCGCATGGTCAAAGGTCTCGCCAATGCTCATGCGGCCGCGATCGTCGCGTGCCGGGCGGACCGGCCGTTCTCCTCGGTGGATGACCTGTGGCGCCGGGCCGGCGTTCCGGTCGCCGCGCTGACGCAGATCGCCGAGGCGGACGGGTTTCGTGCGTTCTTCGGCCTGGCGCGTCGCGAGGCGCTCTGGGCGATCAAGGCATTGCGCGACGAGCCACTGCCGCTCTTCGCCGCCGCATCCATGCGCGAGAACGACAGCGTCCTAGAGGTCAGTGAACCCACTGTCGCGCTACGGCCGATGACGGCCGGCCGTGAGGTGGTTGAGGACTACAGCCACGTCGGACTTTCGCTGCGCGATCATCCCGTGTTCTTTCTTCGCGACGATCTCCGCCGGCGTCGGATCGTCTCGTGTTCCGAGGCGATGCAAGCGCGCGACGGCCGCTGGCTCGAAGCCGCGGGAATCGTGCTGGTGCGGCAAAGGCCCGGCTCGGCCAAGGGCGTCATGTTCATCACGCTCGAGGACGAGACCGGGATCGCCAACCTCGTGGTTTGGCCCCAGGTGTTCGAGGCGAACCGCCGCACCGTCCTCTCTGCCGGCATGATCGCCGTGCGCGGCAGAATCCAACGCGAGGGCGAAGTCGTTCATCTCGTCGCGCAGCGCTTCACTGATCTGTCGGCCGAACTGGCAAGCGTCGGTGAGCGCGGCGCGCCGTTTCCCGTGCCGCATGGACGCGGTGACCAAGTCACGCACGCCGGCGGCCCCGATCCGCGCGAACTGCCGCCAAGACCGCTCCGCGGCCGCGACCTCATCGATCCCTATGGCCACATCAGCCAGATCAAGGTGAAAAGCCGGGACTTCCACTAAGCGGCCGTACTACCCGTCGCGCAGACGTTCAGCTACAGATTGGCATGACCAAGATCATGGAATGGCTCGAGGCAAGAGCGCCGGGGTTCAATCAGCTATCGCCTGATGAGAAGAGCGCCATCGCCGACTTCTCATTGCTTTGGAGCTTATTTGAAGCCCGCGTCCTCAGCACAAACGGCAGCGCGAGCGCGATATGCAACGCGGTGGACACCTGGCAGAAGGCGGGAGTGCTCGACACGGCCTTCCTCGACGAGGCGCTCGCCTATTTGCGCCAGCGCTATTTCGCCAACGGTGAGTTCACCTATCACTTCGATCACCTGCATCTCCGGAACAATGACCGGGAGCCGCTCGTGCGCGCCGTCATCAACGGTAGCGACAACGACCTAAGAAGCCGCGTTGCCGCTGTTCTCATCATCGTCTTTCGCTACCGAAACAACCTGTTCCACGGCGTGAAATGGCAATACAAGCTCGCCGGCCAGCTCGGCAATTTCACCACCGCGAACGCCGTTCTCATGAAGGTCCTCGAAAGGCATGGCGCACTTGCCGATGGATAGCACCCTTCCAGCCATCATCGACGTCTGGGACGTCGGCACTTTCGATTCGGACCTGCTCAGAGTCCTAGAATCGAACACGGACCTAATCCGCGCCTACTCCGACACGGACAAGCAGATCTTCCTGTCCTACGATCTCGGCCGCGATGCCGACCGACCGATGCTGCGCCCAGAGAATCCATACGCGGCCGAGTTCTACGCCCTGCTCGAAGAGATGGATCGGCGCATGGCGGCGCGCACCATCCGCGCATTCCACTACACGCGCCTGACCGACGAGGAAGTCACGGAGCTTCGCAGGTCTGGCGTTCACCTTTCCACACCGGAAACCCTGCGCCGCCGGCTTGACGCGCTTGTCGCGTCAGGCGGCTTCACCGCCGATGTTGCCGACCGGCTCTACGCCGAGAGTCCGTTTCACAGTGACCAGTGTCAGGCTCGGTCTGGCAAGTTCTGGATGGCATCCCATCCTCTTCCGGCTGACGACAGCGGGGTTGTGCCGTTGATGACGCATTGGGGCGGCGAAGTCGCGTCGATGTGGGTCCGCGATGTCGCTCTTTCCGCGCCACTCGCTATGCTCGGTAAAGCGCGGATCATCGAGATCGCGACACCGCTCGTTACCACGCGGCATAGCTACCCGGCCGGCAAAGCCGTCGTCGCGACTTTTGGACGCGCGCAAGGGGCCATACCGGAGAAGGCCGCGTTCGACCTTTACGTCAAAGAGCCGCTGCCGGCTGGAGCGTTGCTTGCCGTTCACACCGAAGGCGAGGCATCGTTCTTGTCGATGGGACGTACCTATCCCACCGGATTCATCGACGTCGATGTGGGTCGCTGGAAAGAACTCACCGGAGAAGATGATTGAAGCGCCACCCCCATGGCGATGCGCCGTCCTCTCATCACCCGACTTGCTCAACGCGCAGCGATCCCTGTGGGAGAGCCTTAATAAGCGACTGGGCCGACACCGAGGGATCGAGCCAGTCAGACCACGCGCCGCGCTCCAGGATCACGATCTGACGGTCATGATACGGAGCGATGTCCGGACCTGGCTCCATCGTCAGCATAGTGAAGGCCTCGCCTACGTCGGGCGTGTTGCGCCAAATCCCGGCGATGCAGAAAATACGCTCGTCCTTCTTCGTGAATAGCCACTTGTCCTTGCGCTTCTTCTTCGGGTCCTTGGGATCGGTGAACTCGTAGAATCCGTCAGCGACGATCAGGCATCGATTCGATGAGAACTCCCGACCCTCGGACCGGAAGTTATAGACCGGCCGCTTGTTTGGTCCGGGCCAACTCCATCGCCGCTGCACCATGTCGCCTTCACCGCGCGCGCCATCGACTGTCCGGATGATCGGCCCCACATCGGTGATCTTGATATCGTCGCGCGCCTCGATGTTGGGTCGGCCCTCGGCGAAGCGGATCTTGATCTTGAGATCGGCGAAGTCCTCGACGATGGAGGCGACGTCCACGTGTAGGCGATAGTCGTTGCACATCGTCCAAGGTCTCCTTTCCGAGTTGCGCGATATCACTGTTCTTGTTATGTTCGCATCCTTATGAGCGCAAGCGTTTTCGACTCTGAAGGATCGATCGGGCAGCGGCGCGTCGTCATCCGACGTAATGGCTGCGACGTCGAAATGGTCGAGTTGCCCTGGGGCCTTCAACCCCGCGAGCCGGGTGGTCGCGCCTTCACCGTCATCCGCGCAGAAGGGCGCACCTTTCCCGATCACCGCTGCCTCGTGCCGGCCTCCGAGTTCCGCCATCGGAGCCGCGGCAAGCAGTACGGCTTCTCGCTCGCGGACGGCGACTGGTTCTACTTTGCGGGCATCTGGCGGCCCGCGTCGCGCGAGTGGCCACAAGCCTACGCGATCCTTACGATCGAGGCGAATGAGGATATCGCGCCGTTCCACGATCGCCAGATGGCGGTTGTTCGCCGCGAGCACCGCATAGCCTGGCTCGATCGGACTTGCCGCGAAGATCAGCTCCTTCGACCACTACCCGCGGGCAGCTACAAGGTTTCGCGACTGCGGGACGAGCCGCGGCAGGCCGAGCTTACATTCTGAAATCCTGAATTACGCTTTTGCGTATCCGCGGATTTGAGGCTTTGGGGGGAAAGCCTTCCCCTGCGGCCGAGCCAATGTCTCGGCCGACCCCTTCTGCGGGGGAGACCCCGCAACGCCCCTTTAGAGTGAGAGTGCGGACCGGGTTCGCCGTGACGGGTTGAGGGCTGGAGGAGAGGCCTCCGGCGCCCGTCATGGAGATGACCCCATGACTCAGGTGGAGACTCTGAATGCCGCTCGCGACCGCGCTGCTGGCTTCAAGGTAGATGTCAGCCGCGGCGAGCGCGTCGGCCGGGTGTCCTCGGAATGGTTCTCGCGCCCCGGAGACGAGCGCTATCTCTCGTTATCGGATCTGTTTGCCGCGGTGCGCGGCCGTACCGAGCGCAGCCGTACGCGAACCGTGGAGAGCACAGCAATCCAGGTGGAGGCGAATCGCGATCATGCCGAGCGCCTGGCGCTGCTGCTGCCTGGTGCAGACACGCCCGTTGTCCCGACGCACTGGAGCTTTGGTCAGCTTGCGAGCCTGGTTGGCGCGCCGGCCGCCTACTTGCGCCAGCTCCCAGCCCCCCTCGCCGCCATCAACCTGCAGTACGGCCTGACGTCGCATCGCGCCGAGCAGGTCAAGACGCTGGAGATCGAGAACGGCCGCAGGGAACTCCGCGCCGTCACCGGACCGGACTATGGCCGCATCTTCGATCACGAGCTGGTCGCGGCTGTGCAGCGCATCGCCGGCAACGGCACGGGCGATACACGTTGGAAAGTGCCGGGCGTGCTCGACTGGTCGACGGGCATCTACAACCCGCGTGTCGACATCACTCAGGACACGACGACGCTCTACGCCTCCGATCGCGATGTGTTCCTCTTCCTGGTCGACGATCTCAATCCCATCGAAGCCGGCCGGCTGCCGGACGGCTCGCCGGACCTGTACTTCCGCGGCTTCTACTGCTGGAATTCCGAGGTCGGTGCGAAGACGCTCGGCATGGCGAGCTTCTATCTCCGCGCGGTCTGCCAGAACCGCAATCTCTGGGGCGTCGAGGATTTCGAGGAGATCACCATCCGCCACTCGAAATACGCCGCCTCTCGTTTCGCGCATGAGGCGGCGCCGGCGCTGACCCGCTTCGCCAACTCCTCGCCGATGCCGTTCATCAACGGCATGAAGGCGGCGCGGGAGCGGATCGTCGCCCGCACGGATGACGACCGCAGGGAATTCCTCCGCAAGCGCGGCTTCTCCAAGAGCGAGACCGCCAAGATCATCGAGACGGTGCTGGCCGAGGAAGGCCGCAAGCCCGAAAGCGTCTTCGACTTCGTGCAGGGCATCACCGCCATCGCGCGGGACAAGACCCACCAGGACGCGCGGCTCGATCTGGAGGCTCGGGCGAAGAAGCTGCTCGACCGGGCAGCCTGAATTCCGCAAAGCCGGGGATGCGGAAATCTGCATCTCCGGCTCCGTGCCTTTCCGCTCGTCCTGATCGTCGGTTCTGCGGCGCCGTCCTCAGAGTAAGAGGGCGGCGCTGCGCTTCGTGACGGGTTGGAGGCCGAGAGAGAGGCTTTCGGCCGCCCGTCGCGGAGTACATCACCATGGCTACTGCTGCGAAGAAGATCACCTTGTCGCCCTCGCGCGACATTCCCTTCAACAAGCTCGTGCTCAGCCAGTCGAACGTCCGGCGCGTGAAAGCCGGTGTCTCGATCGAGGAGCTGGCCGAGGACATCGCCCGCCGCGGCCTGCTTCAGGGCCTCAGCGTCCGACCAGTCGTTGATGAAGCCGGCGTCGAGACCGGCATGTTCGAAATCCCGGCCGGCGGTCGGCGCTACCGCGCGCTCGAGTTGCTGGTAAAGCAGAAGCGGCTGGCAAAGACCGCGCCTGTGCCCTGTGTCGTGCGCGAGGGTGGCATCGCTGAGGAGGATTCGCTGGCCGAAAACGTCCAACGTGCGCCCCTCCATCCGCTCGACCAGTTCCGCGCCTTCCTCGTGCTGAAGGAGAAGGGCCAGTCCGAGGAGGAGATCGCCGCCGCCTTCTTCGTCTCGGTCAACGTGGTGAAGCAGCGGCTGAAGCTCGCCTCCGTCTCTCCGAAGCTGCTCGATGTATACGCCGAGGACGGCATGACGCTCGATCAGCTCATGGCGTTCACCGTCTCGGGCGACCACGAGCGCCAGGAGCAGGTGTTCGAGCGTCTACAGCACTCCTACGACAAGCAGCCTTACGTCATCCGCCGCATGCTCACCGAAGGTGCGGTGCGCGCCTCCGACAAGCGGGCGCAGTTCATCGGCATCGACGCTTATGTTGCAGCCGGTGGCATGATCATGCGCGACCTCTTCCAGGGCGATGACGGTGGCTGGCTGCAGGACGTCGCGCTGGTCGACCACATGGTCGCCGAGAAGCTGACGGAGGAAGCGGACAACGTCGCCGCCGAGGGCTGGAAGTGGATCGAGGTCGCGCCTGACTTCGCCTACGGACATACTTTCGGCCTTCGCCAGCTCCGCGGCGAGCCTGTGCCACTCACGTCCGAGGAGGAAGCGGCCCGCGACGCCTTGCAGGCGGAATATGACCGCCTCACCGAGGAGTACGCCGACGCCGACGAGCTGCCGGAGGAAGTCGATGAGCGAGTCGGCGAACTCGAAACCGCGCTTGAGAAGTTCGAGTCGCGGCCGCTCGCCTTCGATCTGGCCGAAGTAACGCGCGCGGGCGCGTTCGTCAGCATCGGACATGACGGCCGGCTGCGCGTGGAGCGCGGCTTCGTTCGCCCGGAGGACGAGCTGCCGCCAGAGCCGGAGATCAATCCGGCTGCTGATGAACAGGCCGTCTCCTCGGCAGCGGCCTACGCCAGCGGCGACGATGTCGTGATCACTGGCGAGGCCATGTCTGAGTCCGAGGAGGACGACGGTTTGTCGCCCATCTCCGACCGGTTGATGACCGAGCTGACCTCGCATCGCACGCTCGGCCTGCGCCAGGCGCTCGGCGAGCGGCCGGATGTCGCCTTCCTGGCAGCCTTGCACGTCCTGACGCTCAAGACCTTCTACCACTACGGATCGGACAGCTGCCTTGAGCTGGATTTGAAGAGCGTCAGCTTCGGTGCGCAGGCGCCGGGATTGAACGACAGCGCCTCAGCCGCGGCGATCCGTGCTCGGCACGAGAGCTGGGCGAAGGCCCTTCCGAAGGAGTCGGCCGACCTCTGGGAGGCACTCCAGGAATGGGATGGTGACAGTCAGGCCGGTCTCTTCGCCCACATCGTCAGCCTGTCGGTCAATGCGGTTCATGAGGCCTGGAATCGACGGCCGCGGGCGCTCGCGCACGCCGATCGGCTCTCGCAGGCGGTCGAGCTCGACATGGCGGCAGCCGGGTGGAAGCCGACCGTGGACAACTTCCTCGGCCGCGTCACCAAGGCCCGGATTCTCCAGGCCGTGGCGGAGGCGAAGGGGCAGCGTGCGGCGGATCGCATCGAGCACCTGAAGAAGGGCGACATGGCGACGGAAGCGGCAACGCTGCTCGCGGACAGCACGTGGCTGCCCGAGCCGCTCCGCACTCCAGGCGGTGAATCGTTCGATACTTCAAAGGCCGAAGCCACGCCGACCCCCACGGCCGGCGAACAAACGACGGCAGAAGGCGGCGAAACGGCTATGGCCGACCAAACCACGTCGGACGAGAATGATGCGGACGACCACCTTTCCCACGCGGTCGCGGCCGAATAACCGTCAATGACTTGCAAGACTGGCCCGCTCCGCGAGAGCTGCGGTCTCGTCGACTTCAAGGACGTCGCCGACGAGGCCCGGACCTTCCTCAGCATGCCGTCGCCCGAACCGGAGCCTCGGCAGCATCAGCGGCAAGACCCGGCGCCGCACGGCTCACCCGAAGCGGCACGCCGCCTCGTCAAGATGTCGCAGCCGATTATGGGCACAATCGTGGAAGCGTATCTCCGCGAACGCGGCATTACGGATTTGCGCGGAACCGGAAGCCTGCATTACCACCCGCGCTGCTACTATCGCCCTGACGAGCACTCTCCGACTGAGACTTGGCCGGCGATGATCGCCGCAGTCACCGACCTGCGCGGAAAGATCACCGGAGCGCATCGCACCTGGCTCGATCCCCGTCGCCAGGACAAGGCGCCGATCGACACGCCGCGACGGGCGCTGGGCGATCTTCTCGGCAATGCGGTCCGCTTCGGCCTCGGCGGCGAGGTCATGGCGGCCGGTGAAGGCATCGAGACCGTGCTGTCTCTCCGCCAAGTCCTGCCCGACATGCCGATGCTGGCGGGGCTCTCGGCGGCTCATCTCGCCGCCATCCTGTTCCCCGACGCGCTGCGACGGCTCTACATCGTCCGCGACAACGATCCGGCCGGTGACGGCGCGCGCGACAGCCTGATCGAACGGGCGAACGCGGCGGGCATCGAGGCCATCGTCATCTCGCCCGAGCTTGGCGACTTCAACGAGGATCTCCGCATCCTCGGCATCGAGGCTCTCCGCACAGAGACGCGGATGCAGGTCGCGCCGCAGGACGTCGCCCGCTTCATGGCGCTGGCGGCATAGCTGGCGAGTGAATGGGGTAGCACGTATCGCCGTGCCCGCCGGGATGCAGCGAACCGTCGAGGAGGACCGCGCCTCGGCCTTCGAGAGGGCGATCGGCCCACAAGCGGGCCGGCCGGGCAATGGCGGCGGCCGACTATTTTCCGGCGGCGCGTACCGCGCCTTTCCATCGCGAGACAAAATAGTCGGCCTTAGCCATCGAGCCCTCCGCTCGCGCTCCGGGTGCCTGTCCGTCCCGCCCGTGGGCTTCGTCGCCATGAAGGCCGCGACGGTCGCGGTCCAACCGACGGAGCATCCCATGAGCGAGCACGACGACTACGAACCGCACCACAGCGCGTCACCGACCGACCACGTCCTCACCGAGCTGCAACTCTACGGCTTCCGCCCTTTCAGGGACGAACCCGATCCGCGCCCGCTTCCCGAGGGCAACTTGGTCGCCGGCGGCATCGCCGACATCTTCGATGCTCTGGTCGCCACGCTCAGCGACACACGTCTCGAACCCGATCTCGAAGACCTGCTCTGGTCGACCACCAACGTCTTCCATCGCGCCGCTGACCGCATCGCGCGCGAGCTCGACGACAACGAGCAAGCGCAGCGCCGCAGCCAGCGCGAGCAGGACGGCACCGAGGTCAAGTCGGTCGAGCTGGAGCGGCTCATCGCCGAGGGACAGACGCTCATCGAGCGCCGCGACGCCTTCGAGCTGATGCGCGACCAAGCGTGCGACCATTTCGAGCGCCATACCGGCTCGGCCTGGCGGCCGCGCAACGGCTCACTCGTCAACCACCGGGCGATGACTGCGGCGATGATCGACAGCCGCGACTTCCTCGCCGCGAAGAAGCGCGCCGAAACCGAGGTCATGCTGCCGCCCGGCCCGAAGGTCGCGCTCAGCGGCGGGCTCGACTTCAACGATCATCGGCTGATCTGGTCCAAGCTCGACCAAGTGCACGCCAAGCACCCGGACATGGTGCTCATGCACGGCGGCTCACCCAAGGGCGCCGAGCGCATCGCCGCACGCTGGGCCGATCACCGCCACCTGCCGCAGATCGCCTTCAAGCCGGACTGGACGAAGCACGCCAAGGCCGCGCCCTTCAAGCGGAACGACGCCATGCTCGCCGTGCTGCCGATCGGCGTCATGGTCTTCCCGGGAACTGGCATCCAGGACAACCTGGCCGACAAGGCCCGCAAGCTCGGAGTTCCCGTCTGGCGCCACGGCGACAAGCCGAAGTGATAGCCCTCACCACGTCCCGGAATCAAATCGCCGCGGCGATTTCAACTCGCGGCGGCGTGCCATTTTTTGCTATTCTCTCCACCTGCGCCGTGGTGGTGGTGGAAGGCGCGACCGTCAGATGCTTCTCACGGAGGCCACCATCATGATCGTCGTCAGTATTCTCGCCAGTATCGCCGCCATCGGCGTAATCTGCTGTCTCTTGTTCTACCTTGCCGTCTATGCACTGCCGCTGTTCGCCGGCGTGACGGCCGGGGTGTGGGCATACGGCACCGGCGCTGGCTGGCTCGGCGGCATCGCCTTCGGGTTCATTGCCGGTCTCGCAACACTGCTCGTCGGCCACCTCCTGCTAACGTTCGTGAAGCCTCTCTGGCTCCGCTTCATGATCGCAGCGGTCTTCGTGGCGCCAGCGGCCATCGCCGGCTATCACGCGACACATGGAATCGTGAAGCATACGATGCCCTCGGAAACGTGGCAGGTCGCCTTCTCGGTGGTCGGGGCCGTTGTTGTCGCCATCACAGCCTTCGCCCGGCTCGCAACGCTGGCCCCGCCCGGCTCGGCCGGCGAGAGCGTGGCCCGCGCCTGCCGCCATTCCTCAGTGGCATGACCAGATCAGGCTGTAGCCGCGACTCCACCTCGTCGGTTGGCAATCCGCTGCGCGCAAGGACTGCCCGGATCGGGCTGAGGCATTGGTCGCTGGTCACGTCGACACGCAGAGCCAGGGCCGCGCATAAACATTGACGCCCGCGAAGACAGAGGCCGAATCGCTTGCCACTTCGCTTCTCATCGGGAGCGTTGATGCGGAGGATCTGATCGCCTCGACATGGTGAAGCACTCGCCGCAGTCGCCGTCGTATCTCTGCGGTTGCGCGACAGGGTCGCCTAGTTCTCCTTGACCCTTCTCTGTCTGATCGAGCGCTCCAACCGGCCTCTTTGATGGCCTGATCTGGCCGAAGGCCGGCTTCGCCTCGACCGCCTATGCCGCAATGGCGCCGATCGACTTTCTTCCCCTGGGCTACGCCCATTCCTCGCGAAACAAGAAAGTCTCGCGGCTGCCATCCTCCGCTGCGCTCCGGCCTGCGCGCAGGTGCGGCGTCGATCGCCTCCGGCCAACCGATCGCCATCGAGGCCGCAATGGTGCGGGCTCGAAACATCAGATCAAGGAGAACTACCATGGCGACCATCGGCACCTTCAAGAAGTCCGGCAACGAATTCGTCGGCCAGATCGTCACCCTCAGCGTCCAGGCCAAGAACGTCCGCATCGTCCCCGAAGCGAACCGCTCGGGCGAGAACGCCCCCAGCCACCGCGTCTTCGCGGGCCGCGTCGAGATCGGCGCCGCCTGGGCCAAGCGCTCCAACGAGGGCCGCGACTATCTGGGCCTCAAGCTCGACGACCCGTCGTTCACGGCTCCCATCTACGCCAATCTCTTCGACGACGAGGAAGGCGAAGGCTACAGCCTGATCTGGTCCCGCCCGAACCGCCGCAATGGCGAGTGAGGCGCGAGCCCCCAGGCCCCGCCCGGTCAGACCGGGCGGGGCCTTCTCCCTTCAGGGCGAGCGGCAGGGCGACCGAATCAGTTCAGCCTGAGTCGATCAACCACCCGTCTTTAGGCGTCTTTTTTGCTCGCCTCGCCAGCCAAGAACGACTATTTTAGTCGTAGTTCTGGCGCGCTCGGTCGGCCCGGTGGGAGGTGATCATGCATGATCACCGCCCGACAATCGCGGGCCGCTCGCGCGTTGCTGGGATGGACGCAGGAAACGCTTGCTGACCGGGCCCTTGTTTCGCTGACGGCGCTGAAGCGCCTCGAATCCGGTCATCGAGCCGTCTACGAGTCGACGGAAGATCAGGTCCGTCGCACGTTGGAGGCCAACGGCATCGTGTTCCTGTCGTCCGACCAGGGCGAAGGAGTGATGCTTGTCCGCGCGAAGGTCGGCGCCCTCGATAGAGCTCAACGCCGCGCAAAGGTGCGGCGATAGCCGAAGCGCTCGGCGCACGGCCAATGGTCCTATTGCGCCGACCGCCAGCCCGCGTAGGGTTAACAAACCGTTGCACCGAACACGTCTCGACCGTCGGGGGCCTAATTGACATTACAGGCATTTGTCGACCAGCCGCCGCAAAGCACGGTGCTCACGAGTTACGACCGCGCTCACATGAAGCTCTACATGCGGCTGCTCGACGCGGAAACGGACGGCGCGGATTGGCGCGAGGCCGTCGCAGTCTTGTTCGGCATCGATGCCGGAAAGGAACCCGAGCGCGCCAATCGCGTGCACCGGAGCCACCTCGCGCGGGCCCGCTGGATGCGTGAGCACGGATACCGTCAGCTCGTCCGCGAAGGCTGACATCAAAGCGTGATGTTATCCTAACATCACGCCTTGCACGTTCGCCGACTTCCCACCATCGACTCAACCCGCGATCGTATTCCTCCTTCGCACGCGCCCGGCCAGCGGTCGGGGGAGGAACACATGGGTCCCGACACATCGCGCTGGCGCTCCTCCGAAACCTACGACTATCTCGATTGTCTCATCGCCCCGGATCTCGCCTGGGAATGGCTGAGGCGCAACCCAAGCTATCAACGAGATTTTGCCGAAAGCGAGCTGTGCTCCGCCGCCGCCCAGCGTTTCGCGGAGCTGGTCCGGCCGCGCTGGGGGCTGCGCTTTCGCGATCGACCCTTCTCTCGCCGCCACTGACACGACTGTCTTCTGGACACCTGACGCCGATCCGGGCACCGTCGTTCTTTCGCCGGTCCCGCCACAGCTCGCGATCGAGAGCGCGTTCCCGCCGGACCTCGATGCGAGCACAGCCCAAGCAGGCTCCGACGGGCTTAGCATCGTCCACGGCCGTGGCGCGAATGTCATTCGCCTCTTCCTCGCTCCTGGTGCATCGCCACGGACCGAGTTGGTTGCGATGGTTGCGCTCGGCGCCGACGGTCTCGACCGCCTCGAAGCGGTCGGCCGCTTCTGGCGCGCCGTCCATGGAAGGCGCGTGCCTGCCGACGCAAGGCTGACGGCTCAGCAACGGCGGCGGCTTCGCCGAATGCTCCAAGCTGTTGATGGGCACCATAAAGGCGCAAGCTATCGCGAGATCGCTGAGGCCATCTTCGGCCCTGAGCGCGTTGCGGACGCACCATGGAAGACCTCTGCCCTTCGCGATGCGACGATTGATCTCGTGAAGGACGGTCTGGCGCTGATTGCTGGCGGCTATCGTTCCCTGCTGCGTAAGCGTCGCCGCTCATAACCTCCAGCCGCTGCTGGGGGTGCGATTTTAGCACCCGCATCTTCGCCATCCCCCCAGGCAGCTTGCCTCCGCCACCGTGGCCTTCGCTCGCCGGCACTCACCGGCAACCTGAACGAACGCCCGGAGGTGCGACATGACGAATCTCGCCGGCTTGCCGCCACGCTTCTTGCGGACGCCGGAAGCCGCCGACTTCCTCGGCCTCTCCAGCCGGACACTGGAGAAGCATCGCACCTACGGCACCGGGCCGGCCTATCGGAAGCTCGGCGGGCGCGTCGTCTATGCGATCGACGACCTCAAGGCCTGGGCCGACCGCGGCGCGGTCACCTCGACATCCGACCCGCGCGGCTCCGTGCTGCCGGCCAAGCGCCACGACTCGGCCTCGACGCAGGCCGGTCGCAGCCGTCGTTGAGAGGCGCGGCATGTCCTGGGCGCGACGCCATAGCGAACGCGAGCAGCTCGATCTTTTCCGGGCGCTGCCCGGCGATCTAGCGCCGCGCGACGCACAGGACCTCATGGCCTATCCGTTCTTCTCGCTCGCCAAGTCGAAGCGGCTGGCGCCGATCGACTTCAAGGCCGGCACCATCGTCATCCGGGTCGAGGCGGTCCCGGAGCACGGCATGGCGACGATCTGGGACGCCGACGTGCTGATCTGGGCAGCCTCACAGATCGTCGAGGCGCGCGACCTCGGCCTGCGGCCGTCGCGCCTGATGGCGGCGACGCCATACGAAATTCTCTCCTTCATCGGCCGCGGGGTGAGCGCGCGCGACTACGACCGTCTAAAGGCCGCGCTCGACCGCCTGCAATCGACCACCGTCGCGACCTCGATCCGCCAGCCGACCGAGCGGCGGATGCACCGCTTCTCCTGGATCAACGAGTGGAAAGAGCGTGCGGACGCGCACGGCCGTCCGCTCGGCCTCGAGTTGATCGTACCGGACTGGTTCTTCGCCGCTGTCCTTGATGACGCGTTGGTGCTGACGATCGACCGCGCATACTTCCGTCTGACCGGCGGGCTGGAGCGCTGGCTGTATCGCCTGGTCCGCAAGCACGGCGGTCGCCAGCACCACGGCTGGAGCTTCGACGTCGCCTATCTTCATGCGAAGTCCGGCAGCCTCTCGCCGCTCAAGCACTTCGCCTACGACCTGCGCGAGATCGTTCGGCAGCAGACGCTGCCCGGCTATCGGCTGACGATCCAGCAGCCGCCGGATGCCCCCGAACGCCTCTCATTCGCACCCATTAATCCCGCTGTCCTCGCTTCGCTGGGGCAACGCGGGACCTCGCGCGCTGGGGATAAGCTGTGAATCGCCTCGTGCTATCGAGGACCGAATCTATCGTGCCATCGGGGACCCGAACCTCGTGCTATCGGGGACCGGAATCATGGAATCCGGGCGCGGATTCAAGACATTGCGCGCGCCGTAACTCTTCTAACCAAGATTCCTTCGGAATCTTTCTAACGGCCGTCCCGCACTCCACACCTGTGCATGAGTGCCGCCGCCGGCGAGCCGCGCCATGATCGTCGCGATGCTCAACCAAAAAGGTGGCGTCGGCAAGACCACGCTCGCGCTCCATCTCGCCGGTGAGTGGGCGAGACGCGGCCAGCGTGTGACGCTCATCGACGCAGACCCGCAAGGCTCAGCGCTCGACTGGTCGCAGCAGCGCGCGCGCGAAAGCCTTCCACGCCTGTTCGGCATCCTCGGCCTGGCGCGCGACACGCTCCACCGTGAGGCGCCCGACCTCGCGCGCAATGTCCATCACATCGTCATCGATGGTCCGCCACGCGTCGCCGGACTGATGCGTTCGGCGCTGCTGGCGGCTGACGTCATCCTGATTCCGGTGCAGCCATCCCCGTTCGACGGCTGGGGTTCGGCCGAGATGCTGGCGTTGCTGAGTGAAGCGCGCGTCTATCGTCCGCAGCTCGTCGCCCGCTTCGTTCTCAATCGGTGCGGCGCGCGCACCGTCATCGCGCGCGAGACGGCGCTGACGTTCGCCGATCACGATCCGCCGCTGCTTGCATCCAAGATCGGTCAGCGCGTCGCCTTTGCCGACGCCGCCCAATCCGGGCGTCTCGTCTGGGAAGCACACAAGGCAAGTCCGGCGGCGCGCGAGATCGCCGCCCTCGCCGCCGAGGTCGGGAGGTTGGCGCGATGACGCAGCGCTCCTCCAAACGCGCCTTCATCGCGCGGCCGGCCGATCCCGAACGCTGGATCAAGGCGCCGGAGCCGCGCTCCAGCGGCAACAGCGACGCGGCCGCGTTCACCGCGCGGCTGACGATCGACATCACGCCTGAGCTGCGCGGCCGCATCAAGGTCGTCGCCTTTCAGCGCGGCCTGACCGTCGCGGACATGCTGCGCGACCTGCTCGCCCGCGAATTCCCTGTAGCCGACGGAGACCTGCCATGAACGGTGCCTCCCACCTGCGTCTCGTGCCGCCGCCGCTTCCCGTCGACGGCCTGACGCGCGTCGAACTGACGTGGATCGAGAAGAAGGTCGAATACTGGATCCGCTTCGGCAAGGAGAAGGAGGAGCAGATCCTCGACCGGCGCCGCCGCACTCTCAGCTTCGCGTCGAACAGCATCTTCGCCCTCGTGCGCTGGGCGTCGAACCACCACGGCACGGTCATCTCGCGCATCGACATCGTGCGCGCGATCACACCGGGCGAGCATTTCCAGACGCTTCCGTTCGTGCGGCCGGGCGGCGACATCTTGCTCAAGATGGAGGGCTGGACGAAGGTCGAGCGCGTCCTCCAGATCATCGATGCCATCGAGGCGATCGGCATCGATCCGGCCGAGGTATCGCCGCATCACTGGCGGCACGTCCACAACCGCCTGACCGCCGGCCAGGAGCCGCGCAGCTACACGGTCGAGCAGCATCGGGCGATCCTTCTGCGGCGGAGCGTCGAGCCGTGACGCGCTTCGGCTACGTCATGACGACGTACTTCACCGTGATGGTGGTTGGCGTCCTTTCCTTCCTTCCGATGGCGCCGAAGCTCATCTGGAATGCATCGGCCAGCGTGCCGCTCGGCCTCTATTCCATCGAGCCGGCTCGTCACCTCGAAGTCACCGACCTCGTCGCTGTCGCGACCCCCGAACCGCTCGCCTCCTTCATGGCCGAGCGTCGCTATCTGCCGCGCGGCGTGCCGCTGATGAAACGCGTCGCCGCCCTTTCGGGCCAACGCGTTTGTCGCGACGGGGCGCATATCACGGTTGACGGCATCGACATGGGGAACGCGTTGGCGCGCGACCGCGCCGGCCGCGCGCTGCCGTCGTGGCACGGCTGCCGCCGCATCGGCGACGGCGAGGTCTTCCTCATGAACTGGGCCGCTTCCGACAGCATGGACGGCCGCTACTTCGGCCCGCTCTCCACGAACACAATCATCGGCCGCGCAGTCCCGCTGTGGACCGACGAGGAAGGGAACGGCCAATTCGAATGGCGCGCCGCAACGCGGTGACGGCGCACCGAGCACACCCTCTTCACCGCACACAAGGAGCTTTCAATGCCACAGATCGGAGAGTTCACACGCACCAAGAACGGCTATACCGGCCATGTCCGCACGCTCGCAGTGAACAGCGAGATGGTGCTGATTCCGGCCGAACATTCGGATGCCGAGAATGCGCCGGACTATCGCGTCCATCTCGGCGACAGCAACGGCCCCGAGATCGGCGCCGGCTGGAAGCGCACCGGCGAAAAGGCCGGCGACTATGTCTCCGTCCAGATCGACGACCCGACGCTAGGCCAGCCGATCCGCGCCAACCTGTTTCAGTCGGGCGACGCAAAGTCCGTCTGGGGTTTGCACTGGAATCGTCCCCAGAAGCGGCCCGAGCGGGATTGAGGCGATGCTCATCTGCTCGACATCGCGGAGACGGAGTGGGGCCGCCGGGCGACGCTTGCTCGCCCGGCGTCTTCCCGCTCTTCTCCTTTCCGGCCTGCTGATCGTCGGCCCGTTCACTGGCGCCGCATATGCGCAGAACGCGCCTGCCGTGCGTCCGCAGCGCGCGCAGCCGATCGCCGACTACATCGCGGAAGCCGCGCGGCGGTTCGGCGTGCCCGTCTCCTGGATACGGGCGGTCATGGGCGCCGAAAGCGCCGGCGATACGCGCGCCGTATCGCGCAAGGGCGCGATCGGCCTGATGCAGATCATGCCCGACACGTGGTCGGAGCTGCGCGCCCGTTACGGCCTCGGTCGCGATCCTTTCGATCCGCACGACAACGTGCTGGCCGGCGCGGCGTACCTGCGCGAGATGCACGACCGCTACGGATCGGCGGGCTTCCTGGCGGCCTACAACGCCGGCCCCCAGCGGTATGAGGAATACCTCGCGGGCGTTCGCGCGCTGCCGGCCGAAACGCGCGCCTATGTCGCAGCGGTGGCGCCCCTTATTGGGACGGAACCGCTGGAAAGCAGCATTCCGATTCCGACTGCTGATCCGCTCGCGTGGAGACGCTCACCACTGTTCGTCGTGCGCGCGAACGGCAGCGCAAATGCAGGATCACCGCAAGAACAGCGTGTGCCCGGTGACGATACGATGACACCGCGAGCGCGTGACGCTGCATCGCTTTCACCGCGCTCCTCCAGCCTCTTCGTCGCGCAAGCGAGTCCGGACCCGCAGAAATGACGCGTCCGTTGCCCAATCGCGGTGTAGCGAACCCCAGCGTACAGGAGCGTGTGCAGAGGCGAGACAGCGCAACCACAACCGCACGATGGCAGGATAAAGGGGCGCGATGTGCGCGCCATGACGGTTGTGCTTTTTCAATAGGTTATATGCCGAAACCGCGAGGTGCGCCGTCCCGGCGCAGCCTGCGGCTTCGGCACTTTCTCAATGAATTCCTCGCCTTGGCGCGATGTGCGAGACCACGGCCATGAGCGCCGAAGACGGCTTCCGCATTCGGCCCGGCCGCATCCGCTCCACCCGCGCGCAGCGGGCGCGGCCCTTCATCGCGCAGGCGCTTGCCGCCGCTCAGCGGGCGGGCGGCTCCGTCTCCCGTAAGGGGACGATCGGCCCCGGCCATCGTTCGCGCTTCGGCCGGGGCCAGCGCGCGTCGGTGCAGGCCAACCGGCTCATTACTTCGCGCTCGCGCGGCGCCGTAGTGAAGGCGCGCGTCGTCCGTCACACCGCGCGCGGCGCGCCTCTTGCCACGCATCTCGGCTACCTGCAGCGCGAGGGCGTCACCCGGGATGGGGAGCGGGCGCGGCTCTTTGGTTCCGGCACCGACGAGGCCAACCCCAAGGCCTTTGCCGATCGGTGTGCGGACGACCGCCATCATTTCCGCTTCATCGTCTCGCCGGACGACGCGATCGAGATGTCCGACCTCAAGCAGTTTACGCGCGAGCTCGTCGGCCAGATGGAGAAGGATCTCGGCACCAGGCTGGACTGGGTCGCCGCCGATCACTGGAACACCGAGCATCCGCATGTCCACCTGATCGTTCGCGGCGTCCGTGACGATGGCGAGAACCTCGTCATCTCTCGCGACTATATCAAGGAAGGCATGCGCGACCGCGCGCGTGACCTCATTACCCAGGAGCTCGGCCCGCGCACGGATCACGACATCCGCACCACGCTAGAGCGCCAGATCGATGCCGAGCGATGGACGAATCTCGACCGTCAGCTCGCGCGCGATGCTCATCGGACTGGTGTGATCGACCTTGCGCCGCACGCGGACCGCCAGCCCGACGAATTCCACGCGCTGAAGGTCGGACGCCTGCGCAAGCTCGAGGCCCTTGGCCTCGCCGATCAGGTCGGGTCAGGCCAATGGGTTCTCTCTGATGGGACCGAGAAAAGTCTGCGCGAGCTCGGCGAGCGCGGCGACATTATCAAGCGGATACATCACGGTCTCGCGGAGCGCAGCCTCGAACGCAGTGCGGCGAGCTACGTGCTGGCCGGTGAAAGCCTGGACGAGCCGATCGTCGGACGCTTGCTGGCGCGAGGGCTCGACGACGAGCTGAAAGGCAGCGCCTTCGCGATCGTCGACGGCGTCGATGGCCGCACCCACCACATTAAGCTCGCTGACCTCAATGCCGCCGGAGATTCCGCGCCCGGCTCGATCGTCGAGCTGCGCCGGTTCGACGACGCCCAAGGCCGGCGGCGTGTCGCGCTTGCTGTGCGATCGGATCTTCCCCTCGAGCAGCAGATCACGGCGACGGGGGCCACCTGGCTCGACCGCCAGGCTATCGCACGCGAACCGGTGCCGCTCGGTGGCGGAGGTTTCGGCGCTGAGGTCCGTGACGCGCTTGACCTCCGCGCGGAGCATCTCATCGGCCAGGGCTTAGCCGAGCGGCAAAGCCACGGCGTCAGCTTCAGCCGCAACCTGATCGAGACACTGCGGCGTCGCGAGCTCGACGCGCTGCGTGAACGTCTAACGGTCGAGACCGGCCAAGCGGCCGTGAAGGCTGGCACCGGCGAATACGTCGCCGGCACCTATCGCCGCCGCTTCGATCTCGCCTCCGGCCGGTTCGCCATGCTCGACGATGGCCTTGGCTTCCAGCTCGTGCCGTGGTCGCCGTCCCTCGAACAGCACCTCGGCCGTCATGTCTCCGGCGTCACGCGCGGGGACGGCGGGATCGATTGGAGCTTCGGGCGCAAGCGAGGAATCGGCCTGTGACAAAGCCATTTGACAAGGAGCGCGGGTGATGTCCGCAACAAAGATTCTCTGGGGCCAGATCCTCGTCGTCGCGCTGATCATCCTCGCCAGGTCGTGGGGTGCGACCGAGTGGACCGCGTGGCGACTGGGCTTCCAGGCGCAACTCGGTGAGCCTTGGTTCACCATCCTGGGATGGCCCGTCTATTATCCGCCGTCATTCTACATGTGGTGGATCGTCTACGACGCTTACGCGCCGGCGATTTTCGTGGAAGGCGGCTACATCGCGGCGTCGGGCGGCTTCATCGCGATCGCAGTCGCAATCGCGATGTCAGTGTGGCGGGCGCGTGAAGCCAAGAACGTCGACACCTACGGCTCCGCCCGGTGGGCCCGGCACGATGAAGTGGAGGCCGCAGACCTTCTAGGCCCCGACGGCGTGGTGCTCGGCAAGCTCGGCCATGACTATCTCCGGCACGACGGCCCCGAGCACGTCCTCTGTTTTGCCCCGACCAGGAGCGGCAAAGGTGTGGGTTTGGTCATTCCCTCGCTACTCACTTGGCCCGGCAGCGCCATCGTGCACGACATCAAAGGCGAGAACTGGCAGCTCACGTCGGGATTTCGCGCCCAGCACGGACGCGTGCTGCTGTTCGATCCCACGAACGCCAAGTCATCGGGGTACAACCCGCTGCTCGAAGTGCGGCGCGGGGAATGGGAAGTCCGGGACGTCCAGAATATTGCCGACATCCTCGTCGATCCGGAAGGCTCACTAGAAAAGCGGAACCATTGGGAGAAGACCTCGCATGCGCTGCTCGTCGGCGCCATCCTCCACGTGCTCTACGCCGAGGCAGACAAGACGCTCGCCGGCGTCGCCTCCTTCCTGTCTGATCCGCGCCGCCCGATCGAGTCGACGCTCGCCGCGATGATGAAAACTCCGCATCTTGGGGAAGCTGGACCACACCCCGTCATCGCGAGCGCGGCGCGCGAGCTGCTCAACAAGTCGGACAACGAGCGCAGCGGCGTGCTGAGTACGGCCATGTCGTTTCTCGGCCTCTATCGCGATCCTGTTGTTGCCGCCGTCACGCGCCGCTGCGACTGGCGCATCACCGATGTCGTCGGGGGAGCTCGGCCGACGACGCTCTACCTCGTCGTGCCGCCGTCGGATATTGCGCGTACCAAGCCTCTGATCCGTCTAATCCTCAACCAGATCGGACGGCGCCTAACGGAAGATCTCCATGCGAAGTCGCGACGCCACCGCCTGCTTCTCATGCTCGACGAGTTCCCCGCGCTCGGCCGCCTCGACTTCTTCGAGAGCGCGCTGGCGTTCATGGCCGGCTATGGACTGAAGGCGTTCCTGATCGCCCAAAGCCTCAACCAGATCGAGAAGGCCTACGGCCCGAACAATTCGATCCTCGACAACTGTCACGTCCGAGTCTCGTTCGCCACCAACGACGAAAGAACCGCCAAGCGGGTCAGCGATGCGCTCGGCACCGCCACTGAGCTCCGCGCGATGCGCAACTATGCCGGTCACCGGCTGAGCCCCTGGCTCGGGCACCTGATGGTGTCGCGCTCCGAGACGGCCCGGCCGCTGCTTACGCCGGGCGAGATCATGCAACTCCCGCCGACGGACGAGATCGTCATGGTCGCGGGAACGCCGCCCGTGCGCGCCACGAAAGCGCGCTATTTCGAGGACCATAGATTTCAGGCGCGCATCCTTCCGCCGCCAGTGCTGAAGGCAACGGAACACCAGCAGCCGAATGACTGGACCGGCAGGCCTCTGCCACCGCCACCTTCTCAGGAGGCCACACCACCGGTGAGCCTCATGGACGGTGAAGATCCGACCGGCTCCGAGAAGCGTCGCCAGCCGGAGCTCAATCGCGTGGCGCCCATCGAGAAGAAGCCGCCGATCGACAACGAGTTTGAGATCGACCCAAACGATAACGAGCCGGACGATGCCGCTCGGCTGAGCCGCATGAACCGTCTCGTACAGCGTATTGCACGCCAAGTCTCGCTCGACCCCAACGATGGCATGGAGCTGTAGGCCCGTGCCGAATCCGAGCAAGAAGCAGCGGCTTTCCGTCTACCTTGAGCCCGCCGTGACAAAGGCGCTGGCTGAGTACGCTGCGCGCCGTGCCCAATCGCGTTCTCTCATCGCCGAGGCGGCCATTGCATCCTTCCTGTCGCCCGACGCCGTCGAGCGCCAGGAGGCAGCATTCACCAAGCGGCTCGACCAGCTGGACCGGCGCATAGCGCGCCTGGAGCGCGACCTCGGCATCGCCGTCGAGACGCTCGCGGTCTTTGTCCGCTTCTGGCTGACCACCAACCCTCCACTGCCCGAGCCCGCGCAGGCCGCTGCACGCGCCCAGGCTGGCGAACGCTACGACGCCTTCGTCGCCGCGCTCGGCCGGCGACTCGCCAAGGGCCCAAAGCTCCGCCAGGAAATCTCCGAGGATGTTCCGGCCAACGCGAGTAGCGAATAGGCGCGATCAGGCCGCTCGCAAGCCGTCATCGACTTCGCCGTCTCCCTGTATTTCTACGCCACACTACGACGACCCCATCAGGGTTGTTGCGCCCCCCATTTTCTGCCTCTTCTACTCATCCCCGATCCAGGGCCGCACGTGAGCGGTCCCGCACAGAACGGGGACGAAGTGGCAGTGTCATTCCAAGAATCCGAGGCGGTCCTTCGCGGCACACGGATGCTGCGCACGGCCCTCGGCCCGGCCATCGCCGCTTTCCTGGAAGACCTGTCGATCGTCGAGGTGATGCTCAACCCCGACGGGCGGCTCTGGATCGACCGGCTCTCGGAGGGGCTGGCCGACACGGGTGAGCGCTTGTCACCCGCAGATGGTGAGCGGATCATTCGGCTCGTCGCTCATCACGTCGGCGCCGAGGTTCACGCCGGAAGCCCCCGCGTGTCGGCGGAGCTGCCCGGAACGGGAGAGCGCTTCGAGGGCCTGCTGCCGCCGGTGGTGGCCGCCCCGGCGTTTGCGATCCGCAAACCCGCTGTCGCCGTGTTCACGCTGCAGGACTATGTGGCCGCTGCGATCATGACGGCCGACCAGGCGGAATTGCTTCGCCGCGCGGTCGCCGATCGCCGCAACATCCTTGTCGCTGGCGGAACGAGCACCGGCAAGACCACGCTCACCAACGCGCTCCTCGCTGAGGTGTCAAAATCGGCCGATCGCGTCGTCCTCATCGAGGACACACGCGAGCTTCAGTGCGCCGCGCCCAATCTTGTCGCCCTGCGCACCAAGGACGGCGTCGCCACACTGTCCGATCTGGTGCGCTCTTCTCTGCGCCTGCGGCCCGACCGCATCCCCATTGGTGAGGTGCGCGGCGCCGAGGCACTCGACCTTCTGAAAGCTTGGGGCACCGGCCATCCCGGAGGAATCGGCACCATTCACGCAGGCACCGCCATCGGTGCGCTGCGCCGCCTCGAGCAACTCATCCAGGAAGCCGTGATCACGGTCCCGCGCGCACTGATTGCCGAGACCATCGATCTCGTCGCCGTTCTGAGCGGCCGCGGCGCGTCCCGCCGTCTTGCCGAACTCGCGCGCGTCGAAGGCCTTGGACCAAGCGGCGACTACCGCATCACCCCCGCAACAGCAGGCACAGCAGGAGACCACGCATGACCTCGGCTCGACAGCCATCATTCGAGCAACGCCTATTCGCCGGCCCGATTCTCGATCGGATCGGCACCATTGGTCTGACGGCCGCAGGGTTTCTCTACGCTGCGCCAGCCTATGCCAGCGGCTCGTCCATGCCCTGGGAACAACCGCTTCAGCAGATCCTGCAATCGATCGAAGGTCCGGTGGCGAAGGTCATTGCGGTGATCATCATCATCGTCACCGGCCTAACGCTCGCCTTTGGCGACACCAGCGGCGGCTTCCGCAGGCTGGTGCAGATCGTGTTCGGCCTATCCATCGCGTTTGCCGCGAGTTCGTTCTTCCTGAGCTTCTTCAGCTTCGGCGGCGGAGCGCTGGTATGACCACGGCTGTCATCGACGGCGCCGAAGTACCTGGCTTCTCAGTGCCGGTGCATCGGGCGCTGACCGAACACATCCTCCTCGGCGGTGCGCCGCGCTCGATTGCCATCCTCAACGGTACGCTCGCCGCCGCGCTCGGACTCGGGCTGCGGCTCTGGCTCGTCGGCCTCGGCCTCTGGGCCGTTGGCCACTTCGCGGCCGTCTGGGCGGCGAAGCGCGACCCGATGTTCGTCGAGGTGACGCGCCGGCATCTGCGCATTCCGGGCTTCATGGGCGCGTGAGGCGGCCGATGATGAACCTCGCAGAATATCGCCGCACGTCCTCGCGCCTCGCCGACTTCCTGCCCTGGGCAGCGCTCGTCGGAGAGGGCGTCGTCCTCAACAAGGATGGTAGCTTCCAGCGGACGGCACGCTTTCGCGGCCCCGATCTCGACTCCGCCGTGCAGGCCGAGCTGGTAGCGGTTGCCGGCCGCCTCAACAACGCGTTCCGGCGGCTCGGGTCGGGCTGGGCGATCTTCGTGGAAGCCCAGCGCCACGGCGTCGGCGCCTATCCATCGAGCCGCTTCCCGGATGCCGCGTCTGCCCTGGTCGACGCGGAGCGCAGGGCGGACTTCGAGGAAGCGGCCGCGCATTTCGAATCGAGCTACTTCCTCACGTTCACTTACCTGCCGCCGGCCGAAGACGCCGCCCGAGCCGAGAGCTGGCTCTACGAGGGCAAGGCCGACCGCAGCGTCGATCCCTACGAGGTCCTGCGCGGCTTCATCGATCGCACCGACCGCGTTCTCCAGCTCATCGAAGCCTTCATGCCCGAATGCGCCTGGCTCGATGACGGCGAGACACTGACCTACCTGCATTCCTGCATTTCGACCAGGCGGCATCGCGTACGGGTGCCCGAGACGCCAATGTATCTCGACGCGCTGCTGGCCGACCAGCCCCTCGCGGGAGGCCTCGAGCCGCGCCTCGGCCAAGCACACCTTCGTGTCCTGACGATCGTCGGCTTTCCGAGCGCCACGACGCCGGGACTCCTCGACGATCTCAATCGGCTCGCCTTCAGCTATCGGTGGAGCACGCGCGCCATCCTGCTCGACAAGACCGACGCGACCAAGCTGCTGACGAAGATCAGGCGGCAGTGGTTCGCCAAGCGCAAGAGCATCGCAGCGATCCTGAAGGAGGTGATGACCAACGAGACATCCGCTCTCGTTGACACCGATGCCGCAAACAAGGCGGCCGACGCCGATCTCGCACTGCAGGAGCTGGGCGCTGATTACGCCGGCGAGGCCTACGTCACCGCGACGGTGACGGTCTGGGACAACGACCCCCGCATTGCTGCCGAGAAGCTGCGGCTGGCCGAGAAGGTCGTGCAAGGCCGCGACTTCACCGCGGTGCCCGAGACGATCAATTGCGTCGATGCGTGGCTCGGCTCGCTGCCGGGGCACGTCTACGGGAACGTGCGGCAGCCGCCGATCTCGACGCTCAATCTCGCCCACATGATCCCGCTTTCGGCGGTGTGGGCGGGGCCGGAACGGGATGAGCACTTTGGTGCGCCCCCCTTGCTGTTCGGCAAGACCGAGGGGTCCACCCCGTTCCGGTTCTCTTTGCATGTCGGCGACGTCGGCCACACGCTCGTCGTCGGCCCGACCGGCGCCGGCAAGTCCGTGCTGCTGGCACTGATGGCGCTTCAGTTCCGGCGCTATTCGAACTCGCAGGTCTTCGCCTTCGACTTCGGCGGTTCAATTCGCGCCGCGGCGCTCGCGATGGGAGGCGACTGGCACGATCTCGGCGGCGGCCTGACGGAAGGATCAACTGAGAGCGTTTCGCTGCAGCCGCTCGCCGGCATCCATCATGTGCCCGAACGGGCCTGGGCCGCCGACTGGATCGTCGCGATCCTGATGCGCGAGGGCGTGGCGATCACCCCCGAAGTCAAGGAGCATCTCTGGACCGCGCTGAGCTCGCTTTCGAGCGCCCCCGTGGTCGAGCGCACGATCACCGGTCTCGCGGTCCTCCTGCAATCCAACGATCTCAAGCAGGCGCTCCGGCCATTCTGTGTCGGGGGGGCCTATGGCCGCCTGCTCGACGCCGAGCACGAGCATCTCGGCGAAGCAGCAGTCCAGTCCTTCGAGACCGAAGGCCTTATCGGGACGGATGCCGCCCCGGCCGTGCTCGCCTATCTGTTCCACCGCATCGAGGATCGCCTCGACGGGCGGCCCACCCTGCTGATCGTCGACGAAGGCTGGCTGGCGCTCGACGACGAAGGCTTCGCCGGCCAGCTCAGAGAATGGCTGAAGACGCTCCGGAAGAAAAACGCCAGCGTCGTCTTCGCCACGCAGTCCCTCTCCGACATCGACAATTCGGCAATAGCCCCGGCCATCATCGAGAGCTGTCCGACGCGGCTGCTGCTCCCGAATGAGCGCGCGATCGAGCCGCAGATCACCGCGATCTACCGCAGGTTCGGCTTGAACGATCGCCAGATCGAGATTCTGGCGCGGGCCATGCCAAAGCGCGACTACTACTGCCAATCCCGGCGCGGCAACCGGCTGTTCGAGCTCGGTCTCTCTGACGTCGCCCTCGCGCTGTGCGCCGCGTCCTCCAAGACCGACCAGGCCGCGATCGACCGCATCGTAGCCGAGAACGGCCGCGACGGCTTTCTGCCGGCATGGCTGCGCCACCGGGGCGTCGCCTGGGCAGCCGACCTCATCCCGAACCTCACTAACCTGGAGACACCATCATGATTGTCCGTCGCGCCCGCGCCGCGCTTCTTGCCGCAGCTCTTTCGCTTCCGCTTTCGTTTTCGCCCGTCCTGGTCGCGCCGGCGTCGGCGCAGTGGATCGTCTACGACCCGACCAATTATGCCCAGAACGTGCTGCAGGCGGCGCGCGCCCTCGAGCAGATCAACAACCAGATCACCTCGCTTCAGAACGAGGCGCAGATGCTGATCAATCAGGCGCGCAATCTCGCAAGCCTGCCGTATTCATCGCTGCAGCGCCTTCAGCAGTCGATCCAGCGCACGCAGCAGCTCCTCGGCCAGGCGCAGAACATCGCCTTCGACGTGCAGCAGGTCGACCGCGCCTTTCAGACCACCTACAGCAGCGCCTCGCTCTCAGCATCGGATCAGCAGCTCATCGCGGACGCGCGCACGCGCTGGCAGAACACGGTCGGAGGCCTTCAGGACGCCATGCGTGTCCAGGCCGGCGTCGTCGGCAACATCGACACGAACCGGACAGAGATGTCGGCGCTGGTCGGCCAGAGCCAGGGCGCAACTGGCGCGCTGCAGGCGGCACAAGCCGGCAACCAGATCCTCGCGCTGCAGGCGCAGCAGCTCGCAGACCTCACGGCTGTCGTCGCGGCCGACGGACGCGCACGCGCGCTGGCCGACGCTGAGCGCGCTGCGGCCGCCGAGCAGGGGCGCGAACAGCGCCGGCGCTTCCTGACGCTTGGCCGCGGCTATCAGCCGGGCAACGCCCGGATGTTCCCGAGCAGCGGCAACTGAGAGAGCTGCAGTGGATTCCAAGCTTTTCGCCCGGATCGGCGCCGTCGCGTTCGTCGCGGTCGCGATCGCCGCGACAGTCATCGAGCTGACCCGGAAGGAAGAGCGGGCCGAGATCATGTCGGCGCGGCCGGCCGTGACGGACACTGAGGATCCGCTGCGAGCCGAGCTGTTCCGATGCCAGAGCCTCGGAGAAGCGGGGCCGCGCGACCCGGCGTGCCTGCGCGCCTGGGCGGAGAGCCGCCGGCGCTTCCTGATGCCGCGTACCACGTTTCCGACGAGCCGGCCGGGTGTGAGCCGGCCCACCAGCGAGACGCGCGGCGAAGTGGCCGCACCGAACGACGAGTAGCACCATGGGCGGCACGGGCGTCATCGACCATTTTCTCGAGGTCTTCACCCGCTACATCGACAGCGGCTTCGGATTACTTGGCGGGGAAGTCGCGTTCATCGCGACCACGCTGATCGTGATCGACGTTACGCTTGCCGCGCTCTTCTGGAGCTGGGGCGCCGACGACGACATCCTCGCCCGCTTGGTCAAGAAAACCTTATTCGTCGGCGTGTTCGCCTACCTCATCTCCAACTGGAACAACCTCGCGCGGATCATCTTCGAGTCCTTCGCCGGCCTGGGGCTGAAGGCGAGCGGGACGGGCTTCACCACCGCCGATCTTCTGCGCCCGGGCAAGGTCGCGCAGACCGGCCTCGATGCTGGCAGGCCGCTCCTCGACTCGATCAGCGGCCTCATGGGCTACTGGTCGTTCTTCGAGAACTTCATCCAGATCGCCTGCCTTTTCCTGGCCTGGGCGCTCGTCCTGCTCGCATTCTTCATCCTCGCGGTCCAGCTCTTCGTTACGCTGATCGAATTCAAATTGTCGACCTTGGCGGGCTTCGTCCTCATCCCGTTCGGGCTGTTTGGGCAGAGCGCGTTCATGGCCGAGCGCGTGCTCGGCAATGTGATCAGCTCTGGCATCAAAGTGTTGGTGCTCGCCGTCATCATCGGCATCGGCTCGACGCTGTTCTCCGAGTTCACGAGCGGCTTCGGCGGCGCCAGCCCGACCATCGACGATGCTATGGCGATCGTCCTGGCCGCGCTCTCGCTCCTCGGCCTCGGAATCTTCGGCCCCGGAATAGCCAATGGCCTGGTCAGCGGCGGACCGCAGCTCAGCGCCGGCGCGGCGGTCGGCACTGGCCTCGCCGCGGGCGGCGCGATGGTCGCCGCGGGTGCGGCCGGCGGACTCGCCTTGCGCGGTGGCGCGGCCGCGATCTCGGGCACTGCGGCCGCGGCGCGTGGCGGAGCGACGCTCGCGGGCGGCGCCACCACGGCCTACAGCCTCGGAGCCGCCGGACAGTCTGGCGCGGCCGGCGTCGCATCAGGGCTTGGAGGCGTCGCGCGTGCTGCTGGCGGCGCAGCCGCCTCGCCGCTTCGCCGGGCCGCGGACAGCATGAAGGAGAGCTTCTCTGCAGGTGGTCGTGCCGCCTTCGAGGCGACTGGAGGCACTTCAACGATGGGCACCATCGGCGGCGCCAACTCCGCTGCATCTGACAGCGCTGATACCCAAGAACCTCCCGCCTGGGCCCGCCGCATGAAGCGCTCGCAGCAATTCAATCACGGCGTCATGGCCACAGCACACGCGGTCCGCGCCGGTGACAGCCACGGCGGCGGCAGCTCCGTCAACCTCTCGCAGCGAGACCAATGATGTTCAAGCGACCCTCCACGCACTACGGCAAGACACCCGAGCCCGAGACGCCCTATCAGCGCGCAGCGCAGGTCTGGGACGAGCGCATTGGCTCGGCGCGTGTGCAGGCGAAGAACTGGCGGCTGATGGCTTTCGGCTCGTTGGCCTTGTCGGGCGCTTTCGCCGGCGCGCTGGTGTGGCAATCGGCGCGCGGGTCAATCGTGCCGTGGGTGGTTCAGGTCGACAACTTAGGCCAAGCCCAAGCCGTCGCGCCCGCGGTTTCCGATTATCGCCCGACCGATCCGCAGATCGCGTTCCATCTGGCGCGCTTCATCGAACAGGTCCGCTCGATCCCGGCTGATCCGATCGTCGTCCGGCAGAATTGGCTTCGCGCCTACGATTTCACGACCGACCGTGGCGCTGCGGCTCTGAACGACTACGCCCGCGCCAACGATCCCTTCACCAAGGTCGGCAAGCAGCAGGTCGCGGTCGACGTTTCGAGCGTCATTCGAGCGTCGCCCGACAGCTTCCGCGTGGCTTGGACCGAGCGGCGCTACGACAACGGCCAGCTCGCATCGACCGAACGTTGGACGGCCATCCTCACCATCGTGATGCAGCCGCCGCGTAACGCAGAGCGGCTGCGCGCCAATCCGCTGGGCATCTACGTCAATGCGATCAACTGGTCGCGGGAGCTTGGGTAAATGAATCGAGAGAACGCTCGTGCCGCAAAGCCGGCTTTCCGTAAATGCGCAATCCCCGCGGCGCTCCTGTCGGTCACGCTGCTGAGCGCATGCGCCACGCAGAGGCCGCCGCAGATCAGCTATGACTCCAATGTCCCACCATTGCCGGCCGTTCCAGCGGCAATCGTGGACGAGCGGCCGCGACCGCTGCACATTCCGCCGGCCTGGTCACCGAGTCACGGCGGCACGGCCGCCAATTCCCCGATGGCTCGCGTGACCAACGCCAATGCCGCCGCCCGCGTCGAGCCTCGCCGCGAGGGCTACTACAACGCCATCCAGATCTATCCATGGTCGGAAGGCGCGCTCTATCAGGTCTACACCTCGCCGGGACAGATCACGGACATTGCGCTTGAGCCTGGCGAGAGCCTGACGGGCGCCGGCCCGATCGCCGCCGGCGATACCGCCCGCTGGATCATCGGCGACACCGAAAGCGGATCGGGAATCACGCGCCGCGTCCATGTGCTCGTGAAGCCGACGCGCGCCGATATCACGACGAACTTGGTCATTACCACCGACCGCCGCATCTACATGCTCGAGCTGCGCGCCGGCGCAAACCCTTACATGCCGGCCGTGGCATGGGCCTATCCGCAACCTCCAGCATCGCAGCGTCAGGGTGTTCCAGCGACGCCGGTCATCCCCGCCGCCGCGGCGCGCAACTATCGCTACGCCTTGACCGGCGACAATCCTCCCTGGCGGCCGACCGCCGTCTATGACGATGGACGGCGGGTCTACATCGAATTCCCGCGCGGCATCGTCCAGGGCGAGATGCCGCCGGTCTTTGTCATCGGGTCGGAAGGCGAGCCCCAGATCGTCAACAGCCGCATCTACCAGAACATCCTGATCGTCGACCGCCTCTTCGGTGCAGCGGAGCTTCGGCTCGGCAGCGGTGACCACCAGCAAACGGTCCGGATCTCGCGCAGTGACGGGAGACCATCTTAATGACTGAATTCGACAATCCCGGCCGCGGCGCTGAGATAGAGGAGCGCCCGACTGACTCCGCAACGCCCATGCGGCTGCGCGGTGATCCGCCTCGCGTCACCAGGCTGTCCCGCAAAGCTCTGGCTGGGATCGCCCTAGTTGCGTCGATCGGCCTTGGCGGCGCGCTGATCTACGCGCTCCAGACCCGCAACGCCGGACCTCGGAACGAGGAGCTCTATTCCACCACCAATAGGCCTACTGCGGATGGGCTTGCCGGTCTCCCGCGCGACTATACCGGCCCACGGCTTGGACCGCCGCTGCCGGGCGACCTAGGCCGACCTATCCTGAACGCCCAGGATCGCGGACAACCCGTCGTGCCGCCAACCGTCCAGCCGACCGTGGACCCGGCGGAGCAGCGTCGTCTCGCCGAGCAGGAGGCCGCGCGAACGAGCCGTGTCTTCTTCCAGACCGAGGCGCGGACGCTTGCGGCTTCACCTGCACCCGGCGCCGCTCTCGCCAACGCGAACCTGACCGGCCTTGGGATTCCCGGGCAATTCAACACGCCCACCGCTCAAGAGCGCGCGCAGGATCGGCAACTCGCCTTCCTCAATGCCGCCGCTGATCGCCGCACTGTCGCCCAGGATCGCGTCATGCCGCCAGCGTCACCCTACGTTCTGCAAGCCGGCGCCGTTATTCCGGCCGCGCTAATCACCGGCATTCGCTCCGATCTACCCGGACAGATCACCGCACAGGTGACCGAGAACATCTACGACAGCCCGACCGGCCGCCTGCTCCTCGTGCCCCAAGGCACCCGCATCATCGGCCAGTATGACAGCGCTGTGCAGTTCGGCCAGCGCCGGGTGCTGCTCGTGTGGAATCGCCTGATCTTCCCCAACGGCCGCTCGATCGTCCTCGAGCGCCAGCCGGGGGCGGACGCGGCAGGATATGCGGGCCTCGAGGATGGCGTCGACTATCACTGGTGGGACCTCGCCAAGGCAGCCGGCCTCTCCACGCTACTCAGCGTAGGCGCCGAACTGGCAATTAACGATGACGATCGCCTGCTCCGCGCCATCCGCAATGGCGGCCAGGACACGATCAATGATGCGGGTCAAGAAATCATCCGCAGGCAGTTGAACGTCGCGCCGACGCTGACCATCCGGCCCGGCTTCCCGGTCCGCGTGATCGTCACCCGCGACCTCGTGCTCGAACCATATCGAGGATAGCGATGACAAAACTTAAGCTGGCCGCTCTCGAAGATGATAAGCCTGTCAGGGTATCCTTCGATCTTCCGGCAGAAGTGCACCGCGAGCTCATCGCATATGCCGACGTCCTGGGGCGAGAGACCGGCAAGCCGATTTCCGATCCCGTGAAACTTCTTCCTCACATGATCCGGCGTTTCATCGCAACAGATCGGGGGTTTGCAAAGGCACGCCGGCTAGGCAGGTCTTGACCGCCAATGGGAATGTCTGCGACTTCACCATGCGGGCAACTACCGATCATTCAGCTTCAGTGCGTCCTTGCCTTTACATGCGGGCAGGCGTCTGGTCCGCCTTCATTGATTTCGCGAGACTAACAAATCGCCGCAGGACGGGATTGTCGTTGCCAGGGAGCCATACTCCCGCGGTCGGAAGTATGTCCTCTTCGCCGATAACGGGTTTAAAAAACGGGGCGACGCTGGTACAGCGCGTCGGTGCCTGATCGCGAGACCTGCAAGAGACAGTTCGCTATTGGATTGGCGGCACTCTCAATCATTCCCGTCCAGCCTTCGCCGCGAAGGAATGATTCGAGGAAAATTGCGCCTGGTGAGGATAACGGCAGCGGGTGGTTTTTGCCTGAGTCTACGAGTATTCCGAAGCCGCGAAACGCGCCACCAGGAAATCCATGAACGCCTGCACCTTACGGCTGACGAGCCGGCGCGACGTATGCAAGGCCCAGATCTCCACCTCTCGCTTTGGTACTGCGCCCCAAGACGCCAGCCGTCCAGCTGCCACCTCATCGGCCGCCAGGGTGTTGGGCAACAGGGCTACGCCGACCCCCGCCAAGACCGCGTCCCTCACCACGAGATACGACGGTAGTCGCATCACCGGGTAAGGTTCGACAGTGCCTGTCCATCCGTCCCCTTCCAGATGCCAGATAGCATCCTCCCGTTCGGCGGCCACGACCACAGCGGGGAAACGGGTGAGTTCGCGCGCGGGCGGGCGCGACAAATCGGGCGTCGCGACCAAGACCATATGGTCGCGCATGATACGCCGGCCGAGCAGGTCACCGTCTACGGCGCGGGGGTTGACGCGGATGGCCACGTCAAAGGATTCCGCCATCAAATCCACGTAGCGATCCTCGGCGACCGCCTCGATACGCACCTCGGGATAGCGGCGGCAGAAGTCCGCCGCGAGCCGGCCCAGCTGGCTGTGCGAGAACAATATCGGCGCTGAGACGCGCAACACGCCGCGCGGCCGGTCCAGCCCCTCAGCGATCATCCGCCCCGCCTCTTCAACCTCGTTCAGCAGATCGGCCGTCCGCTGGTACAAGGCCGCGCCGTCCTCGGTCAGGCGAAACCGCTTTCCGTCGCGCTCGATGAGGCGCACCCCCAGAGCATTTTCTAGTTCCCGTACCCGCCGCGACAAGGTGGCCTTGGGACGACCGGTGCGACGGCTCGCGCGGCTAAACCCGCCATCGGCAGCCACCCGGTTGAAATCTGCCAGCGCATCCAGGTTCACGAGGTCGTTCCAAGTTCGGGACGAAGTGTCCCAAATCTAGCACTTTTGGCTCCAGTTGGGAACGCTTACCTGACCAAAATCGGGCGGCGCGCTCGCCCCTGTGAAAACAGGAGTCCGTTGTGCAAACCAATCGCGCATTCCGCTTGCATGCTTATGGTGGTCCAGAAGGAACGCGGGTGGATGTCATCCCCAAACCGACGGCAGGAGCGCACCAAGTGCTGACCCAAGTGAAGGCCGCGGGTGTGAACGGAATAGACTTCAAGGTTCGGCAGGGCTTTGTCCGCGACGCTTTCCCCTTGTCACTGCCCGTAATCCTGGGGAGTGAAATGGCCGGCACCGTCGTGGAGGTCGGTCCGGAAGTCGAAGGTTTTGAGCCCGGTGATCGCGTAATGGGCTGGCTCGCCGGATTCGGCGCCTTTGCCGACTATGTGGCTGTCGATGCAGTCAAGCTTGCGCGCACGCCTGACGGGCTAAGGGATGTTCAGGCCGGCGCAATTCCACTGGCAGCGCTGGCGGCGTGGCACCTGATTCACACCGTGGGCGATGTACGTGCGGGCCAGACCGTGCTGATCCACGGAGCTTCGGGCAATGTGGGAACCTTCGCGGTTCAGTTCGCCAAAGCCGCAGGGGCCAGAGTTCTAGCGGTGACGGCTAACACCGGCATTGCCGCGGTCGCAGCGCTCGGGGCCGATCGAGTGATCGACCGTCAAAAAGAACGGTTCGAGGAGGTCGCGAGGGGCGTCGACTTGGCCGTCGACGTCGTTGGCGGCGAGGTGCTTCATCGCACGTGGGCAGTCATGGCGCCCGGTGGCCTGGTCCTCTCCACAGTCACTCCCGAGGTTGCAAACGCGCCCGACGGCCTACGAGGACAATTCTCCATGACCCAGCTCGATACTCCCCATCTCCAGGCTGTGGCCGATCAAGTGGCGGCAGGCACGCTGAAGTTTTCCGTGGGCGAGGTCGTGAGTCTGGCCGAGCTGGCTCACGCCATAGACCGCAACTGGAACGGCCGCGCGCAGGGCAAGATGGTGGTGGACTTCAACCGTTGACCCGCCGGTTGCAGCGGCTCACGGCGTGCCTCGTCTCTCTCCGCCTGCGCACCGGCAGCTTCAGCTTTCATTGAATCGGCGGACAGCGTCTGCGCTGCCATCGCATCCGCCTCCCGCTGATCCTATGGGCGGAGATGTGCGGAGGACTGCCGCATCGCTTTGTCATTCTGCCAATCGCCACCAGCCTTAGGCTTCGATCTGTCACGCGCGAAAAAACAAAAGGGATCTTTTTCTATGCCCGATCTTCATGCTGGATTTAGTGACCCGCAACGCGTGGATGTCTCTGCGCTCGTGGATTTTCTCAAACGCGTCGACAGCTATTCCCCGGTTCAGGCCATCCACGAAGCGATGCGAAGGATGCTCGAGCTCCGGCCGGGAATGCGGATATTAGACGCGGGCTGTGGCATCGGCCTGGAGGCGGCGCGGCTCGCCCGCATCCATCCGGAGGTCGAGTTCGTCGGCCTGGACCAGAACGACGAACTGCTGGCGATCGCGCGGCGCGTGCAGCTTCCGAACCTTTCGTGGGTCCATGGGGGCCTCGAGAGCGCCGACCTGCCGGAGGCCGGGTTCGACGTGATCCGCACTGCGCGAGTACTGATGTATCTGCGCGACCCGCTCTTCGGACAGGTGTTAGACAGGTTTGTTCGGCTACTGCGGCCAGGGGGTCGGCTGGTGACGTTCGAGCTCGATTACGGCGCGATAATCCTCCCCAAGGGTCGGCACGACGACCACGTGGTGCACGGGCTGACCGCCAGAATGGAGCGCGCAATGCCGCAGCCTTGGTGCGGGCGCAGGCTTCCCGATGAGCTTGTGACGCGTGGAATGACCGACGTCACGGCTGACCCATTCGCGGTTTCCGTGGACGCTCCAGTCTGGATCCGCATTGTCCATGACACATTGCGCGAAGCGCTGCGGCAGGAGGCAAACGAGCCTCCTGAACTCGTGGCTTGGCTCGACGACTATTTCGCCCGCGTGGACGAGGCGCCTCTGCTGGCGGTGATCACCGGCATACTCACCGCCGCCCGCGTCCCCCGATCCCGATAGAGGCGAGGTGATGCATCGGCAGAAAATGGCATCACTTTGTCATGGCACGAACGCGGCGTGAGAAGTGGTCGAGACGATCGGCAAAGCTGCCGGCAGAGCCCACGTGATACAGGCCGACGTGTCGAAGCCGTTGAGATCGCCCGACTGTTCGAAGAAGCCGAGGCCCCTTCGGCGGGTTGGACATTGTCGTTGCGCGAGCCTACCGGAACCCAACGCCTGACTAGCCAAAAAGAGGTGGGAAGTCGGATCGACGTATATCGTTCGAACTTAGGAAGAATGTGCCCGCGCACCTCTCATGGCGCGAGCTAGACTTACGAAGCGTCTGAGCGCCGGATTATCGTTCCCTGGCAGCCATACGCCAACCGTGGGGAGGAGATCTTCACTGCCTCCAATCGGTGTAAATCGGAGGCCAGGAAAAGGCGTCGCGA
This sequence comes from Rhodoligotrophos sp. CJ14, assembly GCF_038811545.1. Classification (GTDB taxonomy): domain Bacteria; phylum Pseudomonadota; class Alphaproteobacteria; order Rhizobiales; family Im1; genus Rhodoligotrophos; species Rhodoligotrophos ferricapiens. Next base: position 2,700,557 of record NZ_CP133319.1, read on the forward strand.
TGGCGGAATCGCTAGTCAGCGTGACACCAAACCCCATTGCCACCAAGTGAAACAAGCTCTCTCGACAAACTGAAAGTCGTCTCACCTGAGGCTGAGTTCCCAGCGTTGCGAGCCGCCGAATGAGGTAGTCATGGATCTCGGGACCAGGCTCTTCGCGGCTAACGATGAAGCGCTCCTCCTGAAGATCCGACCAATCGATGCTGTGACGCGACGCAAGCCGATGGCCTTCCGGCAGAGCACAGTAGACGTATTCATGCCAAAGCAGTTCCACATCACAATCCGATAGCTCTGGGACACCAGTAAAGAACGCTATGTCCAGACTTCGATCGCGTACTTGCCGAATCTGATCGCGCGAGCCTCCGTATGCGACATCAACGGTGACGCTTGGATGGACGCTTACGAACTCAACTAGCAGATCGCGAAGAAAGCCTGTCGCAAGGGAGCAGAGAAACCCGACCCGCAGAAATCCGCTTGAGCCGCTCCCCGCGCTTCGTGCAAACTTCACAGCATAGTCAAGGTCGCGTAAGGCAGCTTTGGCTTGTAGAATGAATTGCACGCCGGCCGCAGTTGGCCGAACCCCGGCGCGATCGCGCTCGAATAAAGAAACTCCAAGTTCGTCCTCAAGCGCACGGATTCTTCGACTAACAACCGACTGATCCGTACCAATGATGTTCGCAGCACGTCGAAAGCTTCGCTGCTCCAGAGCCACGATCGAATGCAAGATCGCGTGGAGGCTGATCCTCAGGTGCATCACCGAGGCAAGGAAACCCTGGCCGAGTGCGGCAATCGCATCGTCCTTTCCTGCTCGCAGCTTGCCGCCCACATCAAGATCCTTCCGCTCCATCCGGAAGATCTCTGCCATCACCGATGGTTAAGCACAAAATCCCCAGAATCTGCGGATTGCTACGCAGATCCTGCTGATTGCCCGATAAGAGCTCACGTTAGCCGTAGACTGCATCTCGAATGTCAATCGTGAATTTCCCGGTCATGCCCTCGAACGTGGTGTTGGTGAGTGCGACCACAGAAAGACCATTTGCTCGATCGATGAACCACTTGTGCCCGTAAGCTCCGCCCCATTGGAGGGTACCCGGGGCTTGCGGAGAGCCAGCCGCGGCTGGGTCCACAAGCACGGCCCAGCCGTAACCGAAGCCCCAGCCAGGACCCTGCGTTTCAGCTTGGGGGCCTACATGCTCCATAGTCATCGTCTTGATCGTCTCAGCTTTGAGGATCGGTGCACCGCCGGTTCGGATTGCCTCGAGAAAGCGCAGAACATCGTCCGCGGTCCCAGCCATCCCGGCACCTCCGGAGGGATAGGATTGCGCATCAAGGATGCGCGACGGCGCGAAAGTCGCAGCAAGGCCGTACAGCGAAACGGCGATGCCGTCAGTCATTCGCACCGGCTCAGGATGGCCATCTGCGTACGGGACGGCCAATCGGGATAGGTCGACGACTGAGAAGCCCGTGTCTTGCAGCGAAAGCGGGGCGGTGACTTTCTCTCGGACGATCTCCGGTAAACCTCGCCCGTCGATCTTCTCCAGAATGCCCCCAACGATGTCGATCCCGAGCGAATAGCGCCAGCTCGAGCCTGGCTTAAAATACAGTGGCGCGACAGCAAGACGGGAAAGGTTCTCATCAAGCGACAAACCCGGCTGATCAAGGCCGTCAGAGATGTGCAGCTGGTGATAGGGACCGTCCGCCGGCTCAAGGAAGCTGTAGCCAAGACCGGAAGTGTGGGTCAGCAGGTGATGGATTGTAATCGCGGGCCTCGACCCATCCGGCAGCGCTGGACGGAAGTTCGGAAGCCACTTTGTCACGGGAGCGTCGAGCGTGAGCAGCCCTTCCTCCACAAACCGCATTGCCGCTGCCGTCACGATCGGTTTTGCAATCGACGCTAGACGGAAGATCATGTCCGGGCGCATCTCTCTCCGCGCTTCGCGATCCGCAAACCCTGCCGCCTTTCGATAGATGACCTCTCCATGTTGCGCCACAAGGACCACTGCGCCGACTATCCGGTGCTCAGCCAAGGCTTTCTGGAGCGCAGTATCGAGACGGGCCGATGTGGGGGATACTTGAAGACGAGTCATGAGCTAAACCTTTTCTATGCGTACTGTAGAAGCCGCCGTGCGGCGGGTTTGGCGTCGTGGACCGCACCGGCACATCCGCGGTCTCGGGAAAATGCGCCGACCGGCAATCGTTCTTTGTTGAACGGAACGTGTCAGCAGCAGCTGCTGGCCGGCGCTTTGCAGGGCCGAGTTATGACTCCGGTATGCGGACCCGCCAGATCGTTCCGTCGCCCCACGTCCCAACTAGCAGCTCATTCGACGGTGTCAGCGCCAGGCCAACAGGCTTGGAGAGACCGCTGGCAATCACTGTCGAGCGATTGTCACCATGGACCTCGCGAACCACGTCGGCGCCGTAGTCGACCGCAAAGACGCGGCCCGAGGGCGTCGCGACAATTCCAGCCGCAGGAGTCGCAAAACCATGCCGCGCTGTATGGGTTTCGCCGTTCGGCCTGATTCGTGTGATGCCACCACCGTAGTTCGCGACAACGTAGCTGCCGTCCGCAGCCTGGGTTACGCCGGCTGGGTTGGGGAGATTGCGTGCCAGCACCGTTCTGCGGCCATCTGCGTCGAGGGCAATGACTTCGCCGTCGCCACGATTGGCCACGACCAAGCGGCCCGCCTGATCGAACGTCATCCCGACCGGGGTTGAGAGGCCTGTTGCGAAAACCGCACGGCCTCCTTGTTGATCCAGCCTCAAGACCTGGTTCTCATTGAAGAGAGCGACATAGACGTGGCCGGCTTGATCCACGGCGACACCGGAGGGGCTCGCCAAGCTGTCGGCGAAGGTGCTGCGTTGGCCACGCGGATCGATCCTCTCGACGCTGCCGCCCGCCCAATTTGCGATATAGAGGCTTCCGTCAGGCCCATAGGCCATTCCGACTGGCGAGCGGAAGCCGCGCTGCATTGCCGCTGGTGCCGCATCTCGTGTTGCCGTTCGAGCGTCATCTTGCGCTTCCACAGCTGTCCCGACCCCAGCAAGCACGGCGGACAGAGCAAGTGCGCAACCGGCGACGCTGCACCTGAAAGACCAATTCCTCTCTCTCTTGCCCATCAAAATGTCCTCCTACGCGGCCCCTGCCTTCGACGTCGCCTCAGCAAAGACTTCCTTTGCCGCAAACAATCCGTTCAGAGCCGCGGGGAATCCGGCATAGACAGCCATTTGCATCAGGATCTCGACGATCTCGGAGCGCGTCACGCCGACATTGAGGCCAGCTTGAATGTGAACCTTAAGTTGAGGCAATGCGTTGCCGAGGGCCGCAAGTGCGGCAATCGTGGCGATCTCTCGGTCGCGCAAAGAAAGTCCGTTCCGCTCGTAGATGTCGCCGAACGGAAACTCCACGAGATATCGGGCGAAGTCTGGGGCGATATCGGCCAGGCTTTCGACAACGCGCCTTCCGCCGTCGCCGTCGATGGCAGAAAGATTGCGCATGCCTCGCTCAAATCGAATGTTGTCACTCATGAGCACCTCCATGTGTAGTTTTCCAGGAGCACGGATGCTTGCCCCCGCAGATAAGCCATCCCAAGTTCGCTAAGAAGCGGATGAATTGAACGACGATCTTTCAAAAATGACCGATCCTGCCTGGCCTGACCTACAAGCGTTCCTGGCAGTCGCCCGCACCGGCAGCCTCGCCGCGGCCGCGGCACATTTGGGAACGAGCGCGCCTACCCTCGGACGACGAATTCAGGCGCTCGAGGACCAACTTGGGCTTCGCCTCTTCACCAAGGGGACCGCTGGCTATCGGCTTACCGAGCCAGGAGAGCAGCTTCTGAAGTCCGCCGAGGCAGTGGAGCAGACGGTACTCGCATTCATTCGACATCGAGACGCCCTCACACAAGATGTGGCTGGTACTGTGCGGGTGGCTGCGCCGGAGACGATCATCACGCATTTCTTGGCCCCAAACCTGCCGGAACTGCACACCCGTTTTCCCCGCCTCTCGCTTGCGTTCACGACCGGCGCTGCATTGGTGAACCTGCCGAGACGAGAGGCCGATATCGGCATTCGAATTGGGCAGCCAGGCGAGGACCAATTGCTCGCACGCAAGATTGGAGAGATCGCTTTCCGGGCGTACGCTCCGCGAGTTTCGAGCATCGTCGCGAAGAGCAAATGTGACTTGAGAACGGTCCCGTGGATAGGTTGGGGCGAGGAGTTCGCCACCCTCGCCATTGCGCGTACTGCGTACGAAGTCTTTGATCCAGCACGACAGATCTCCGGAGCTAGCACGATGCAGCTTCAACTAAGTCTCGCAAAGCAGCTCGGTGCGGCGCTGCTCGCGCCGGACTTTGTGGGCAGAGCGGACCCGGATCTATGCGAAGTACTCGACATAACCTTTCTCGTTCAGCCGCTGTGGCTCGTCAGCAGCGCGGAGTCACGAGGATCTGCGCGTGCCGAAGCCGTCATCGCTTGGATTGTGAGTTCGGTACGGAGCCTAAATCACTAAGACAGCGCAAATTAGCTCGGTGAGGATGCTGCACCTCTGGCTATTGCCAGTGGCTGGACCGTCAGCGCAATCCGAAGGCGAGGCCGTTGCAGTGCTGCCCTCGTTCATGCGTGTTTAGTGCGATTGTCAGTCAAAGCCGCGTGTCGAGGGCGACCTGCTCCCAGGTCTTGAGTTCCGCAAGCAACTGTTCGGCATGCGTGCGGATAGAATCCACGGCGTCGCGACCGAGTTGAAGCCGAAGCGGCGTGTGCGGGGAGGCAAGTGCTCTTGCCACCGCCGCGGCCGCCTTCGCCGGATCGCCTTCTTGCGTCCCGTTCATGCTGTGCGCCATGCTGCGGGTATCCGCCACGATCTCGCGGTAGGCCTCCAAGATTGGCATGTGCTTCATTCCCGCGCCGGCCAGATTTGTGCGAAACGCACCGGGCTCAACGATAAGCACCTTGATCCCCAACGGCGCCAGTTCGAGCGCCAGGGCCTCCGACATGCCTTCCAGCGCGAACTTGCTGGCGCAGTAGGCACTGAAGCCCGCCATGGAAAGCTGACCGCCTAGACTTGAGATGTTGACGATCGCTCCACTGCGTTGCGAACGCAGGGTGGGCAAGGCAGCGCGAGTAACCGTTACCGCGCCAAAGAAGTTGGTTTCCATCAGCGCTCTCAACTCCGCGTCGGACGTTTCCTCAACCGCACCCACGACGGCGTAGCCCGCATTGTTGATCAGCACGTCAATGCGCCCGAACCTTGCAACGGCGGCCTTCACGGCCTCATCGGCCTCGCTTGGCAGGGTCACGTCCAGCCGCTGTACCAGCACCCGTTCGGGCGCAATCGCTTGGATGGTGGCCAGCTTGCCTGGATCGCGTGCGGTGGCGACAACCCTGTGCCCGTGATCAAGCGCATAACGCGCGAATGCGTCGCCGAACCCACTGGCAGCGCCAGTGATGAACCAAACTTCATTCGCCATGCCGTCTCTCCTCTTAATTTGCTGGGAGAGTGGCACCACCAGGGTCAAACGATAATATGGTACATTTCGTAAATTCCATGCGATAGGATCGTATAATGGACCGAGACCTCCTTTCACATCTGCCAGTCGTTGCCGCCGTGGCGCGACGGCGCAGTTTCGCGGCCGCTGCCGCCGAGTTGAACCTCGGCGCATCAGCCACAAGCCACGCAGTGCGACTCGTCGAAGAGCGGCTCGGATTGCCTTTGTTTGTGCGGACGACCCGGAGCGTCTCACTCACAGAAGCGGGTGAGGCTTTCCTTCAGCGTGCCCAGCCCGCGTTGGATGCCCTGCGTGAGGCGGCGGAGGCGGTACAAGCAAAAAAGGGGCAGATCGGCGGTGTGTTGCGCCTGAATGCACCCCGCACTGCGATGCCGCTCGCGCTCACCCGCATTATCCGCAATCTCGCGGTCAGGCATCCCGAGCTTGTGATCGAAGTGACAACCGACGACGCTGCCGTAGATATCGTAGCCCTCGGGTACGATGCGGGTGTCCGGCTCGGCGAGATGATCGCGGAAGACATGGTAGCCGTCCGTCTGACGCCGCCATTCAAGGCCATCACTGTCGCTTCGCCGGCCTACCTCAAGGCGTCAGGCGAACCGCGAACAATCGCCGATCTTCAGAAGCACAATTGCATCGGATATCGGCTACTGACCAAGGACGCCGTCTACGCGTGGGAATTGTCCCACGCTGGAAAGGACGTCGCCGTGCAGGTCCGGGGAACGGCGCGGGTGACAGATTCGTTGTTCGCGTTGGATCTGGCGCTCGCTGACGTCGGCATAGCGTATGTATTCGAGCCACTGGCGCGAAGACATATCCGAAGCGGCGATCTGCGGTGGATCCTGCCGGCGGCCGCCATCGAGGAGCCCGGCCTCTTTCTCTACTTTCCTCGAGGCGCGTCCGAAGCGCCGAAGCTGCGCGCCTTTATCGATGCAGCGCGTTTGCGAGCGGGAAAGTGAGGTGAATGGACGGTCTTGATCAGCTGCCGAAGAAAAAGAAGCAATGCAAGGAGATCGAAAATGTCTGCATCTCTGAACTTGACCGTCTTAGGTTTAGCATTTCTGGCCGGCGCGGCGCTGCCGGTTCAAGCCGGAGCAAACGCCGAACTCGCCAGGATTCTTGGCCATCCGCTTTCAGCTGCTCTCGTATCCGCTTTGGTGGGTCTCGCTTTCATGCTGCTGGTGATGGTTGCCTTTCGGGCGCCCGTGCCATCACTACCCGGGCTCCGAACGGCGCCGCTGTGGAGTTGGCTCGGGGGCATCATGGGCACAGGTTTTCTCGTGCTCGCAATATTGGCTGCGCCTAAGCTCGGCGCAGCGACGTTCGTAGCCTTGGCGGTGGCAGGTCAGATGTGTCTCTCAGTGCTCATCGACCACTTTGCACTGATTGGATTCGAAAGCCGACCTGCAACGCTGGCCCGACTCGCCGGCATCCTGTTGATCGTGGCGGGCGTTGTTCTTGTCCAGTTTTCTGGACGTGAGCAGGACCGACATCGTGTTGGCGACAGAAGCTCCGCAGCAGCTCACGTGGACCACTCAAGTTAGCGGCCCGAAACGGTACAAGGTGGCGTTGGACGCTTCAAACTCCCGAGCTAAAGGCGCAAGTGTGTGGCCTCATCGCGATCTCGCGCTTGCGGCACCAGCAATCTCTGCGGGAGGCGAGTTCCAAGCAAGTCAACGGCGGTCCGAGCGGGCCGCCGTTCCGAGCGAGCCAACCCGCTAACTGTAAGCCTTCGTTTGTTCTTCAACGCGTTGCTGGTTATCCGCGAGCAGACGACCCTCGTGCGCTACGAGTTCAAGCGGATACTCGTGCATGAAAATCATGAAGTCCGGCAAACGATAAGCGTCGGATACTGCCGCGTTCAGCTTGGTCAGCATGCGCCGCTTCGCGTCAACGTTTGCACCCTGAGGACCATGAATAAAGAGCACGGGCCTCGCCGGTTCCGAGCCCAGGGACCCGTTCTGACTCGCGTTATTGGCATCCCATTCACGGATGAAGATCCGGTGATCATCGGGGAACGGGTAGGCTTCAGTTAGCGCCTCATAAAGTGCTCGTACGAGTGCTCCCTTCGCCTTGGCGTCGATCGCGGTTGGCACGTCGAGATAGCCGATGGGCATGACAGGCTCCTTGGTTCAATCGTTCCTCAAGTTGGAACTTTAAATTCATATAGCATGTAGACACGGAACGCAAGTGCCAGCTATAAAGTTTTATGGCAAAGCGGAGCTACAATCAGTATTGCGCGATGGCGCGCGCCCTCGACGTGATCGGCGATCGCTGGACCCTCATTTTGATTCGCGAGCTGCTACTCGGTCCGAAGCGTTATGGGGATCTTCTGGCGGCGAGCCCCGGCATCGGGACCAACTTGCTCGCTGACCGCCTCAGACAAATGGAGGGGCAAGGCCTTATCGCCCGGACCACACTTCCTCCCCCCGCCGGCTCAACCGTCTACCGATTGACCGAAGTCGGGGCCGGGCTGGAGACGGTCGTCCGAGCGATAGGCCGCTGGGGGGCCAATCTGATGGGGCCTCGCCGGCCAGAAGAGTTGCTGTCGCCGGGAGCTTACTTCATCGCTTTACGGGAGCGGTTTCTACCTGAGCGGGCCGTCGGTTTAGACGAAGCTTATGAATTCCGGGTCGACGGGCGCGTTTTTTGGGTGCGAGTCGAGGATCAACACTGCACGACCAGTGAAGGCGAAGGCGGACAGGGCTCACCTGTTGCTGCATTCGCGATGAGTGTGGACACGCTCAATGACATTTTTTTGGGGACCCTATCGGCATCTGACGCGATCCAAGGCGGGAAAGTCGGCGTTACCGGCGATCCTGAGGCGCTGGCCCGTTTCGAGCACATGTTCTCGCCGCCCGATGCGTGATTCCACTGGTTCATCAATATCCGCCCAGCGTGCCTACTGCATTTCGCGACGAGTCTCGTACCACTGGCTGCCAGCGGATGGCTATCGGCCGGACGTTCAGGGATGGCGAGGGCACACCCGCCGTCATCAGAAATTCTAGCCCGTCTTACCAACCGCTCTCACCGCTTCAGTACGGCTCATAGCTCCTCACACATCTCCCGACATTAGCAGGATAGCAGTTGATCATGATCGCACGCGTGCTCGGATTGCTGACAATAACCATAGTTGTGTACGGGCTGCTGCCGGCCCCAAGCTACTCCGACGAATATTCCGACAAGCTCGCCATCGCAGTGGAAAGTGCGTTCCGCCCGCTTTTGCAGGCGCATGATGTCCCGGGAATTGCCGTCGCCGTCACAGTGAACGGCCGCCGGCAGTATTTCAGCTACGGCATCGCCTCGAAGGAGAGCAACGCGCCCGTGACGGAGGACACACTGTTCGAGATCGGCTCGGTCAGCAAGACGTTCACCGCAACGCTCGGGGCTTACGCGCAAGCGCTCGGCTGGATGTCGCTCGAGGATCATCCGTCGAAATACATGCCACAGCTGCACGGCCGCGCCATCGATCAGGCAAATCTGCTTCATCTTGGCACCTACACGGCGGGTGGGCTGCCACTTCAATTCCCTGCCGCGGTGGCCGATCACGCGAGGATGGTCACCTTTCTGCAGCAATGGAAGCCATCCGCCCCGCCAGGCGCACAGCGGCGGTATTCAAATCCCAGCATCGGAGTGTTCGGCCATATTGCCGCGCTTGCGATGAATGGCGATTTCGCAGACTTGATGCAAAGTCAGCTCCGGCGAAAGCTCGGCCTCAATCACACTCACATCCGCGTGCCCAAGGCAGAGATGGGTAAGTACGCCTGGGGCTACAAATCGGGCAAGCCGATCCGGGCGGCACCCGCAGTCTTTGATGCTGAAGCCTATGGCGTGAAATCGTCGGCCGCCGACATGATCCGGTACGTCGAGATCAATATCGACCCCAGGTCCCTCGAGCCCCGGCTGCGACGCGCGGTCGAAAGTACGCAGGTCGGATACTTCAAGGTCGGCGAGATGGTGCAAGGGCTTGGCTGGGAGCAGTACGCTTGGCCGCTCGCGCTGGAACAGTTGCTGACCGGTAATTCGGACAGGATGGTGTTCGAAGCCAATGCAGCGACCGCGCTTTCGCCGCCGCTCGCACCTTCGGTGCCGACGCTGTACAACAAAACCGGGTCCACCAGCGGCTTCGGTGCCTACGTCGCTTTCGTCCCGGCGAAGCGGATCGGCATCGTCATGCTTGCGAACACGAATTTTCCCATATCGGCGCGCATCACCGCAGCACATGCGGTGCTGGAGGTGCTCGCCGCGGGAGCGCCGTAGCAATTTGCGAGCACTCGCGCTGGGCTCGGGACAATGGGATACACGACCCCAACCATTGATAGGATCGGCAACGAGGGCATCAAATTCGTGGACCACTATGCCGAGCCATCCTGCACGGCTAGTGTACCCCGCCTTCGCGAGTGAAGGGAGATGGGCACACCTCCGCAGGCATGTCGAGCGCGGTTCCAGATTGCGCCGTTTCAACCGAGCGGATGAGCGCGGCAGCAGCGAGCAGGACGGCTGGGTGCTGGCTAGGTCGGTGGAGCACTCAGCCGCCTGCTCACGGCTTGCCGGCCACCAGCCTCTTGAAGTGGTAAGCGTCTGAACTACATCGGAAATGCCGGCCGCCAGAAGGGGCCGGCTGGTCGAGCGGGTGCGAACGCCCGGCGACCAAAGATGCCTTGTATCCATGTTGCTCAATGGAGGATGTGGCTATGAGAACCGCTTTCGACTTTGCTCCACTGTTCCGATCGAGCGTCGGCTTCGATCGAATGCTGGATTCGCTGGAATCCGCGAGCCGCGTTGCGCCGATCGACAACTGGCCCCCTTACGACATCGTCAAGCTCGGTGAGGACGACTACCGCATCAGCATGGCGGTGGCCGGATTCACGCGGGATGACCTGACCATCACTCAGGAGCAGAACATGCTGATGGTTGCGGGCCAGAGGTCGAGCAATGATGAGGCGAACGGACAATACCTGCATCACGGTATTGCCAGCCGCGCCTTTCAGCGCCGCTTCGAGCTTGCCGACCACGTGAAGGTCGTCGGCGCCAGCCTCGTTAACGGTCTACTCACCATCGACCTGAAGCGCGAGCTTCCCGAAGAGATGAAGCCGCGCCGCATCGCGATCGCCTCGGGCGAAGCGCTACCGAAGGTGGAGACCAAGCAGATCGAGGCCGAGAAGCTGGCCGCCTAAAGGCATTCCCGTCAGCGGGTTCCTCAAGGCGCCCGGCAGCATGCCGACGCCGACGGGAGAGCCTTGCAAACTGTCAGGAACAGAAAGGAGGTAACCATGAGTGTCCGTGATCTGATCCCGTGGGGCCGCTCCAACAACCAGGTTCCCACCGTGTTTCGAGACGATGATCGCAACCCGTTCCTCTCGCTGCATCGCGAGGTGAACCGGCTGTTCGACGACGTCTTCCGCGGCTTTGACGGCCGTCTCCCGACGTTTGGCTCGCTGTCGTCGTTCAGCGGAGCTTGGCCGAGCGTCGAGATCTCCGAGACCGAAAAGGAGATCAAGGTGACGGCCGAGATTCCCGGCCTCGAGGAAAACGACATCGAGGTGCTGCTCGACGACGGCGTGCTGACGCTGAAGGGCGAGAAGCGCTCCGAAACGGAGGACAAGGACAAGCAGTTCTCTGAGCGCTTCTACGGCCGCTTCGAGCGCCGCATCCCGCTCGGGATCGAGGTCGAGGAAGACAAGATCGACGCGCGTTTCAAGAACGGCGTGCTGAACATCGTGCTCCCCAAGAGTGCGAAGGCCCAGTCTCAGGTGAAACGCATCGCGATCAAGAGCTGACGAGTCGAGTCGGGCCCGGCGGCGGCCGCGTCAGGCGTCGCCCGGCCCGCATCCTTCGCCAGTCAGGGAGGGATGAACGATGATGCAGGAATATATCAGGCAGGCAGAAAAGAGAGGAATGACCCGGGTAACCGCGGCATGGCCCTCCAACGATAACCGACGCGCCCCGACTGCAATGGGGCGTTCGTGGTTCCCGGAGGATGCGATCGCCCGGATTTACAAGCCTTCCCGATCGGTCATGACATCCGGCAAGGCACGGACGATGGGCTGGCGGCTGACGTTCGAGCGGCGCACAGCGCCCTTCATCGAGCCACTTATGGGCTGGACGGGCGGCGACGACACGCTGACCCAGGTCGAGCTCAGCTTCCCGACGCGGGAGGCGGCCATTCGCTACGCCGAGCGGCAGGGTCTCCGCTACACGGTTCAATCCCATAATGGCGCGGCGGATAGCAAACGGCGCGCGGCGGGCTCAGCGCGTGCCTTCTCCGATGCGACGCTGAACAAACTCGGCCTGAAAGACCTTCAGAAGAGCTATGGGCGCGCGATCGATGGCGCCGCAGATCGCAACGATCCTTCGGGCCCTGAAACTTGGGGGTCTCCGCTGGATGTGGTCCGTGATCGCACGCTGTCGCTCGGTGCGAAGCGCTCGATCCTCATCAACTGGGCCTTCACGGAGTACCTGATCGATCAGGCGACCAACGAGGGCATGCCGGAAAACAACCGGCCTTCGCGCCTCGACGAGGTCGAACAGGCGCTCCTCGCGCTCGAACGCGAGGTCGCGGAAGACCAACGTGCGTCAACTGCACGGAAAGCGGCATAGGTGCGGCCGTGGACCCGTTCGTCGTCTTCGATTGCGCAAAGGTCCTGCCGAACAGGTTCGCGCTGACGCTCGCGGCCGCTGCACGCGGCCGCGCGCTTCGCAGGGGAGCAGAGCCGCGTTCGGACCGGCTGGCGGCCGGCGCGGGCGACCTTGCGCTCCACGAGATCGCGGAGGGCGCATTCACCCGGGCCGAGCTCGGATTGTTTCTCGAGGAACCGAGCGGACCGCAGCTCCTTCCTCGTCCTTCGGCACAGGATCCAGATCTTCGCGGTGGCGCTTCCCCAGAGAGCGCCGCCGCGCCCGTCTCCCGTTTCGGAGAGACGGCTCATTGATGACGCACACAACGACAAGGAGAGATGAATGCTGAAGTTGCTGTCTTCGAATAGCCGGCCGGCGATCGATATCGTCAACATCGTTGCCGGTCTTGGTCTCTTTCTGTCTCCCTGGTACCTCGCGTACACGGGCGAGGCCTACGCCGCGTGGAATGCCTGGATCATCGGCGCCGTGGTTGCGCTGATCGCGATCGGCGCGCTGCTGGCGTTCCGTGAGTACGAGGAATGGGCGAACCTCGTCCTCGGTCTGTGGTCGATCATCGCGCCTTGGGCGCTCGGCTTCGCCGCTGTGACGGCTGCGGTGTGGTCCCACGTGCTCGCCGGCATTGTCGTCGCGGTGCTCGCCGCCAGCAATGTCTGGTTCATCCACAATCGTCCGCTGTCGACGGCCTGAAACAGGCGTCCTGGCGGGTCCGGGATCACCGGGCCCGCCTTACGGTCGGAGAGACGGGAGCGGCGATCATGGAGATGAACAAGAAGACCCAATTCAATATCGGCTACTGGATTGTCGCGTTCTTCATTCTGATGGCGTTCCAGTATTTCTTTGCGACAGCCACGCAGGTCGCCCAAATTCCGTACAGCCAATTTGAAGCGTATCTGAACCAGGGCAAGATCGCCGAGGTGGCTGTTTCGGACCGATTCATACAGGGCCGCTTCAAGGAGCCGATCAACGGGCGGCCCATGTTCATCACGACCCGTGTCGAGCCCGACCTCGCGCGCCAGTTCCAGAGCCATGGTGTGGTCGTCACCGGCCAGATCGAAAGCACGTTCTTACGCGATCTCCTGTCATGGGTCGTCCCGGTCCTCGTGTTCGTCGGCGTGTGGATGTTCATGCTCAAGCGCACGGGCGGCGACCTTGGCGGCGGGCTGATGCAGATCGGCAAGTCCAAGGCCAGGATCTATGTCGAGAAGGATACCGGGGTGACCTTCGCCGACGTCGCCGGCGTCGACGAGGCGAAGGATGAACTGAAGGAGATCGTCGACTTCCTCAAGGACCCGAAAGGCTATGGCCGGCTCGGAGGCCGCATGCCGAAGGGCGTGCTCCTGGTCGGCCCGCCCGGCACCGGCAAGACGCTGCTCGCCAAGGCGGTGGCGGGTGAGGCGGGCGCGCCGTTCTTTTCGATTTCCGGCTCGGAGTTCGTCGAGATGTTCGTCGGCGTGGGCGCAGCGCGTGTGCGTGACCTGTTCGAGCAGGCGCGCGCCACGGCGCCCGCCATCATCTTCATCGACGAGCTCGACGCGCTCGGGCGCGCCCGCGGCATCGGGCCGCTCGCCGGCGGTCATGACGAGAAGGAGCAGACGCTGAACCAGTTGCTTGTCGAGCTCGACGGATTCGATTCATCGACGGGTCTCGTGCTGCTGGCCGCGACCAACCGGCCGGAAATCCTCGATCCGGCGCTGCTGCGCGCGGGCCGCTTTGATCGCCAAGTGCTGGTGGACCGGCCGGACAAGGCTGGGCGCATCCAGATCCTGAACGTCCATCTGAAAAAAGCTAAGCTCGCGAATGACGTGGAGGCGGAGAAGATCGCGGCGCTCACGCCGGGCTTCACCGGCGCGGACCTCGCTAACCTCGTCAACGAGGCGACCTTGCTCGCCACCCGCCGCAAAGCCGATGCGGTGGCGATGGATGACTTCAACAACGCCATCGAGCGCATCGTCGCGGGGCTGGAGAAGCGCAACCGTCTGCTCAACCCGAAGGAGCGCGAGATTGTCGCCTATCATGAGACGGGTCACGCGCTCGTCGCTATGGCGCTCCCCGGCGTCGATCCGGTGCACAAGGTCTCAATCATTCCGCGTGGCGTTGGTGCGCTCGGCTACACGATCCAGCGCCCGACCGAAGACCGCTTCCTGATGACGCGCGAGGAGCTGGAGAACAAGATGGCCGTGCTCCTCGGCGGCCGCGCCGCTGAGAAGATCGTCTTCGGCCACCTCTCCACCGGCGCCGCCGACGATCTCGCCAAGGTCACCGACATCGCCCGAGCGATCGTCACTCGCTACGGCATGTCGGAAAAGCTCGGCCATGTCGCGCTGGAGAAGGACCGTCGCTCCTACCTGGCCACCGACCAGCCGTATTACGGCCCGCAGGAGCGCTCCTATTCCGAGGAAACCGCGGCCGCGATCGACGAGGAGGTCAAGCGCATTGTCGACGAGACCTTCGAGAAGACGGTCAACCTCCTTTGCGAACGCAGGGACGCGCTCGAGCGCATCGCCCGCAGGCTTCTTGAGAAAGAGACGCTCGACGAAAGGGAAATGGCCGCATTGGCCCGTCGGAAAGCGGTCGTAGCGGCGACCACGGCATGACTTAGCACTCGTGGTAAGCTTGCAAGAACGGGTGAAGGGATGCCTTGCCGACATCCGTAAGGCACCCGTTGTGCGTAGCGGATGACAGTATGGGAAGGTAGATGCCGACCGGCGTGTCGAAGACGAGGTATCGGCGCTATTGATCGCGGAGCCATATTCTACGCCGCTAAACGATCTTCAATACTCGGGCGGTGATCCTGTTCGCCGACGGCACTTCGCAGGAACTGATCGAGCGCTGCCCGTCGCGAAGTCCGGTCCAAGGAATAAGCTGTCTGCTTGAACTGGATCCCGTCCAGAAGTCCTTGGATGTAGCCGGAGATGGTATCGGCAGCCATGATCAGCGCCGTGTCGAGCGTGTGAATGTATTTGCTCGTGACCGATCCCTTGGCGTGGCCGACGAGCGCCGCGATCGTCATCTCCGTGAAACCGAGATCGTTGGCGATGCTGGCGAAGCTGTGCCGCAGAACATGCGGCGTCACGTCGGCGAGTGGCGAGTGCTTGAAGATTTGCTCCCAGTGGTTCGGGAAGCTGCCGAAGGCGTTGTCCTCTCCCTCGCCGGGAAACACGTAGGTGCCAACATCGTCAGTCCGCCGCTGCTCGAGATACTCCACGACCGGCAGGCCGATAGCGCGAATGGACTCACCTTCCTTGCTGTCCTCCAAGCGCAAGCAGCTCGAGTGCGTGTCGGCCTCGGTCCACTTCAGCCGGATCATTTCGCTGCGTCGGCAGCCGGTCATCGCGATCTGGCGAATGATGTCCACCGTCATGGCGTACTTTTCTTGCCTGGCGGCGTCGCGCAGCATCTGCCCGGGAGTGCGGTATTCCGCCTCCGAGAGCCGGCGCTTGCGCACGTTGTCTTTTGGCTTGCGGAGGCCGTGAGCCGGGTTGACCTCTATGATACCTGCCTCAACCGCGTAGGTGAGGATACCGCCGAGCAATCCCACCGTACGTGTCGCCGTTCCCACGCCGCCGCGGACGATCGCCTTTCCACGAAGCTTTTTAGTCTTGACCGATACGCGCGTCTTTCCGGCCATGATGTCCTTGAGAACTTTGTTTATGTCGGCCTTGGTAAGGTCCTTCACCCGCCGCGTGCCCAGGAGGGGAATGATGTGACGCTCGATCCGGCCGGTATCGGTGAGCACGGTCGTCGGTTTTTTTGGCCGCCCGCCCTTGCCCAGGATCAGTCCCGCCCGTAGGTCGTCAACATAGCGAGAGCACAGCTCCTTCACGGTGAGCGCCTTGTGGTCCAGCTGGCGTTCTTCGGCCGGGTTCTCGCCCTGCGCGACCCGGCCGAACTGGATCTTGGCTTCCTGTCGTGCGGTCTCAGGCGTCCAAACACCGTGAAGTCCTATGGTGTAGCGACGCGACCTGCCTTTGCTGCGGTACTGAATGACGTAGCTGCGCTTTCCTGAGGTGAAGACGCGCAGGCCAAAGCCTGGCAGCTCGTCATCCCAGATCACGTAATCCTTCTCGGCGGGTTCGGCGGCATCAACAACCCGCTTCGAGAGCTTAGGCATGGCATTCCTCCCTTCCAATGCCGATCTCTCGCGTAAGCACCACGTAAGCAGGTGGGCGGAAATCGGAGCGGGGTTTGGGATAGGAACGTCGCCTCTTGTTTTTGGAATATCCAGTTGTTTCAGACGGATAGCGTACCATGGCGTGCCCTATCGTATAATTCGGACGGGCAGCTTAAATTGCTCCGAAGGCAAAGGTCGGACGTTCGAATCGTCTCGGGCGCGCCAATAATTTCAGATATTTAGCGGTCTATCTTAGATGCGATCGTTTCGCGTCGCGTAAGCAATTGGCGGAGTAATTTAGCGTAGGCAGGCTCCGTGCGGGCCGCGGCATTGCAAGTACTCACCACGCAAATGACCAAGTGACCGAACATCTCGCCGATATCAATCACATCAGCGAGGATCCACATGAGCTCCCGAAAAACCGCCTTAGCGACGCTCAGCGATGGGTTCGCGCGGTTAAAGCGGCGCCACCTTCACGATGTCCGGATTCCGCTCGGCAAATTCCTTTGCGTAGGCTAACTCGCCCTTGGTATCGGCATGAATGGAAAGCATCGTCTCGCCTTTAAGAACTGACTGACCGAGCTTCACGTTCATCAACACGCCGGCTGCCTTCGATTCAGGAGCTCCGGCGAGCTTGGCAAGCCGGGACAGCCTGCGGTTATCGATCGCAGAAACACGCCCGGCATGGGTCGCCTCCAGTGGGCTCACGAGTGAAGCGCGCGGCGGTTTGCGCATTCCGCCCTGCGCTTTGCAAATCGCCGTAAACTTCTTCCATGCCCGGCCATCGGCGAGCGTATCCGCTGCCAAGACGATGCCTTCGCCTTCTTTTGCCTTGCCGCCGATTTCCAATGCCGCCCCGGCAAGTGCAATGGCGCGCTGGCGGAGATCGTCCGGCGCCTCAGGGGAGTTATTAAGAACGGCTAGAACATCATGGGCCTCGAGCGCCGGCCCTATGCCGCGTCCAACGGGTTGCGTTCCATCGGTTTGGATACATGTCGCCGTTATTTCGAAACGGATGGCAACGGCGCTCATCCGTGCCGCCAGACGCGCAGCATCCTCCTTGGTTCTGACTTTCGCCGTCGTTCCGACAGGAATATCGATGACGACGTGAGTAGAGCCCGCGGCAATCTTTTTGGACAGAACCGACGCGACAAGCTGGCCTTCAGTGTCGACGTCGAGTTCTCGCTCAACGCGGACAAAGATGTCATCGGCCGGGCTCAGATGAACCGCGCCGCCCCAGGCGATGCAGCCGCCTTCGGATTCGACGACCCGCCGGATTGTCGTAATGTCGAGATCGACTGGAGCCAGCGTCTCCATCGTGTCGGCGGTGCCCGCAGGCGACGTAATCGCTCGCGACGATGTTTTCGGCATGACGAGCCCATGCGCGGCAACGATAGCGACAACGATCGGTGTCGTACGATTGCCAGGCAGGCCGCCGATGCAGTGCTTGTCGACGACAATCGGCGCATCCCAACGCAGCTTTTCGCCCACGCCAACCATGGCGTCAGTCAGGTCTACAACTTCGGCTTCATCGAGTGGCAAAGCAGCGCTCGCTGTAAGGAAGGAGGCGAGATGAACGTCGGTGTAGTGCCCAGCCACAACGTCCCTGACGATCGAGGTGAAGGCGGGCGCGTCGAGCCTGTTTCCGTAGATGCGCCGGCGCACGCTCGCCAGCGATTCAAGTGCAGGCGCATGCGTGACAGTTACAGCCTCGCCCGGTGAAACGCCCAGGATGGACCAAGCCGTCTCCGAAAACGCCACCTCATCGATCGCCAGCATATCGCTGCCTTCGACCTGAAACAGGGTCGCTTGAACGTGACGATCGCCGCTTTTCACCAGCACCTGAGATCGGGCAGCGAGGCCTTCCGAACGGCAGACATGACAATCGGTTCGCATAATGACGACGGCCTGATGCTGGGTATGAAGACCGAGGCGCTTGGCGCGAAGCACCGGCTGCACCGTTTTGCCCGACATGTCATGATATCCCGTCATAGATCGAACACCTGCTCCTGGCGGGGGACGATGGCGTTCCAGGAAAGCACCCTGTCGATGCGAACACGCAAGGCCTCTGCCGCATCATCTTCACCATGAACGATGAAGACTTTCGACGGCTTTCGCCGGAAGCCCGTTAGCCAGCGCATCAACTCGTTCGCGTCCGCATGCGCCGAGAGCGGTCCCAGATCGTCAACCTCCGCTCCGATTGGAATCCACTCTCCGTGAATATTGACCTCCCTGGCACCCTGCAGCATCGCACGCCCGCGCGTACCGGCCGCCTGGAAACCGGAAAAGAGCACGGTGTTCTTCGGATCGGGCGCGAAGGCTTTAAGATGGTGCAGCACCCGGCCACCGGTCGCCATGCCGCTGGCGGATATCACGACCTTCGGGTAGCGGCTCGCGGTGATCGCCTTGGATTCATCGACCTCCCTCGTATAGGTCGCAATCTTGCAGATCGCATCGCAAACGTCAGGCGACAGGCGGTGGTCCTGCCGATGCGCATGAAGCAAGTCCGTCGCATCGATCGCCATCGGACTGTCGAGATAAATCGGAATGCGCGACAGGCGACCTGCCGTCTTCAGTTTCCAGAAATGGTAGAGCAGCGACTGTGCCCTGCCCACCGCAAACGCAGGAATGACGACAGTGCCGCCGCGCTGGACCGTGCGCTCGATGACAGTGCCAAGAAGCTCCGTGGGGTCTCCGGGCTGATGAATGCGATTGCCATAAGTCGATTCGACGACGACGTAATCCGCGTCGAGCACCGGCTCGGGATCTGGCAGCACACTATCGTCGTAACGGCCAAGATCGCCCGAGAAAACCACGCGCTTGCCTGACCAGGCGACGTCAGCGGTCGCCGCACCGAGAATATGGCCAGCATATCGGAAAGTAAGGACTGCGCCTCCCGGCACTTCAATCGGCTTGCCAAAAGGAAGCGGGTTGAACAGCTCAAGCGCGCGCTCCGCATCACGAACACCATAGAGGGGCAGCGCGGGTTTGTGCTTTGAGAACCCTTTCCTGTTTGCGTATTCGGCGTCCTTCTCTTGCAAATGACCGCTGTCTTTCAGAATAAGCTCCGCAACATCGCGTGTGGCGCTGGTTGAGAAGATCGGGCCACGAAAGCCGTCGCGCACAAGCTTGGGGAGATAGCCGGAATGGTCGAGGTGCGCGTGCGTAAGTATGACTGCGTCCAGGCTGGAAGGCGGAATAGAAAGCGGAGCCCAGTTCAGGTCGCGCAGGTTCTTCAACCCTTGAAAGAGACCGCAGTCGATCAGGATACGTTTGCTTCCGTTGGTCAGCAGATGCTTGGAACCGGTAACGGTGCCAGCACCGCCAAGTGAAGTGAGGGTGAACATGGATTAGCCTTGCTTGGAGGACTTGTGCAGGTCGGCCGGATTTCCCGAGCCATCGATCGCCTTGATCTCGAAATCTCGCAGCAACTCTCCGCGCGGCCAGCCCACGAGCCCTGCCGCAGCATCGACCAGGTGGGCCCACGAACACCGGTTCGCAAAGAGCATGCCGGCGACATCCAGCGTTCCGCCTCGGCTGATATAGCCGCGGGAGACCGTTCTGAGCGGCCCGCCGTCGAGTCTTCGCAACAAGCCGAGCATCGGTTCGGGCCGGGTGTGAGTGACGATGACGCGCGGCACGTTTGGCGGGAACAGGGCCGAGAGGTCTGCATCGCTTGCGGTGAAGGCGCTTTCGATGGCGTCCCGCGGCGCGCGGAAGCGGCCCGGCTCGCATATGGCGGTCACAACGACGTTGTAGCCGCTTGCCTCGATGCGCTCGGCAGCTTTTATGGCTTCTTCGGCTTGATAGGCACCTATCGCGACCAGTTGCAGCTCGGCATTATCGGGCTTGCCGAATACGTGGACGGCGCCTGCGGAGACAAATTGTGTAGCCGCATTGTGATCAAGGCGGTGCGGCATGTCTCGCTTGGACACAATCAAGCAAGCGACCTGACCGCGTCCTTGATAGGCCGAGCGCAGCGCCGCCATTGCGCTGTTGGAGTCGATCGGAAACAGAACCCGGGCGGTCTCCGACATCTCGCCGAGCAAGGCCTCACCTATGGTCGGGTCCTGATGGGATTGCTCGTTCTTGGAATTTTCCCAGGTATGCGAGGTGACGACGAGCGGTACGGAAAGCCATTGCGGCGCTTGGCCGATTTCCCGTTGACGCCGGGCGAATATGATCTCTTGGCGAAGGCCTCCCAGCATTTTCATGGCGAAGGCTTCGTAGCTGACGATGAGATTGATTCCGCCTTTGTTGGCGAGCGCCGCGCCCGCAACGGCTTCCTCATTCAACGCGGTGATCACAGCGCCGTCGACCGCTTCGGCCACCCCAGCCTCCGGCGCGTTCACGCGATGCCGCAGGCGGTCGAGCGCGGCTCCCATGTGATTGGACCGCAATTCGTCCGGATTGCCGAGGCGCGGCCTGAGATTGGGATTGGCGTCCACGACTTTCACGAACCAGCGGTCAAGGGCGTGCATCGCGCAATCGGCCACGTCGCCGGCATTGGTCCATGCAGGCTCCGGAAGGCTGGGCGCCGGGGGATTGCGGGTCGCCAGCGCGTGCTTGCTCTCCAGCACTCTCTTCTGCTGAGAGTGACGTGTGAGCGCAGCCAGCGCTGCGGTCAGTTCGTTCTCCGGCACATGCAGCGCTGCGGCCGCTTCGTTGAAGACACTTCGCGCTGCGGCGTCGCGCGATGAATTGCCGGCAATTGGAAGGTTGTGTGCAGCATTGGTGCCAGCGCCCGCAAAGCCAAAGCCTTTGACGGTTTCGGCAATGATATAGGGAATCCGTGCCGGATATTTGCGATCTGCTCCGTCAACGAATGCCTTGAGGCGCTGCTCGGCGGTCAGGATCCCCCACAAGAAAGCCGCGGGGTCCCGGCCGTCGATCGCGAACGGATCAAATCCGTTGAGTGCAAGATGCCCCGCAAGCCACTCCGCACCGCCTTGCTGGGCAATCTGCGCGCGTTCCTCGATACGCCTTCCATTGAGGATCATTACAGGAACGACAAAGCCGGAATCCTCGGCCCGCCACCAGCGCGGCGTCCAATCCGACCCGCGCTGCTCTTCGAATGCGCCGTCACTCAAGAACGCAACGAGGCTTTCGCCAGGGAGCGGCATATGCACGTACTGAACTTCGGCAAAGCCAAGATAGCCACCCTCCGAGATGGCGCCGGCCGTATTCGGCCCGGCATGGCTTCCAAGCGGGATCGACGGCCGACCGCTCGCGTCGATCGCATAAGAGTAAAAATCAGCAACCAGCCGCGACAGGCCTTCGGCGCTTCGATCGTAGCGACCCTTTTGAGCCGGCGAGACATCTCCGGTCAGCGCATTGATCGCTTCGATGGCAGCTACGCAATGGCCCTGCCCCATCAGCCAGGATCGGGTGGTCCCGGTGATCGTGTTGGCGGCGAGATAGCCGACGAAAGCCGGTACCATGTTGAGCGATCCGCCGGTGTGGCCTTCCGGCGTTTCCTTGAAGGCGTCTGCCGGCAACGGCGCTCCGGAAAGGTCGATACGGCGAGCGTAGGTCATATGGACAACGGTCCACATGCCCGCGCATGCGAGGCGATCGGCAGCCGCAAGCACGCCGTAAAATGTCGCTTCGTCTGGCCCGCCGGATTGGGCGAGACTTGCGGCCAGATCCACGATCCGCCGTATTGTCCCTGACGTATGTTGAATCGGGCCGTAACCTGCTACCCAGCGTTCAAACGCCTGCGATTTCGTTTCACTCATTTAAGTAGCCCACTATCAGGAACGCCGGCATAGGCGGTGAGCGGTTCGGGTGGGCGCCGATGTCGCGTCAAGTTTGTTTGGCTTGCATCGGACTTGCTGAGCGCTGCGGCTACCAACGGTGCCAGCGAGACAGCGTTGCTTGGGTGAACTACTGAATCCGTCGAAACGATGTTTTGGCTGACCGTCTGGAGGCGACTGAAGGAGTCCTCGGCAAAGATGCCGTGAACGACCGCGCACACAGGCATTGCAAATCCCTGGAGCGGCAGCTTTCGCGCGGCCTCGATCATCGTGCGACCGGACGAGGCGATATCGTCGACGAGCACCGGTTGGTGCCCGCGCCATCTTGAAAGGTCAGTCACTTCGATATCGACGCTGCGGTCTCCATGCCGCAGTTTCCGTAACACTGCATAGGGAGCGGAGATTCGCGACGCGATCGCCGATACCCATTGTTCGCTCTCAATGTCCGGGCCAATGACCAATGGCCGCTTCACGTTCGCTGCAATCCAGTCGGACAGCAGTGGCGCCGCATGGAGCGTATCGGCGGGGATGGTGTAGAGGGCGGAAAGCGAAGGGTACCGGTGCAGATGCGGATCGACCGTGACCATCCGGTCGAATGTCGACGAGATCAATCTCGCGAATGTCGTCGACGTTACCGCTTCGCCGGGCTGGAAGCGCCGATCCTGGCGCATATAGCTGAGATAAGGCGCAACCAGCGTTACATCTTTCGCACCGAGGGAACGCGCCGCATCCGCTGCAAACACAAGCGGGAGAAAGTTCTCATCCGGACGCGCAAGCGTGCAGACCAGGTCTACCGACCTACCTTTCACGTCGATTCCGATGCGAACATAGCTTTCTCCGTCCGGAAAGCGCCGGGTTTCGATCTGCCCCAGTTGCCATCCGCCTGCCTTGGCGAGTGTGGCCGCAAAGCGCTCGTTGCCGGACAGCGGCAAAACCAGCCGGGTCTTGTTCGCCGCGCTCACAGGCGCCCCCGATAAAAACGCAGCAGTTGCGCGTTGATCGCGACAATGACGGTGCTAGCGGACATGAAGACCGCGGCAACGGCCGGAGTCATGAGAAAGCCAGTACCGAACGTGATGCCGGCGGCCATCGGAATGGCGACTGTGTTGTAGCCCGTTGCCCAGAGCAGATTTTGTACCATCTTGCGATAGGTCGCGCGCGACAGGCCAAGGATTGCGGCGACGTCGCGCGGATCGCTTCTCACAAGCACAACATCTGCGGATTCGACCGCGACATCGGTGCCGGCGCCGATGGCGACGCCGAGATCGGCCTGCACGAGGGCGGGTGCATCGTTGACGCCGTCGCCCACCATGGCGACAGCCAGTCCCCGCTTCTGCAGCTCCTCAATCTTCTGAGACTTCTGATCCGGCAACACTTCGGCGAAGAACTCGCTGATGCCGAGCTCCTTCGATACCGTCTCGGCGACGCCGCGCGCATCCCCCGTCAGCATAACGGAGGCGATGCCCAATCGCTTCAGTTCAGCGATAGCCTCTCGCGACTCCGGCCGGACGATGTCGGCGAGAGCAAAAAGTGCGCGCGGCTGGTCATCGCGCACGAGCACGACAACCGTCTTGCCCTGCGCTTCAAGCTCTTTCAGGCTGTTGTGCCCGATCGGCCGGCCGGAACGGGCGAGATGGCCGGGGCTGACGATTTGTATTTTTGCGGTTCCAACTTTCGCGACGATCCCTTCCCCCGTGATGTTGCTGACATCGGTGGCCTTTGGGATGTCGATTTCTTGATTATTGGCTTCGGTGACGATGCCATGCGCTATCGGGTGCTCGGACTGGCTTTCGGCGGCAGCAGCAAACGCAAGCTCTTCTTTCTCATCGCCTTCTGCGAGCAAGACGATGTCGCTCACGCCGAACCGACCCTCAGTAAGGGTACCCGTCTTATCAAAGACGACAGCGTTGAGATTTCGCGCGCGCTCAAACGCAGCTCGATCGCGGATCAAAAGACCATTGCCCGCGCTGAGCGAGGTGCTGACAGCGACAACGAGGGGAACTGCCAGCCCGAGCGCATGAGGGCAGGCGACGACCATCACCGTGACCATTCTCTCGAGCGCAAATTGCAAAGGCGCGCCGAGGATGGCCCACCAGATGAATAATGTCCCGAAGCCCACCAGAAGCGCGATGTAGGTCAACCAGGCGGCTGCACGATTGGCGATGTCTTGCGTTCGCGACCTCGTTGCCTGGGCCTTTTTCACCAGATCGATGACTTGGGCCAGATAGGTCGCGTCGCCAACCGCGGTGACCTCGATCGTGACCGCGTTGGCGCCGTTGATGGCACCGCCGATGGCCGTGGCGCCGATCGTTTTCGACACCGGACGGGACTCGCCCGTCAACATCGCCTCGTTGAATCCTGATGAGCCTTCGATAATACGGCCGTCGACGGGCACCTTCGCACCGGGCCGCACCAGCACATGATCGCCCGGTCTCAACGCGGAAATCGGTACCTCCTGCGCGACGCCGCTGGCATCGAGCTTGAAGGCTTTGTCCGGAAGCAGTCGAACGAGTTCTTCCAGGGCGCGCGAGGCACCCATGATGGAGCGCATCTCGATCCAGTGACCGAGCAGCATGATCGCGATCAGCGTCACCAGTTCCCAGTAGAATTCCTGTCCGGGAAAACCGAACGTGACGGCCGCGGAGAAGAAATAAGCGGCCGAGATCGCCAGCGCGATCAAGGTCATCATTCCGGGCTGCCGATTGCGAAGCTCGGACGTGAAGCCAGTCAGGAACGGCCATCCGCCGTAGACATAGGCAATCGTCGACAGCGCGAAGAGTACGTAACTGCTTCCACGAAACGAGAGCACCCCGGAGATGCCGAGCCAATGCTGTATCATCGGCGAAAGCAGCAAGACCGGCGGCGTAAGCAATAGCGTCGCCCAGAAGCGACGCCGGAAGTCGGCAACCATCGCCGCGTGGTCGTGCCCACCATGACCTCCATGGGCCGTATGCGTAGAGCCCGCCGCGGCGACCGCGGTTGCGCCCTCAGCACCGACTTTTGACGACGCACTCGGAGGCGCGCCTGCATCATGCTTATGCGCATGATGCGCGTGATGGTGATCCGCGGTCATGTTTCGACTCCGGGTGGAGCTATGTTTTGGTCGGATTCTGCGGAAGCGCGAAGAAAGTCACTCACATGCTTCGCGATGATAGCTTCCTCGTCGGTCGCGATTGCCTGGACGACAACCGAAGCGCCGGCACTTGAAATCAGCCGGCTTCCCGCATTGTTGCGCCGCTCATCGAGCGCAATGCCGAGATATTCGAGTCCGGCGCAGATGTTTGCTCGGACCATTGGCGCATTGGCGCCGATGCCGCCGGTGAAAACCAGCCGATCGATTCCTGCCAGCGAGGCAGTGAGGCCAGCAATGCGTTGACG
The DNA here is from genome assembly GCF_038811545.1 of Rhodoligotrophos sp. CJ14. GTDB lineage: Bacteria > Pseudomonadota > Alphaproteobacteria > Rhizobiales > Im1 > Rhodoligotrophos > Rhodoligotrophos ferricapiens. The sequence goes on from NZ_CP133319.1 coordinate 2,725,936, forward strand.
AGCGTGATAGCAAAACACATCTACCGCTTCTCGGGCGGCGGGCTCATCAAGCTTGTCCAGCAGCTCTTTCATGCTGCCCGACAGTTGCGAAAGGCCCCGCATACCGGACTCGGAGTAGAGCAACCGGGTCAGACCCTCGATCGTCATGTCCTTCTGCGCCGCGAGATGGAGGACCAGGCCCGGATCCAGATCGCCGCTTCGTGTTCCCATCGGGAGACCTGAAAGCGTGCTGAATCCCATCGTGGTCTCGATGCTTCGACCCTCCTTGATGGCGCACACCGAGGAGCCGCCGCCAAGATGAGCGACGATGATCCGCTCCTTGGCAACGTCGACACCGTCTCGCCGTAACTCCTCGAGGATGTATTCAAATGAGAGGCCGTGATAGCCGAACCGACGGATACCTTTTGCAAAATAGGAGCGCGGCAGCGTCGTTAGCTGTGCGAGCCGGGGCATATCCCGGTGAAAGTCGGTATCGAAGCATCCGATCTGGGCCAGATGAGGAAGCATTCGCCGCGCTGCCGCTATGCCTGCTAAATTGTGCGGCTGGTGAAGCGGCGCGAGCGCCGTGAACTCATGTAATTTTTCTTCGGTGTCCGCGGTGAGGATAACGGGTCCCGCGCTGCAGCGGCCTCCATGAACGATACGATGACCGACCGCCGCGAGACCGGCAGACCACGCGCTCTCTTTGATGAGTTCCTCGATCAGGCGGAACGCTTCTGTGTGGTCGGCGATCCGCTCCTGCCGACGATGCAGGTCGACGCCTCTTGAATCGCGCACGGATATCAAGCCACCATTGCCGATCTGCTCGGCTGCCCCATACAGAAGGCGCCTGCCGGGACTGGAATGAGAGAAAATCGCCCATTTCACACTCGACGAACCCGCGTTGAAGGCCAGAACCGTGGGTACGTCAGCGTCGAATTGAGCGTCTCTAGAGCGGGTCATCGGTCGGCCGTTTCATCGCTTGAGACGCGACGTATGCTGGCATTTTCCACTTCAAGCAGCCGCACATTTCGCATCTGGCCTCAAACCAACTTGTCGCCCTTGTAGCAGCCCCAGGAAAGCCGCCCGTGCTCGCCAAAGAGAGTCACCTCATAAACTTCATGAACTTCGCCGGGCATGCCGGGCGAGCCGGACGGCATTCCAGCTACAGCAATCCCCCTCGCGACCGGCCGTTCCGCGAGAAGGCGCTTGATGGCGGGAATGGGCACGTGCCCCTCGAGGGCATAGCCCGCGACGGTTGCGGTGTGACAGGCGGCAAGATCGTCAGGAACGCCAAGTTTGGACTTGAGGGCCTGCACTGCATCTGCGTCGTTGATCACGCTCACGGGAAAGCCAGCGCGCCGGAGATACGCTACCCAGCCGTTGCAGCAGCCGCAATTCGGATCCTTGGTGACCGCAATTTCCAACGATCCTTGCGCGAGCACGTGGCCCGGCAACGCGACGACTGCTACTGCGCCTATCAAGTGCAACATTTGCCTGCGATTCATGATGGCCTCCGCAATGTTCACTGCTCGCGCTCGGCGACACGCACGCCGTCTCTGACACGATCGCTTGGATGAAGAACGACCCTATCTGTCGGCGAAAGGCCCGAAAGAACCTGCGCGACCTGTCCGTTTCTCTGTCCAATCTTGACAATCGTCGGCCGCGCGCGACCGTCTTTCACAACGAACGCGGACCATTCATCGCGTGTGCGATAGAGCGCGGAGAGTGGAACCATCAGCGCATCCTCGCTTCTCCATGCGACAATATGCACGAGAACCCGAAAGTCATGTCCAAGTCCAAGTCGAGCTTCGGGCGTACCGGTAAAATTTATGGTGGTACGCACCCGCTGCTCTTCAATTCCCAGCGCCGAGACTTTTACGAACCCTGCGGGATCTACGCGCAAAACACTGCCGCGCAGGGGCTCCCCGCCCCAACCGTCGATGACCACCGACGCGCCCGGTCTGATACGAACGGCATCGGTCGATAGAAGGTCCGCCACGACTTCGAGATCGAGATGATTTCCGATTTCCAGCAACGGCGCGCCGGCTGCGACCACGCCCTCGCTGTCCTGGATGATCCTGAGAATGCGGCCGGCGACTGGCGCCCGAAGTTGGATGCAGCATGATGTATTGGCACCCGCAACCGCGTCAGGGCCTTCCACACGCGCAGCGACGGTTGCCCGCTCATTGCGGCGGACCTCGAGTTGAGCCTTCGCGCTTGCGAGCGCGGCGTCATTCGCCTCTGCATCAAACTTTGCTTTGTCGAGGGCCTTGCTGGAAATGGCCTGGGTGCGCGCCAGCGCCTGTGCGCGGTCAAGCTCGGTACGAGTGAATCTCAAGGAGGCCTCGATCCGTCGCACCTCGGCTTCCGCCGAGCCCACGGCTGCATCGGCTGCCGCCAAGGCGCTTACCAGTTCCTGGTGCGTCCGCGCATCATGAAAGCTCGGCGTTAAAGGCTGCATCACCGCGACGACCTCGTCCGCCGCGACCTCGTCGCCGACGTGCCGCGGCGGCGATATTCTTAGAACGCGTCCGGCAATCGGTGCCGAGACTGAATAGATGTGGCCGATGCGGGTTTTTCCCTCCTCGTCCACCGTCACCTCCATCGGGCCGCGAACGACCGTGGCGAGATCGACCGGGATTGGCTTTGGCCAGGCAAACCAAGCGACGCCGGCAAGGATCGCTGCAGCCGCTGCCGCAAAGGCAAGTCTCTTGGTCCACTGGCTCGGCATATTCTAATCCCTCGTTTTCAATACCGCGACCAGGTCAAGCCGGTTCACGCGCGCACGAATTACCGCGGCCGATGCTATGGCGGCCGCTAGAACGATGCCGCTTGCCAGGAGATAGGTTTGGTCTGCAACGACGAGGCGCACACGCATGATTTCCCCCGCCAGATTGGCTTGCATGATAGCGGCAAGTCCAAATCCAAGAACCCAACCAAGCGGCTGTGCTGCGAGTGTTAAAACGGCGAGCTCCAGCAACAAAATTCGGAAGACCTCCTGTTGGGTAAAACCCAGAACGCGAAGGCTTGCCAACTCTCTGGCGCGTTCAGAAAGTGATACCCGGGCACCGTTGTAGACAACGCCGCAGGCGATGCATGCGGCAAGCACCGTATAGATGCCGGCCATCGTCGTGATGAGCAGCGCGATAACCTGGCGAAACGTTTCCAGCGAACGGCGCTGCAGAGCAAGAGCACCAATGGCCGGCGTCAACTTGATGGCATCAAAGAACTGCTGCTGCCAGATTGGATCGAGGCTGACATTGACTGCGCTGATGCTCGGCGCTTCGCGCATAATCCGTGCAAGCGACGCAATCGACGTCATTCCTCTAATTCCGAAATAGTCCTCGACCAAGGCCGTAACCGGCAGAGCAACGGTTCTTCGTTCTCCCTCGAGTATGTCAATTTCCACACTTTCACCGACGCCGACGCCGAGGATTTTCGCGAGCATGCTCGACAGCGCGATCCCGGTTTCTGGCAAGGCGACCGGCCGCAGGTTCACGTCAATGACTCGGCTCAGATCCGGCGATTCAGGATAGGCGTTCACCGTGATCCGGCGCTCGATCGATCCATTCCGTATTCTTGCGGGCACCTCCCTGCGCGGCTCGGCCGCTAGAACGCCCGGCATTCGCGCGACCTGCATGACGGTCTCCAGGGGCCTTCTCTCGACGAAACTTACCGTCGCGTCCTGCCGATCGGCTTGGAAGTATATGACCTCGACAAGCTGCTCCATCGTGTCACGCGTAAACAGCGACACAATCAGGATGGCTGTTGAGAGGGAAATGCCCAACATCGTGAAAGCCGCCCTGATCGGATGGCTGGCGACGTTCCGAATCATGATCCTCGTCGATTGCGGCAGGACCCCGCGTCCCCATCCGGCCGGAAGCAGTTTTCGGAAGCGCCGAGGTGTTGGAGGCTGCATGGCCACCGCCGGCGGCATCCTGGCCACCTCGATGAGCGATCGAACCGCGCCGAGCGTCGCCGTCAGCAAGCTGAGCGCCGCCGCCAATACGTAGAGGTCAGCACTCTTGTCGAAAACGAGGAATGGAAAATGAAAGAAATCGCCGAATAATTGCGTGATCGTCGCACCAAGCAAGGTGCCCGCCACACTTCCGATCACAACGCCAATTGCGACGATCACGGTCACGAATTTCAGATAGTGCGCGATAACCTGACGGCTACGGTATCCAACGGCCTTGAGCAGCCCGATCTGCTCTCGCTCGAGCGCAACAAGCCGGCCGAGTGTCAGGTTCACGAGATAAGCCGAGACCAGAAGAAAGATCGGCGGCAATGTCCGGCTCATATTCCCCAGCATGTCCAGCTCGTGGTCCAGCCACGCATGCGACGTCTGATCCTTTCGCCCGTACGCGGCCCTCCCTCCATAACGCTCGAGCAGAGCGTCGATCCGCAGCATCACCTCGCGCTCCTGAGCGTTGCGCATGAGTTTCACGGCGACTGACGAGAATGCGCCCTCGAGATCGTAGGCGCCGGACAGCGCCTTTTCCGGCATCCAGATGATGCCGAAGCGGCTATCGTCAGGCATCAGATCGCCAGGCCCTACTGCGTAAATAAACTCAGGCGACAGTGCGACGCCGACAATCGTCAACTCACGTTTTCGGCCGTTCAAGACCGCCGAAAAGCGCGAACCCGGAGACAGGCGATGGGCCTTGGCAAAACTTTCGTTGACGAGGACCTGATCTGTCCTCCCGGACTCCGGCATGTTGCCCAGCCGCATGTACAGCCGATTGAGCGATGCGGTGCCGGACTCGGGCAGCGAGACGAACTGACCAGTCGCGGGCGCCGAATAGCCCGGGATGTCGAGCAAGGCGAGCTTGGCAATCCGACCCTCGACCGCGGCAACACCCGGGATGAGCGCGATTTGGCTCAAGACCGACTTTGGCGCGCGGCGCACGGTCGCGAACACGTCCGCAAAAAAGTAGCGCTCGTAATAAGCAGCCCTGGTTTCTTCGAGCGATCGATAGGAGCCAACCGCCATCAGCAAGGTTGCGACGCCTCCGGCGACGACCAACGATATCGCCAGGACTTGCGTCCACAATCGACGCAAGTCCCTGAACAGTTTGATATCGAGCGCGCGCATGGCTTACCAATGCAGTTCGGCCGCCGGGAGGCGCGCTTCATTGATGTTGATGCGAGAGATCCGACCGTCTGCAAAGTGAAGCACCCGGTCGGCTACGCCCTGGATGCTGGCGTTGTGAGAAATAATGAGCGTGGTGGTTCCAAGTTCTGAATTCACTTTCAACAGTGCCTCAATGACACGAATGCCTGTTTTCGAATCGAGCGCACCCGTCGGCTCGTCACACAGGAGAACTTCGGGCCGCTTGGCGATCGCGCGTGCAATGGCAACGCGCTGCTGCTCACCACCGGATAGCTGCGCGGGAAAATGATCCATCCGCGCCTCCAAGCCGACCAGCGCGAGAGCTTCCTCGGGCCGCATCGGGTCTTTGGACACTTCCGTGACCAAGGCGACGTTCTCGTAGGCCGTGAGGCTCGGAATCAAGTTGTAGAACTGAAAGACAAATCCGACGTGATCGCGGCGGTACAGGGTCAGAGAGTTCTCATCGAGTTCGGTCAACTCAAGCTTCTTGAAGAAGAGACGCCCGCTGGTCGGGCGGTCCAATCCGCCGATGATGTTCAACAGTGTCGATTTTCCACTGCCCGAAGGCCCCAGAAGAACGATCATCTCGCCGGCCAGAATCTCGAGATCAACGCCTCTAAGGGCGAGAACCTGAGTTTCGCCAGACGCGTAACTTTTCGTTAAGGCGCTGGCCGAGAAGATTTTCTCTCTCATTCAAATCGCCTGAACAAATAAGCCGCTATGGAGCCTTGCATGTCGCTTCATCAACCTTGGCGAACCTGCGCTGTCGATTTCCCGAAGAGGCGATTCAGCTTCGGCACAAATCCAGGCACTTCGGCCGCATAGCTTTTGTAGACATCGCCGAACTCGGCGACGACGTCATGTTCTTCGCTAAAGGCGAGCCGCACATACATGAACGTCAACACCGGAAACATCGCGAGCGTCAGCAGCGTCGGCCACTGAAGCAGGAATCCGGCCATCACCAAAATGAACCCGACATATTGCGGGTGGCGCACGTAGCTGTATGGGCCAGTTGTAGCAAGCGTTCGTTTTTTTTGCGCGGCAAACAGCACGCTCCACGACGAAGCGATCAGAGCGAAACCGCCGCCGATCAAGATAAAGCTCAGGATGTGAAACGGACCGAAATGCGGATTGGTCTTCCAGCCGAATGCCATTTCAAGAAAATGGCCGGCGTCGTGCGAGAACCAGTCGATTCCTGGGTAACGCGATTGGAGCCAGCCGGAGAGAAAGAAGATGCTCAGTGGAAAGCCATACATCTCCACGAACAGCGCTATCACGAATGCGCTAAAGGCGCCGAAGGATCGCCAGTCCCGCGGGGTGTCCGGTTTGAAGAAGCTGTACGCGAACATGATGAAGACAACGGAGTTGATCAGCACCAAGCTCCAGAGCCCGTAAGAAGCTGTTTCTCCGCTCATTGGGCTTTCCCTTCCGAATTGGATTGAGTGCGTCTACGATGGCCGGCGTGGCCACCATGCCCTCCGTGCATAAACATGTGCAGCAGCGGGCATGCGATCAAAGGCACCCACAGCCACAGCCCAAGCACATGCGCACGGTGCTCTGTGAACATAAGCGCTCCAGAAATGAGTAGAAAGGCGATGAAGACCCAACCCATCGGAGAGGACCAAAAGCCTCTTGCCGGCGGTTCGTCATGTGCGTGATCATGCGATGACATCTGTTGTTCTCCTGTCTGCATTTGCCGGCGTTCAAGCCATTAGACGGCGTTGAAGTCCTGTCGCCTGCCTCATCCCCAGCCGATGCTTAAACTCACCGGGGCGGCATGGGACTGGTCTGACCAGGCATCGTCTGTCCGGGCGTCATCTGCCCCTGCATCATCTGCATCATCTGCATCATGCCCTGCATCATCTGGGTCATGCCCTGCATCATGGTCTGCATCTGCCCTTGCATCATGGGGCAGTTCATCATCCCGCCAGGCATCTGGCCCGGCTGCATCGGCATCTGAGGCGGTATCTGCGGCTGCGCAGACGGGCCGGCTGACGGCGGCGTCGCCTGCGCAACCGTCGGCGATTGCGCGGGTAATGCGCTCACCGACACGCCGAGCTTGCCGAGCGTCGCCTGGTCCGGCTCGCCGGTGACGGGAAGGTGATGCTGCGACTGATATTTTCGTACAGCGGCGCGCGTCTCGTCATTGAGGACGCCATTCGCCGCGACCGGAATACCTTGCTTGCTCAAAGCCTCCTGCAAGGCCTTGACCACAGTTTCGGACAGCGCGGCTTGCGCATATGCGGGCATAGTCGCGGACGCGCCGGCCAGCACTATGGCGAGCGCAACAGCGGTTGCGCTGAGACGGATGACTTTGAGCCGGGATCGCATGGTTTTGTTCCTTTCAGGTTTTTGAACTTGCACGTCAGGTTTCGTAGCTGACCGTCGCCATCATGCCGGTCGCCATGTGGTAGAGGTGGTGGCAATGAAACGCCCACTGGCCGGGATTGCCGGCATCGAAGGCGATGGTGACGGACCGCATCGGCGGGATGTGAACGGTGTCGCGCACCGCGCCGGCAAACCGCTTGCCGTCAATGGCGACAACCTGGAAGTGGTGGCCATGCAGGTGCATCGGATGCGCCATCATGCTGGCATTGGTCATCGTCACCTCGACACGGTCGCCCTTGCGCACCACGAGCTTCGGTGTCGTCTCGAGGCCCCAGACATAGCGCTGCATGTCGCCGCTCAGCGTCATGTCGAAGCGTTTGCTGGCAGCGCGCGCGGCAAGCGGAACACTCGCCCGCAGGTTCTGTTCGAGCTTCAAATCGACGACCGGCCCGGCAGCCTCTGCGTTCGAGGCGATCTTTCTGACCGTGGCGTTGGCCGGCGCGAGCAGGATGCCGGTCTGCTCCCGCGCCCCTTCGCGCAGGGCGAGAACGGGGAAGGCTTCAACGTTGCGCGGCAATTCGAGGCGGATATCGAGCCGCTGACCCATCGCGATCGGGAAGCGGCGCCCCTTCACCGGCGCGATGTCCTGGCCGTCGACCGCAATCAGCGATCCTTCGATCCGGCCGATATCGATGGTAAATGCGGTCGCTGTCGCGCCGTTGATGATGCGCAGACGGACCCGTCCACCGGCTTCGACCTTGACGACTTCGGGATCTTCCAGCGTTCGGTCGTTGGCAAGATACGCGTCATAGTCGATGTCGTTGAGGTCCATGCTCACCGGCGTCGCGCCCTTTGACATCGTCATTCCGGGCATCGACATGCCGGACATCCCCGGCATTGCATGTCCCATGCCGGAATGATTCATCGCGGCGGGCCCACCTGGGCTGGCGCCGCCCTTGAGGCGGCCGAGCAATTCCTCGGGCGTCGAGAACGAGAAATCATGGAGCAGGATCACGACCTCTTGCTCATCGCGGCTGCGCGCGTCGGCATCGCGTACTATTAGGGGAGCTGCCAGCAGGTTCTGCTCCTGAAGCGTGTGGGCGTGCATCCAGTGGGTGCCGGCGCGGCCAACCGGGAACTGAAATTGCCGATCGGCTTTTGAAGCCAGGAGGGGAGTCGGCGCATCCGCAACGCCATCCTGGTCCCAAGGAGGCGTAAGACCGTGCCAATGAATAATAGTTCCTTCGGGCGTTTCGTTGCGCAGCGCCACATTGAAAATGTCGCCTGCAGCAAACGTCAGTCCGGTCGATCCGTTCTGCTGGACAAGACCGAACACCTTGGCAGCCCGTCCCTTGACGTCGATGGTCCGCTGCACGATGCGCAGCAACTTGCTTCCTTCCGGAGCGGCGGCGAAAGCGTGCCGGTTTTCGACAGGCAGCACGGCGGCCGCGGCGCCATACAAGGCGGCATTGATGAATTCACGACGATTCATGACATCCTCGATCCCTGGTGAAGGCGGAACTTCAGCGCCTTCGATGGAAGCGTTGAACAAAGGCCGGCTTTTTTCCTGCCGACGGAAGCTGAGATGTGACTGAGAAACTGCCCCAGCTCAGGGGCTCGCGAGCAAAGCGACGCTCGCCTTCGCCGCCCTCAGGCAGCGGATCGAGGCGGATGGAAGATCACGCCTGGCGCGCTCAGCGTCGGATCGGACGATGAAGCCGGCAAGAGGCGTGACGGTCGCGCCGTTGTTACCGCTGGAGCCCAAGCGGCCGCTATCGTCGCCGAAAGCGAGCCGCAGCTCATACCAAAACATCCGGCGCCGCGATGCTGATTGCCACCGCAGCAACCGGAAGATCCTGCTGCCTTGAAATTCGGCGTGAGTGCGATGACGAATGTGCCGCGCTCGGGAGCGCTCAAAGCCGTTTCGCTTTGACCGAGTTCGACGTCTACGACGCTTATTTCCTGATGCAATTCATCGCGCACCACTTTATCGGAACAGGCGGAGGCCGGCGCGTAACCGAACCCCGCAACAAGAATTAACACGATGGAAGCGAGCAGAACGCGGATGAGTCCGCGATTGATCGCAACACCGGTCGCATTCCTTTGACATTCCGAAAGCATCGGTCGCATCCATCCGAATGCTAACAGGGTAGTCGCTCGCCGCTAGAAGGCGATTGACTTAAATCAACACGGCGAAGATTTCTAATCGCGCCGGTCGATCTTTGCCGTCGATCTCGAGCCGCCGCATCCGCATGAGGACTGGGCGGCCTTGACGGGCGCCTGCTCCTGGCAGCACTCGTGATCCGCCTTCACCGTCGCATGTCCCTCCTCGGCTTCCACCGTTTTCGCTCCGCAACATTCGTGTTCATGACGAACGTGGACGTCGCCTGTCTTGTGCGTGGTCTCGGCCATGGTGTGCTCCTCTCGTTAACTATTGAATGGGAGCACGACGTCCGTGGACGGACCTTAATCCAGATCAATTCGACGGCCAGAGCGATACATATCTGCCGAGCTTGCAAAGACACACGGACCTACGACGGCACGTTTCGTGATGGAGACTATGGGCAAGCCACAGAACTACGCCGCGAGGCGCGACTCTTCCTTCAAATCTTGAGGCCTCCCGCCAACGGCCTTGCGAAGGAAGCGGGCAAGAGCCGCCTTCCGGGAATCGCGATCGAGTGCATAGTCGGTTTGCTTGAACTCCACGCCATCGAGTAGTCCCCCGATGTAGCCAGAGATCGTGTCCGCCGCCATGATCAGCGCGGTGTCGAGCGTATGAATATATTTGCTCGTGACAGAGCCTTTGGCATGTCCGACCAAGGCCGCAATCGTAACCTCGGTAAAGCCGAGGTCGTTTGCGATACTTGCGAAGCTGTGCCGCAGGACGTGCGGGGTAATGTCAGAAAGTAATGTATCTTCGAAGATCTTCTTCCAGTGATTGGGGAAGCTGCCGAAAGGATTGTCATCGCCTTGGCCGGGGAAAACGTAGGTCCCCGCATTTTCGGTCCTGCGGCTCTCCAGATAGTCGACAACCGGAAGACCGATCGGCCTGACCGAGGCGCCTTCCTTGCTGTCGATCAACCGCAGGCAGCTCGCTTCTGTGTCAGCCTCCTCCCACCGCAATGAGAGCATCTCCGAGCGGCGGCACCCAGTGAGAGCGATCTGGCGGATGATCTCTACTGTCATCTCATATCTCTCGTCCTTCGCGGCCTCCTGAAGGATCGCGCCGAGCGTTCGATACTCAGCCTCGGTCAATCGGCGTTTGCGAACGTTGTCCTTCGGCTTCCGGACCCCGTGCGCCGGATTCGCCTCGATGATTCCCGCCTCCACGGCATAAGTGAGGATGCCGCCGAGCAGACCGACGGTCCGCGTGGCCGTGCCGGCGCCGCCACGTACGATGGCCTTCCCGCGAAGCTTTTTGGTCTTGACCGACACACGGGTCTTCCCCGCCATGATGTCCTTCAGGACCTTGTTGATGTCGGCTTTCGCAAGGTCTTTGACTCGCCGCGTACCGATGAGCGGAATGATGTGACGATGGATGCGTCCGGTATCCGTGACGATCGTGCTGGGCTTCTTCGGGCGATCTCCCTTGCCGAGAATAAGACCGGCCTCCAAATCTCGGAGGTACAGGTCACACAACTCCTTGACGGTGATTGCCTTGTGATCGAGTTGCCGTTCCTCTGCAGGATTGTCGCCTCGCGCAACGCGGCCCAACTGCGCTTTCGCTTCCTGTCGCGCTCCTTCCGCCGTCCACACACCATGCAGGCCAATGGTGTAACGTCGCGAGCGACCTGCGGATCGGTATTGAATGATGTAGCTGCGCTTGCCCGACGCGAACACGCGCAGACCGAAGCCGGGCAATTCGTCGTCCCAGATGACGTAATCCTTGCCGCGGACTTCAGCGGCATCGACGACTCTCTTCGTAAGCTTAGTCATGGGCCTTCTCCAATTCAGGCCCATTGTTCGCGTAAGCACAGCGTAAGCAGCCGGAGCGAAGTCGGGGCGTACGCCAGGATAAGCCCGACAAAACGCTCATTGCAAATTCTTCAATCGTTTTAGTGGGATAGCGTAGCATGGCGTGCCCTATCGCGTTTTCGCGTAGGACTCTCTAGCTTGCTCCGAAGGCAGAGGTCACACGTTCGAATCGTGTCGGGTGCGCCAACTCTCCGAGGGTTGGCTGAACGGGCCAGCGCGTTGGCTCCCCCGATCTCATTGACGAGTGAACCAGGATCGATCGCGATTCACTCCCTCCTGATCATGCGACGAGCCGCCGAAGTGCTTGATGAGGCGATCTGCTGCGAGGCCAATTTCCTGATGGTTCGAGCTCTGGTGCAGACAGCCCCGCAATTCCCATCTCCACGATTCCTCCGTCAGCGGCTCGCGGCGTCGCGCCTCGAGCCGCAGATTTGCTAGGCGGCAGCGCCGCCTCTGTGCGGCAACACCCAGTTCGGACGTGGAAAATGACAGGTATATCCGTGCGGAATACGCTGGAGATAGTCCTGGTGCTCGGGCTCCGCCTCCCAAAAATCACCGGCTGGTTCGACTTCGGTGACGACCTTTCCAGGCCATAATCCCGACGCATCAACGTCTGCGATCGTATCGAGCGCAATGGCCTTCTGCTGATCGCTGGTGAAATAGATCGCCGAGCGGTAGCTCGTGCCACGGTCGTTTCCCTGACGGTTGAGCGTCGTCGGATCATGGATCTGGAAAAAGAATTCGAGCAATCGGCGATAGGTGATCTGCGAGGGATCGAAGATGATCTCGATCGCCTCGGCATGCGTGCCGTGGTTGCGATAGGTCGCATTCGGCACGTCACCACCTGTATACCCGACCCGGGTCGAGATCACGCCCGGCAGCTTGCGGATGAGGTCCTGCATGCCCCAAAAGCAGCCACCGGCCAGAACTGCGCGTTCGGTCGTCATGAGATGTCCTCCACCTGGTTGAGATATTCACCATAGCCCTGCTCCACCATCTCGTCGCGCGGCACGAAGCGCAGCGAAGCGGAATTGATGCAGTAACGCAGGCCTCCGCGATCGCTTGGTCCGTCAGGGAAAACGTGGCCGAGATGGCTATCGCCATGCCTCGAACGCACTTCCGTACGGACCATACCGTGGCTGGTGTCGCGCAACTCCTTGATGTTTGCGGGTTCGATCGGCTTGGTAAAGCTCGGCCATCCACAGCCCGACTCATATTTGTCCGACGATGCAAACAGCGGTTCACCTGAGACGATATCGACGTAAATGCCTGGTTCTTTGTTGTGGAGAAGGGCACCGGTTCCTGGACGCTCGGTTCCACTCTGCTGGGTCACCCGATATTCCTCAGGCGACAGCCTCGCGATCGCAGCTTCTGTTTTGGTGTACGCTGCCATAGTTTTCTCCTTTGAAATCCTGCCATACAAGATGGATACGCGAGCCAAAGTGTCCAATGCGTCGCGACTATCGTTTCGATGACCAACGGCCTGCGCGCTGGCGCTGCCCTTCATCGAGAGTAACTCCTCCTAGCCAAAGTGGCTGCCGCGCTCTACCCCTGGCTAAACATGCGATTCCCGCGGGCGAACCGTAGCCGTCATTGCTTGGGTTTGCTGATCGTCGGCGCCGCGGCGCGCGGAGTTGACGCGACCGCCGGTGCATGACCAGGGTTCTTGTGCGAGCGGCGTAACCACTCTTCGAGATTGAGGCGGCCGAGACGCGCCTCGCTTAAAGGTACGAGCGACTTTTCTTGGAGTCGTCCGCCGAAATATCGAGCTTCGGGATCTTTCACGACGTTCCGCGGGTCGCCGACAGCCTTCAAATAGCGAGCGATGATCTCGTTGAACTCCGCCCGTTCCGGGCCCGCGATCTCGACGATCCCATTTCGCGGATTATCCAAGGCCACTTCGGTGACGATGGCTGCTACGTCGTCGGCCGCGATGGGCTGAAGCAGGCTCGGGGCTATCCTGACCATGGTTCCATCCGTACTCGCATCGGCGATCGCGCCGAGGAATTCCAGGAACTGGGTCGAGCGGATGATCGTGTAGGGGATACCGGACGCCTCGACCAGTTTCTCTTGCGCGACCTTAGCGCGGTAATAGCTTTGGTCGGGGACGCTGTCGGTTCCCACGATGGATAGCGTGACATGGTGGCGAACGCCCGCCGCGGTCTCCGCCGCGACGAGGTTTCGGCCGGAGGTCTCGAAGAAATACAACACTATGCTTCGGTCGAATAACGGCGGGTCGGAAACGTCGATTACAACCTGCGCGCCGGCCATGGCTCCTGCGAGCCCTTCGCCAGTGACGGTGTTGACGCCAGATTTGGGCGACGCGGCGACGACCTCGTGGCCGCTCTCGCGCAGAAGGGCGACGGTCTTCGAGCCAATCAAGCCAGTTCCGCCGATGACAACGACTTTCATGGGCAGCGCTCCTTATGTCGCCGGACATGGGGCCTTCGCCAGGACCGTCAGGTCGATTGCCGCGAGCGCTTTCGCCCTCGCGAATGTGGCCTGGTCCTCAGCGAGAAATGCCGTGGCCTGCAACGGGAAGAATTGCAGAGTTTTCAGGCCAATGGAGCCCAGCACCACCGATAGATACGGCGTGAGGAAATCCGGCTGGTTAGCTCGATCGCCGCTAAAGGTGCCACCGGAAGCCACGCCGATAAACACCGGACGGTCGCGCAGCATGCCCACCTTCCCAGCCGGCGTGGACATGAAGGTGCGATCGGCGCGTAGGATTTGGTCGATCCACGCCTTGAATACCGACGGAACCGTGAGGTTGTGCATGGGCGTGCCGATGACAATCCCATCGGCTGACTCGACTTCCCGGATAAGCATCTCCGAAAGATCGAGCGCACCCTCCAGTGGCGCCGCCAACGTGGCCGGCGACGACAGCGTGGTCGCATAATCAGGCGCGGCATGCGGCAGAGGATCGGAACCAAGGTCTCGCCGTCTTACGCTCGCGCCAGGCATGTGCTCAAGAAGCATCGCGACGATCGCGGCTGAGAGCTGGCGGCTGTGCGATTCTGGGCGCGGGCTGCAATCAATATGGAGAATGTTCATGCGATCGGTCCCAATGACTGTACAAACGCTCGCATCACCCGCCTCCAAGGCGGCTCGAGGGTCGGTCGATGCGGGCGGGACAGGGCTCAGACCGAGCCAGCCGGCGCAACGGCGGGAAAATCCTGCTCGGGATCGAACACGTTGTTGAAAAAATTTGTCAGAGAATACATGGCCACCAGCGCGACGATCTCCATGACGTTCGCATCCGTGTAGCCGGCATCGCGGACCGCCTTCACATCGGCATCACTGACCTTGCCGCGGGTCTCGATGACCTTGCGTGCGAACTGGACCGCGGCATCGCGCTTGGGATCGCTCGCATGCCCCTTCCGAGCAAGCATGATTTCATTGGCCGGCAGCTTGGCCATATGCTCGGCCGTGAAACTGTGAACCGTCAGGCAGTAGTTGCAGCCATTCACTTCGGAAACAGCAAGGCCGATGCTGTCACGCGTCTTCACGTCGAGCGCCTTGCTCAAAGAGCCGAGCAAGGTGGCCCAGGCGTTGAACGCGATCGGGCTCTGCGCGAATGTCGCCATCATATTCGGGGTGAACCCGATGCTCTTGGTGAACGCATCGAGAGTCGGTTTGGAATGCGCCGGCACCTGGTCGGGTTTCAGAGCTGTAGCTCTTGGCATTCTAGTCTCCGCAATACTGATTTACTGACAGTCACACGAGATCCAGCGGACTGCCTCGTCGCGCTGGCGTTGCCGCTCGGTCCCATGGGTGAAGGGACAGGTTGGCGTACAAGAGTGTTTCGCTTTATGCCGATGAGGCCAAAATAGGATCGCCGAAACGCGATCGTCTAATGACCTTCGGCTATGGAATCGATGCCGTCGACCGGACTCCAACGCTGCGAGAAGGCCTGACGCGGAGGGTTGGCAAGGGCCGAGTTCACGACCTGCGCCCATTGCAGGGCGTTATCGTAACGATACGCCTCAGGCATGGCCTTCAAGCGTATTATCGCTTCACCCACGGTCTGTCGTGCGAGGTCGCCATGTCCTTTTCAGTCTACGAGATCACCGTTCCGGCCATGCTGCATGGCCTCAGAGTTCACGACGACTACCTCGACCACGCCCAGAGGCTCGAGCGCTCAAGAGGCCTCGCGCCGGGCGAGGTGCTGCAAGCTGCGCTCGCACCGGACATGTTGTCCTTCGGCAAGCAGTCCAGCATATCTTGCAACAAGGTGGAGGCGCATATGTCCAAGCTCATGCAGCGCGATCTGCCGGCCCCGGTCGAGCCCGCGATGACGTATCCGGCACTGAAGGGTCGTCTGCTGGAGACGCGTGGTTTCCTACAGGCGATTGAGCCAAACATGCTCAACAGCGCCCAGACCCATACTTATGATATAAAGCCGACGATTGCGCATGGCTGGTATGGCGGCGACGATTACATCCGGCACCTCGTGATCCCAGACTTCTTCTTTCACGTCGCGATCGCGCACGCGATCCTTCGACACCTGGGCGCCCAGGTCGGCAAGCGTGACTACCTCGGCAACCTCAGCCAGCAGAGTGGCGGCTATTCGTGACGACGAGGAGGACGGGAACCACCGGCCCTCATCGAGTCCTCACCGGTTGAAGGCGGAGGCGGCATCCTCGAGGGTCGAGATATGGGCGATGTTCGTCCGAAGTCGGCCATACGTGATGGCATCATGCCCGTTTGCTCTGCCCCGTGCGGCGCATCAGCCGACCTTCGAGCGCCGACAGCGCGTCGTAGATCAGCACTGCCATAATTCCCACCACAAGCCCGCCCTGCGCGATGAAGGCAAGGTTATTGGAGAGCAGACCCGCGATGATCACCTCGCCCAGTGTCGACGCGGCGACAGTCGAGCCGATGGTGGCGGTGGCGATCGAGATCACCACCGAGAGGCGGATACCGGCAAGGATCACCGGCGTGGCGAGCGGCAGCTCGATGCCGAATAGGCGCTGCCCTTCGGTCATGCCCACGCCGCGCGCCGCCTCGGTGATGGTAGGAGGCAGGCTGGTGAGCCCGGTCAGCGCGTTCTCGAAAATCGGTAAAAGGCCGTAGAGAAACAGCGCGACCAGCGTCGGCGCTGCGCCGAAGCCAAGGACCGGCACGGCCAATGCCAATACCGCGACCGGCGGAAAGGTCTGGCCGATATTGGCGATCGAGCGGCTGAGCGGCAGGAATTCGGCGCCGAAGGGTCGCGTCACCAGCACGGCGAGCCCGATGGCGATAACGGTCGCAATTACGGTGGCGATGGCGACGATGGTGAGGTGGCTGAGTGTGAGGTTGAGCAGCGAGTTCTGCGTGTAGATGGCCGGCTGGGTGTGCTGGGTCAGCGGCTGGAACACCCACGCAAAGCTCTGTGGCGTCACCACGAAGGCGACGAGCAGCGCGAGGACGACCAGCCTTATGATCAGCCCGGGCCTCATCGCGGTTGTTCGGCCCGCAGGGCGATGTCGTCGCGCCGGATACGGCCGATCACGGTGCCGGTCTCGTCGGCTACGGGCAGCATGTCGCGGCGGGTCCATAAGAGCTGGGCATAGGCGTCGCGCAGGCTCGCATCAACGCCAATCGGCTCGCCGTCAGCCGGGCCGGCTTCAACCAGCTCCCCGACCTTTAGCAAGGAGAGCAGCCGGAACGGACGGTCGCCGCCGATCAGCTCTGCCACGAAGGGCGTTGCCGGCTTGGCGATGATTTCCGCAGGCGGCGCGTATTGCAGGAGCCTGCCCTTGTCCATCACGGCGATGCGCGAGCCGAGGTGGATCGCCTCCTCCATATCGTGCGTGACGATCACGATGGTGGTGCCGAACCGCTTCTGGATTGCGAGCAGGTCCGACTGCGCCTTACCGCGGATGATCGGATCGAGCGCTCCGAAGGGCTCGTCCATCAGCAGCACGCTGGGCTCGGCGGCGAGGGCACGGGCAACGCCGACGCGCTGCTGCTCGCCGCCGGAGAGGGCGTTCGGCAAGCGGTCGCGGAACTGCGCCGGCGGCAGCTGGAACAGCTCCAGCAGCTCGTCGACGCGAGCATCGATCCTGGCCTTGTCCCAGCCTATGAGCTTGGGCACGGTGGCGATATTCTCCGCGACCGTGCGGTGAGGGAAAAGTCCATGCCCCTGGATAGCATAGCCGATGCTGCGCCTCAGAATATGAGCCGGCACCGCGCGAGTGTCCTTGCCGTTGATTCGCACGGTGCCGGAGGTCGGTTCGATCAGCCGGTTGATCATGCGCAGCAGCGTCGTCTTTCCCGACCCGGAGGTGCCGACCACAGCCGCGATCTCGCCGCCATTGACCGTGAAGGATACCTGATCGACGATGAGCAGCCCGTTATAATTCTTGGTCAGCCCCTGAATCTCAATCACGACGTTCTTCCCTGGTTGAGACCATCTCAACGATAGCGTCGAGCACGATGGCGGCGGCGAAAGCTAGCGCCACGGTGGGCAAGGCGCCAAGCAGTACCAAGTCCATCGCGGTCTGGCCGATGCCCTGGAACACGAAGACCCCAAAACCGCCGCCTCCGATCAGTGCGGCAATGGTGGCAATGCCGATATTCTGAACGAGAACGATGCGGATGCCGGTGAGGATCACAGGAAAGGATAGCGGCAGCTGCACGCCGATCAGCCGCTGCCAATCGGTCATGCCCATGCCCTTGGCAGCATCGTCAGCGGCGGATGGCACGTTCTCGAGACCGACTACCGTGTTGGCGACGACCGGCAGCAACGAATAGGCGAAGAGCGCCACCAGGGCCGGCGCGGCACCGATGCCGGAAATGCCGATCGCAGCGGCAAGCGGCACATTTGCGGCGACCCATGCGAGCGGCGCGATCAGAAGGCCAAACAATGCGATTGAGGGGATAGTCTGGACGACATTGAGCACGTTAAGCACCGGGTCACGCCAAGCCGGTCTGCCGTGCAGCAGGATGCCAAGCGGCACACCGACCACTGTCGCCACGGCGAGCGAGCCGAGCGCGAGGGCGAGGTGGGTCTGGGCCTCACGCCAGAAGGTAGCCCCGCGATTGGCATATTCGCGCAGGATCGAGAGATCGTTGAGCGTGCCGGAGGCGAGGAGCCCGGCAAAGAAGATCGCGACCGCCGCGAGGACGCCTATACGCATGAGAGGGGAAAGCTCCAGCCGCACGATGGCGTCGGCGGCGAGCAGCGCGAAGGCGAAGATCAAAAGCCAAAAGCCGGAGCCCGGCGAGACGCGGGCGATGCGGTCGCCTTCCGGGGTGAGGAAGGTGCCGGCGTGCCCGATGGCGATGAACAGCACCGCGAGGAGCGCGAGGCTGGCTGCGAGGCGCCACAGCACCGGGGTCTTGAAAAGCCCGACGAGGATGCAGGCGGCGATGGCGAGGCTGAGGAGCGCGGCCTCCCAGTCAGGGAGCGCGGCGAACAGCCCTTTGTTCTCGCCGATCACGATGCGATTGGCGCGGAAGGCGGAGAACGGAAGGAAAGTGGCGATACCGGCGATGGCGGCGATGAGCACGCCGAGCTTGTCGACTCGGACGCGGCGGAGAGCGGTCGCGGACATGTCGGTCACGTCAAGATAAGCAGATCAAGTCGCATGGCCAGACATTAGGGGTGGACCGTCGTCCTGCCCACCCCAAAATGCAATTGATAAGAGCGGCTTACTTCAGGAAGCCGCTCTGGGTCAGCCAGTCGATCGCGACATCCTTGGCGGCTTCACCACCGACCTGGATGCGGCCGTTGAGCTCCTGGAGCGTGGCGAGGTCGAGCTTCTCGAACACAGGTTTCAGCAGCTCCTCGATCTGCGGGTTCGCCTGCAGCACGGATTCACGGATGATCGGGGCGGGCTCGTAGACCGGCTGCACGCCTTTGTCGTCGGCCATCACCACGAGTCCCGAAGGAGCGATGCCGCCATCAGTGCCGTAGACCATGGCGGCGTTGACGCCGTTAGTCTTCCGGGCGGCTGCGGCGATGGTCGCGGCGGTGTCGCCGCCCGACAGCGTCACCAGCTGCTCCGGCTTAAGGGTGAAGCCGTAGACTTCCTGGAATTTCGGCAGCGCGGCCGGGGAGGAGACGAATTCTGCCGAGGCGGCCAGCTTGAACTCGCCGCCGCCGGCGATATAGGCGCCGAGCTCGGAGAAGGTTGTGAGATTGTTGGCTTCGGCGACATCTTTGCGAACGGCGATGGCCCAGGTGTTGTTGGCCGGTGCGCGGGTCAGCCAGACGATCTTGTTGGCCTCGTAATCAAGCTTCTTGGCCTCACCATAGGCCTTGGCGGCGTCGGTCCAGAGCGGATCGTCGGCCTTTTCGAAGAAAAACGCGGCGTTGCCGGTATATTCTGGGTAGATGTCGATCTCGCCGGCAATGATCGCCTGGCGCACCACCGGAGTGCCGCCGAGCTGGATTTTTTCAGTCACTGCAACGCCGTTGGCCTGCAGCACTTGGCTGATGACGTTGCCGAGTAGCCCACCCTCTGTGTCGATTTTGGACGAAACGACGACCTGCGCGTTGGCCACAGACACCGTGATCGCCAGCGCCGCGACAATTCCGAGCAATCTGGTGGGAAGCATGACGGTCTCCTTGTTGCTCCGGCCCACCAATGTCCTTGCGGCCGGAATTGGTGCCCAACCGATATGGCCAGACGGCGATACTAAACCACGCCCCGCCACTCCGGTTCTCGGCATACAGCTCGACGGCCCCGACATCCTCAAATGCAGGAGTGGTTCGGGGGACGCCCTCCGTACCGATCATGCTTATTCTGCCTTGAAGATAGAGTATGGGCTAGGCGAGCGTCTAATGACCTCCGGCTATCAAAACGATGCCATGAGGATCGAAGCTGAAAGTGTTTCAATCTGTCGCGACCAATGCACTGGCCCATCGAAAGGTCTGAATCTTTGGAATAGGACTTCGAATCGGCGCTCGCCGCGATTCAGAGCGGCTACAGCGAAGGCGTATATAAGGGTCTGCGATACGGTGTCACGGTGCGGACGTCTCGTGATGGAAAGCGGACCAGTCTGTTCGCGCGAGCGCTCGCAGGTGGCGATCTGATCAGCTTCAACCTTTACCGGCTGAACTCGGGAGAGACGTCTCTGCGGCCCTGCGAAATGTCGGTTGAGAAAGTCGTGGCGTTTGTTCGCGGGTTTGTTCCCGACCTTCCAAAGTCTTGAGCAGCGGTGCACCGTCTCGCCATTTCGGCTAGGACTTGGAAGCGACTTGGCGCAGCGATTCCAAGATTTGCGCCGGCTCCTCCCGTATCGTGAAATCCGGTTCGACGAACGCGCTACGGATCCGACCCTCCGTATCGATGACGTAAGTTGCGGGAATGGGCAGCATCCAGACCGGCGAGCCGTGCCGCGCACCAAAGTCGAAACCGAGTGCGGAATAGTGCGCCTTCGTCTCGTCGGGCACTCGAAACAATACGCCATAGGATACGGCAACGCCGTAATCCACGTCGGAGAGCACCTTCAGGTCCAGGCCCAGGCTCTGCTTGAGCTGGCGCGGGAAGTCCCTTGTCTCGGGCGTTACCACGGCGAGGGTTGCCCCGACGCTCTCGAACTCATCTTTCGCGGCCTGCAGCGCGCACAACTCGGCGGTACAGAATGGACACCAGCCGCCTCTGAAGAAACTCAGGACGAGGGGCCCGTCATGGCGCAATTCTTCGGAGGAGTGGAGACGGCCATCAGCGTCCGGAAGGAGGAAATCCGGGGCGATGTCTCCGACCTTCAATGCATACGATGCTACGCCTGTTTCGCGAAGCCAACCTACGAGGTGGTTGTATGACTCCCAGTCCGCGGCGTTGAACGTCGTCAACAGCTCCGAGCGAATTTGGGCCAGTGTCTTGTCGGTCTGGTTTTTCATCGGTCGGACGTCACGCTGCGGCTCGGTTGGATGATGCCGGTTGGCCGGCGGCATGAGTGTTGCGGTCATCCGGCGCGCCCCGCGCCTTGCGCTAGCTTCGCGTGTGGCACGCCGCGGTGGGGAAGATCAGTTGACCAGTCGCGAAGTCGCGCGACCTTGACGAAAGCGTCCAGCGCCGGCGAGTAGCGGCGGCCCTGCACGGCCAGCAATCGGACTTCCCGCGAGACCTGATCTCCTTCAAGCGGGATGGTCTTGAGCGCTGGTAGGCGCGGCATGTGCTCGGGTGCGAGCATCACGCCAAAGCCAGCCGCCGCCATATGCTGCAGGTGAATTTCATGAGCGCTGCAGTGCCCCAAATGGGGCGGCTCCTTTGGGAAATAGGTCTGTTTGATCTTTGGAGCAACGTCGCATCCGGCGCGATCCAGCAAGATGGTGTCTCGGAGGTCGTCGATGCCGATCGAGGGACGATTTGCGAGCTGGTGCGTTGGCGCGAGAACCGCGACATAACGCTCTTCGAACAGCGTCCAGCCGTCGATGCGAGCGGGCATGTCCTGCACATCCCCGACCATGGCGGCGTTAATCTCTCCCTCCAGCAAGAGATCGACGAGCTTCTCCGCTACACCTTCGCGCAGCTCGACATGGAGCCCGGGCACGAACTTCGCGATCTCCACTATCGGATCGAGGACAAGCGACGCCGAGATGGAGGGGGCGAGGCCGATCCTCAATGGGGCGACCTCCTTGCGTTTGAACTCTTGGGCTCGGCGACGCACTGCCTCCGCCGAAGCCAATGTGCGTTCCAACATCGGAAGGACTTCCTTTCCAAGGTCGGTAAGCTGTGTGAGCTGGCGCTCGCGGTAAATCAACTGGCCGCCGAGCTCCTGCTCAAGCTTCTGTACCCCCTTGGTCAAGGCGGGCTGGGTGACATTGCACTGCTCGGCCGCGCGCGTGAAATTGAGCGTGGACGCGACGGCGAGAAAATAGCGAACTTGATGAAGTTCCATGTGTTTTCTCCGTCAAGTTGCTGCCGACTTATACTGGCGAGGCAATGCGCTCGACGGCGTATCGGGCCCGCTGCAACAACGGGAGAGATGCCACTTGCACGTATGCGTTGGAAGGCCGGGTCTACTGGTTTGGACGCTCGGACACGCTTTCTGGAACCTCTGAAAGCGATCTAGAGCAGCAAGCGACAGTCATGGTCTTTCAAGCGCCGTAGCGTTCGGTCTTGATCAACCTGGAATCCAGTCCCAATGCGAGTGCGGCATCCGCCGCTATGTTGACGAAGGCATTCGATCCACACACAAAGACGCCGCCGGGAGAGACAGGCAGCCGCGCCGCGACGTCGGCGACCATCGCCGCGTCGATCCGCCTGCTGAAGTCGCTGCCGCGCACCGCCGGCTCGCGCGTCAGCGTCAGGGCGAGTGCGAAGTCGGGCAACGACGTCTCAAGCCCGAGAAGCTCGTCCCTGAACAGCACGTCGGCCCACGTCCTGGAGGAGAGCAACAGCGCAACGGGTACGGGTTCGGCGCTGGCTTTCCTGTACCGGATCATAGCCATGAGCGGCACGAGGCCGGAACCCCCGCCGATCAAGAGCACAGGCTTCTCGGTCGGCTCAGGCCAGAGGAAGTGTCCGCCAAGCGGCCCGCGAAGGTCGATCGTGTCTCCGACCTCGGCGATGTCGTGGAAAAACGGCGAGACCTCACCGTTCACGAGGCGCTCGATCGCAAGCTCGATCACGTCCGAACCGCTCGGGGCCGATGCAATCGAGTAGCTGCGTATGGCCGTGTAGCCGTCAGGCGCAGTAAGGCGGATATCGACGTGTTGGCCGGCTCTGTAATCGAACGGTTCCGTCAGGCGGAAAAAGAAGCTTTTGATGGTCGGCGTTCTCGCCGCGATCTCGACAATCGTGCAGCTCTGCCAGCGCGCCGTCGCGGCAAACACATCAGTCATTCGTATAGCGCTGCTCACGCCACGGGTCGCCATACACGTGGTATCCGCGCAGCTCCCAGAAACCGGGTTCATCACGATTGGTGAACTGAAGCCCGTTCACCCACTTTGCCGATTTCCAGAAATAGAGATGCGGCACCACCAGGCGCGCCGGCCCTCCGTGATCACGCGGCAGCGGCTGACCTTCGTAGTTGAGAGCGACCATCGCCTTTCCCGTCACAAGATCCGCAAGCGGCACGTTTGTGGAGTATCCGTCGTAGCAATGCGCGAGCACGAACGGAGTGGGCGCGCTAAGGCCGGCATCCGCGAGAATGTCGTCAATGGTCACGCCCTCCCAGGCAGTATTGAGCTTTGACCACGAGGTTACGCAGTGAATGTCTCGTGTCATCTTGCTTCGAGGAAGGGCGTTGAACTCCGACCAGCTCCAGATTTTGACCGGACGAGGGCCGATCTTGAGCGTGAAAGTCCAGTCCGTGGGTTCGATCCTTGGCGTGGGGCCGGCGGTAAGCACCGGGAAATTGTCGACGAGATGCTGTCCCGGGGGAATTCGGTCCGATAGGTCCGAGCCGGATGGGCGGCCTGTGAAACCACGAGTGACCATGGCGAACTTCCTCCGTCAGTGGTAAGAGAAACGTCGCTCCGCACAAAACGCTAAACTGTCATGTGCCGAATGAGCAAGGTGTATTGGCCAAGCATGAAATTCGTTGCGGCGAATGGGAAATGACGTCGCGCCATGGAAACGATAGCCGGGCGTTATGATGGCCGTCCGGCATCTGCACCGACCTCACAGGATCCGGCGCGCGGGTTTCGTGCTTCCATCGCCACAGACTCTGCAAGAGTGCCGTCGCGATGCCAGTCTCATTGACGAACGCGGATGATCGTCTTCCCGCTGATCCGCTGGGTCGGATTGAAGGCAGCGACGGCATCGTCGAGGGTCGCGATCTTGCCGATGTTCGTCCGCAGCCGTCCTGCACGAACTCGCTCGATGATCTCACTCAGTTGGGTGCGATTGGGCAGGACAACGAAATCGATCGTCAAGCCGTCAGCGGGCCGCGCCTCAGTCGGCCCGGCGATGGTCACCAGCTTTCCTCCGGCTCTAATCAAGCGTGCGGAGCGCATCCCGATATCGCCGCCGATGACGTCGAAAACCAGATCAACTGAGCCAATGTCTTCAAGGACATCGTTCTCGAGGTCGACGAACTCCTGTGCGCCGAACTCCAGCGCCTTATGACGGTCAGCAGCGCGTCCGGAGCCGATGACGTAGGCGCCGAGCTCACGTGCGAGCTGTGTCACCATCGAACCGACCGCGCCGGCCGCGCCGTGCACGAGCACGCTCTGCCCGGACTGAAGCTGACCATGCTCGATCAGCCCCTGCCAGGCGGTCAGCCCAGGCATCGCCACGCCTGCGGCCACCGTGAAGTCGACGTCGCCCGGCAGCGGCGCGAGGTTGCGCGTCTCGATGGCGATATATTCCGCGAGGCTGCCCCCGCGGTATGAGTCTGTTAGACCGAATACGCGCTGTCCGACCGACAGCCCTCGGGTGCCATAGCCGAGCGCTGTGACCACTCCGGCCAGCTCCTGCCCGGGAATAACCGGAATGCGCTCGCGGCCGAGACGATCAGTCCAGGTCGAGGGCCAGGTCAGCTCACCCGAGGTGAAGCTGGAGGCATAGACCTGAACGACGACATCGTTAATCGCTGCTTCCGGCTCGGGCCGGTCCACGAGCTTCATCCCGGCTGTTCCCGCCGCCTGATCCGTCACCACGATCGCTTTCATCCGTCGCCTCCTCGCAGGCAAACGAAAGTAGGCCGGCGAAAGTCGACGGTCCAATCACCCCCGGCTATCGAAACGATGCCATTCGGAAAAGGACACCCGGTCGCTCGAGCACGTCAGGATGTGCGTCAGGCATTCGCGATCAATGAGGCAATATCCTCAAGCGACCGCCGGCTGAAGTCCTTCGCCAGCTCGCCAATGATCTTGCCTTTCAGGTCGCGGTCGAGAAGCTTGCGCATCTCTCCCAGCGTCCTCGGATCGGTGACAAGGACCAAATGCTCTATGGTCCCGTCCAAGCTCAGCGTGTTGAGGAACGCAGCCGTCGCCGCGACGAAATCCTCCTTTATTACCCGCTTGTCGTCGGGATTGGCGGAGCCGGTGTGGTGGCGCGCCCCCGATCCCGCGTTTACAGGCGCAAGCGCACCCGGCGTTATCTCGACCAAATGCACCCCGGGTTTCACGCCTGTATTGTGGAAAAGGCGTAGCGTCTCACCGTCGGCGACTGCCACTGTCGTACCAGTAGGTAGAATCAACCGAAGGTCTCCTGTCGACGCTCCCGCATAAACGCGGCCGCTCCAGATACTTGCGTGCCGTCGCTCTGCGGCGCCTGTTGGATAGCATTCTACGCGACATCCGACCGCGTGACCGTGGAGGGCCGCTTGATAGTCAGAAGCTCCGTCACATCATGCAGGTCGTCTGCGGAAGAGATCGCAACTGTCAGCCATTTCCCGTCAATGTATGTTTTGGTTTCATCGTAGAGCTTGACCAGCTGCGGCCGCCAGGCATAGCGACGCGACTCGAACTTCTCTCGCTCTGCCCTCCCCATGACGACGACAACCGAAAACTGTCTGTATTCCGGCAGGAAAGTGCAGAACGCCTTGGTCTTCTTGTAGCGCAGGGACCAACCGCGTTTCTTGCCCCCATACAGCCAATCCGGCGCGAAGACGCCGGGGTAGAACGCCTCGATCCAGTCCCGCAGCTCGGTCCAATACTCGAAAGTCTTCGGCCCAATCCAGTCGCGGACAGCGCTGTCACTGGGCGGTGCTGATTTGTCGGTGATCCTGTCGCCGACCCGGGAGAGCGTCTCGCCGTAAGCGACTGCTACTGTCGTATCGGTAGGTAGAACCAAGCGAAGGTCTCCTATTGACTGGCGCGGCTAAGGAACAACGCGGCGAATGACTGGTACCGCCTGTACATCAGCCTGCGGCATCTCCCTCAAGCTTGGGACTTCGACTGAATGAAAGAAAATCACCTTTCACCATGGAGTCGATAGCCGACCGTTATCGGAATGGCTGAAAGCCGCTTGGCACACTGTGGTGGGAAATCTGGCGCTTCCTTCCGCGAGGACGCGCTCGAGCGGACCTAATTACCGCGAAGAGGTCAGGCATGCCGCGGCGCGACGAGCGGCAATAACGATCGTCTATCGACTCCATGGCGAGAGGTAATTTCCCTCGCCAGTGGCGCAAAGTACTCTCCAAACGGCGTCGTATCGAGACTTTGGGTGGCGCGACCGACGCGGACCATGATCTCGACCCATCCAAATCAACTGCAACATACTAGGTTCTAGGGAAGACAAATTGAGCGCGATTGACAGAACGGAGCATCCGGCTCCGGCAATCCGGCGCGATCGCGGTTCGTTTCGCCGTCTTGCACCATGCGGCGGCGCACCGATCGCTATGCTGTTGGCGCTGGCGCTCGCGGGCTGCAACGAGGAGGCGCAATCGCAGGCGGTCCCGCCTCCCCCGCCGGTGACGGTGGCGCAACCGGTCAAACGGACCATCACCGATTGGGACGAATTTACAGGTCGCTTCGAGGCGATCGAGGAGGTTCAAGTCCGTGCCCGGGTCGGCGGCTTTATCGACCGGGTAGAGTTCAAGGACGGTGCGATCGTCCAAGCTGGTGATCTGCTTTACGTCATCGATCCGCGCCCGTTCGAAGCGGTCGCACTAGAAGCTGAGGGGCAGCTTGCCGACGCGCGTGCCAAGGGTGAGCTTGCCAAGCGGGATCTGGACCGCGCACTGAACCTCGTGCAGACCAGTGTGGTCTCCGAGCAAGCCGTCGATCAGCGCCGTCAGGCGCTTCAGGCGGCGCGTGCAGCCGAGATTCAGGCCAAAGCCGCGCTGACGGCCGCGCAGCTCAATGTCGAATTCGCCCATGTGGTGGCGCCGATCACCGGTCGCGTCAGTCGTCATCTGGTGACCCCGGGCAATCTCGTCCAGGGCAGCGAGGGCGGCGCAACGCTCTTGACCTCGATCGTATCACTCGATCCGATCTACATCTATTTCGACGTGGACGAGGTGACCTATCGGCATAGCAGCCGGCTGTGGTGGTCCGAAGGGCTGCGGCCGAGCTCGCGCGAGAGGCCGAGCGCGGTGCAGGTGGCGCTGGCCGGCGAGCCAAAACCCTCGCACGAGGGGACGATGGACTTCATCGACAATCGTCTGGACGGCTCGACTGCGACGCTGAGTATCCGCGCGATCATCCCGAACAAGGACCTTTCGATCCTGCCCGGTCAGTTCGGCCGGGTCCGGATCATCGCCTCCTCGCCCTACGAGGCGCTGCTGATCCCGGACACCGCCATCGCCACCGATCAGTCGCGCAAGATCGTGTTCGTGGTCAAGGAAGACAACACGGTGGAGGCAAGGCCAGTTGTGCTCGGGCCGCTCGATGAAGGGTTGCGTGTGATTCGCGAAGGTCTCAAGCTGGAAGATCGCATCATCGTGGACGGGCTGCAGCGCGCCCGAGTGGGCGCCAAGGTGGCACCCGAATTGGCGCAAGCTCCGGCAGGCGACAAGCCGGCAGGTGCCAAACCATGAATCTCGGCAGGCTTTCGATCAACCAGCCCATTCTCGCGATGGTGTTGTCGATCGTGCTCGTGATCGTCGGCGCGATTGCCTATCCGACGCTACCGGTCTCGGAATATCCGCAGGTGGTGCCGCCAACCGTCACGGTCACCACCCAATATCCCGGCGCCTCGGCGCAAACCGTATCTGACACCGTCGCCGCCCCGATAGAGCAGGAGATCAACGGCGTTGAGGACATGCTGTATCTCTACAGTCAGGCGAGCTCCAACGGCCAACTCAGAATCACCGTAACCTTCAAGCTCGGCACCGACCTCGACAAGGCCCAGGTGCTGGTGCAGAACCGCGTCGCGATCGCCGAGCCGCGGTTGCCCGAGGAAGTGCAGCGCAACGGTGTCATCACGCGCAAGAACTCGCCCGACAACCTGATGGCCGTGTTCATGCTGTCGCCCGACGACACATTCGATCAGCTATACATCTCCAACTACACATTGCTGCAGGTCCGCGATCAGCTTTTGCGGATCGATGGTATTGGCGAAATTCAGATGGCCGGCGCGCGCGAGTACTCGATGCGGCTGTGGCTCGATCCTGACCGGATTGCCAATATCGGTCTGACATCGAGCGAGGTGCTGGCTGCGATCCGTGCGCAGAACCTGCAGATTGCAGGCGGCCAGATCGCGGAGCCGCCGATCGCCGATCGTGCGTTCCAGCCGAACCTCGTCTTCACTGGTCGTCTCAAAAATATCGGGGAGTTCGAGGACATCGTGGTGAAAGCCGGCTCCGATGGTCGTATCGTGCGGCTTCGTGACGTCGCCCGCATCGAGCTCGGTGCGCTGTCCTACGGCACCGGCAGCCGCATATTGCGCAAATCGGCGGTCGCAATGTTGGTGTTTCAGCGACCCGGATCGAACGCGCTCGAGATCGCCAAAAACATCAAAAACACCATGGAAAGGCTGAAGGCGAGCTTTCCGAAGGGGCTCGACTACAATATCGGCTACAATCCGACCGAATTCATCGCTCAATCAATTCATGAGCTGATCAAAACGGTCTACGAGGCGATGGCGCTCGTTGTCATCGTGGTGCTGATGTTTTTGCAGGGGTGGCGTCCCGCGATCATCCCCATCATCGCGATCCCAGTGTCGCTGGTCGGTACCTTCGCGGTGATGGCCGCCCTCGGATTCTCGATCAATAATTTGACCCTGTTCGGCCTGGTTCTCGCGGTCGGCATTGTGGTCGACGACGCCATTGTGGTCGTCGAGAATGTCGAGCGACATCTCCGACATGGCATGAGCCGACGCGAGGCGGCACTCAAGACCATGGAGGAAGTCGGCGGCGCGCTGGTCTCCATCGCGCTGGTGCTTTGCGCGGTGTTCGTGCCGACGGCCTTTCTGGGCGGCATTTCCGGAGAGTTCTTCCGGCAATTCGCCGTCACCATTGCGGTCGCCACGGCAATCTCATGCTTCTGCTCGCTAACGCTGTCGCCTGCACTTGCCTCGTTGATCCTTGCTCCGCATGAGGAGAAGCGCCCGCCGACGCGCTGGAACATCATCGCGCGAGGCTGGGACGGCTTCACCGCCGCATTCGACCGGGTTTTCGATCGCCTTGCGCGCGGCTACGCCGCTGCCGCGGACCTTGTGATCCGCCATACGGCGGTGATGGTCGTTATTTATCTCGCGCTGATCGGTAGCACCGGCTGGCTTTTGGCCACCACCCCGCAAGGTTTCATTCCTGCGCAGGACCGCGGCTATCTCATCATCTCAGCGCAATTGCCAGGTGCCGCATCGCTGGCGCGGACCACCGCAGTGGTTCGCGAGATCGAGCGAATCGTGCTGGATACGCCAGGTATCGTCCGCATGGGTGCCTTCATCGGCTTCAACGGTGCAACATATACGCAGGCGGCCAACTCCGCGGCATTGTTTCCGGTGTTCGATGACCAGGAGACACGGCTGAGAAAGGGATTATCGGCGAATGCGATCACGGCCGAATTGCGTAAGCGACTCTCGGTGATTCAGGGCGCGTCCGTCATCGTCATTCCGCCGCCAGCAGTGCCGGGTATTGGCACCGGCGGCGGCTTCGCGATCCGCGTCCAGGATCGACGAGGGCGCGGTCCCGAGTCGCTGGCAGCGGCGACCGACGAACTGGTGGTCGCCGCACGTAAATCGCCAGATCTCACCTCGGTATTCTCACCGTTCTCTGCCAACACGCCACAGCTGTTCGTCGATATCGATCGCGTTAAGGCACAAAAGCTCGGCGTCCCGATCGCAAACGTCAATGACACGATCCAGACTTACTTCGGCTCCACCTATGTCAACGACTTCAACCTGTTCGGACGCACCTATCACGTCACGGCACAGGCCGACCTGCCGTACCGCAAGGAGACTGCCGATCTCGCTCGGCTGCGTACCCGTAATACCGCCGGCAATATGGTGATGCTCGGAAGCGTCGTGAGCTTCAGGGACATCTCAGGACCGGACCGCGTCGCGCGCTATAATCTTTACCCGGCGTCTGAAATACAGGGTGAACCGGCAGCGGGCGTGAGCTCGACGACGGCGCTCGAGACCATCAAGAAGCTCGGCGACGAAACACTGCCGAGCGGCTTTTCCTTCGAATGGACCGATTTGTCCTATCAACAGGTGACCGGCGGTAATGCCGGCCTGTACGTATTCCCGATCTGCGTGCTGTTCGTCTACCTAGTGCTGGCGGCGCAATATGCGAGCTGGACACTGCCATTCGCGGTCATTTTGATCGTGCCGATGTGTGTGTTCGCCGCCACTATCGGCGTGCGCATCATGGGCCAGGACGTCAACATCCTCACCCAGATCGGCTTCGTGGTTCTGGTCGGACTTGCGGCCAAGAACGCAATCCTGATCGTTGAGTTCGCGCGCGACATCGAGCTCGAGGGCAAGTCACGGCGGGCGGCCGTTATCGAGGCTTGCCGGCTTCGCCTTCGACCGATCCTGATGACCTCGTTTGCCTTTATCCTCGGCGTGCTGCCGTTGGTTGTCTCGACCAGTTCCGGCTCGGAGATGCGCCAGGCAGTCGGCGTCGCCGTGTTCTTTGGCATGCTCGGCGTCACGCTGTTTGGCCTGATCTTCACGCCGATCTTCTACATGGTGGTGCGCAACCTCGCGGAAGGTAAGAACGAGGGCAAGCTGGCCCAGATGACAGCGGTGGCCGCGGAGTGAGTTGCGGTACACAGATGCGCGATGAAGCGGAACACGATTTCCATCACCTTCGAGACGCGTTCCGTTGGCCCGTCGGGATTCCGAGTCCGAAGCTGCGGGCCCGGAACGGCAATCCTAGTGCCTTGACCGAAATAGATGGACGAGGGTCGGGAAGTAGGATGATGGCGCATCGATCTTTCCTGAGAAAGACTAGCGGGAGGCCATAATGGTGAAATCGGGATTTTTCGCCGCGGTTGCGGCGTGCACCCTGTCGTTAGCGGCCCCGGCGTCGGCGCAAGGCATCAAGATCGGCATCCTGAACGACCAGTCCGGCGTCTATGCCGACTACGGCGGCAAATATTCGGTCGAAGCCGCGCGGATGGCCATCGAGGATTTCGGTGGCCAGGTGCTCGGCCATAAGGTCGAGCTGGTCACCGCCGATCACCAGAACAGGTCCGATCTCGCTGTCTCGATCGCGCGGCGCTGGTATGATGCCGAGGGCGTCGACATGATCACCGAGCTGACGACGTCAACGGTCGCGCTGGCGGTGCAGGAGCTCTCCAAGCAAAAGAAGAAGATTGATATTGTAGTCGGCTCAGGAACTTCGCGCATCACTGGTGATGCCTGTACGCCGTACAGCTTTCACTGGGCTTACGACAACCACGCGATTGCGGTCAGTACCGGCGGCGCGCTGGTGAAGGCGGGCGGCCATAGCTGGTTCTTTCTCACCGCCGACTACGCGTTCGGCCATGCGCTGGAACAGGACACCAGCGAGATCGTCACCCATGCCGGCGGCAAGGTGGTCGGCTCGGTTCGTGTGCCGCTGAATTCATCGGATTTCTCCTCCTTCCTGCTGCAGGCTCAGAGCTCGAAGGCGAAAATCATCGGCCTCGCCAATGCCGGCCAGGACACCACGAATTCGATCAAGCAGGCGGCCGAGTTCGGCATCTTTCGGCAGGGCCAGAAGCTCGCTGCCCTCCTGATGACGCTCTCCGAGGTTCACGGCCTCGGCCTCGAAGCAGCGCAAGGTCTGGTGCTGACCGAAGGTTTTTATTGGGACCGCGACGACCGCAGCCGTGCTTTCTCTGAACGATTTTTCAAGCGCACCGGACGGATGCCGAACATGAACCAAGCCGGCACCTATTCGGCAACGCTGAGCTATTTGAAGGCGGTGAAGGCTGCTGGCACCAGCGACTCCGAGGCAGTCACCAAGAAGCTGAAAGAGCTGCCGGTCGACGACGCCTTTGCCAAAGGCAGGGTGCTGGCCAATGGCCGCATGGTGCACGATATGTACCTGTTCGAGGTGAAGAGGCCTTCAGAGTCGAAGAAGCCTTGGGACTACTACAAGCTGATCGCGGTGGTGCCGGGCGCTCAGGCGTTCTTGACCGCCAAGGAAAGCGGTTGCCCGCTGACGAAGTGACCAAGCGAGCGGAGATTGCGGGCCAGCATTCCATTGCCGCGACGTCGCCATTCTCGACCGCCTCAATGAACTCGGCGCGATTGGCGAAAGAAAGTCGTCGCCTCCCCCATATGCCGAACCGCTGAGCATAGACAAGATTGTGGACCTTCTTCGCCTTCACAAAGGCTGTGTTTCCTTCACGTAAAGCTCGAAAAAGTCCGAGAATGTCGCCACCCGCAGCGGCAGCTGCTCATAGGGCGGATAATAGAGCGTCAGCCAGATTTCAGGCGTGTTCCAATCGGGCAGGATCTCAACCAGCCGCCCGGCGCGGACGTCATCCTCGATGATGAAGCGCGGCAACAGCGTAATGCCTTCGCCATTGATGGCAAGGCGCGCCAGGAGATCGCCGTTGTTCGCACTGAACCCGCCGACCGCCTTGTGGCTGCGATGGCTGGCACCCCGGGAAAGCTGCCAAACCTCGTACTGCCCCTCCTGGCTGTAGCTCAGACACGCAAAGGCCGCCAGATCCTCCGGGGCCTGCGGCGTGCCTTTGCTGGCAATGTAGTTTGGTGAGGCGACGAGCACGCGCGGCACCGGGCAGATCTTCCGCCAGATGGTGGATTTGTCCGTAGGCGGCCCCGAGATGCGAATGGCCAGATCGTAATCTTCCTCGACAATGTCGATAAAGCTGTCCGCCAGGCTCAGTGCAATATGGGTCTCCGGGTGCAGGGTCGCGAACTGGGACAGCACGGCGGGCAGCACTTTCAGCCCCAGCGACATAGGTGCGCTGATCCGGATGAGACCGGAGGTGATGCCCTGCGCCTCCCGCGTCTCCTCGGCAGCCTCCGCAAGACCCTTCACCAGCGGCGCAATCCGGGCGGCATAGACCGCGCCCGCCGAGGTCAAGGACACTTGGCGGGTTGTACGCACCAGCAACTGGACGTCTAGCCTTGCCTCCAGCCCTGCGATCGTACGCGTGACGGAGGCGGGCGTCATCCCGAGCTGCTGCGCGGCCCTTGTAAAGCTCCGCTGTTCAGCAACCGCCAGGAACACACGCAGGGATTCGAGTTCACCCATCACCGGACCATTATTGCTCCATATGCAATAAACAATGCCACATTATGAATATTCTCTCGCAGCGTCTACGCGCTTAGGTGTTGGCCAACCGATTACCGAGAGACAGGAGCGCGCTATGCTCACCCAGATTCAAGGTCTGCACCACGTCACCTCGCTGGCCGCAGATGCTCAACAGAACAATGACTTCTTCACGAAGCTGTTGGGCCTGCGCCGGGTTAAGAAAACCGTCAATTTCGACAGCCCGGATGTCTATCACCTGTATTATGGGAACGAGGTCGGCGCGCCAGGCACGATCATGACCTATTTCCCCTTTCCGCACATTGTGAAGGGCCGCCCGGGCGCGGGCGAGGTCTCCGAGACCGTTTTTGCCGTGCCCCAGGGCTCACTCGGCTACTGGAAGAACCGCTTGGCCGCCCACGATGTCCGCGGTCTCATGGAACTGAAGCGCTTCGGCGAGAAGCGGCTGCGCTTCTTCGGCCCCGACGGCGATGGTTTGGCGCTGGTCGAAGTGGATGGCGATAGCCGCGTCCCGTTCGCAGGCGGCCCCGTCCCCGCTGACGTCGGTGTGCATGGCTTCCATGGGGTGACCATGCGGCTGCGGGAAAAGGCAGCCACCAGCGAATTGCTGAAATTCATGGGATATGAGGAGGTCGATCATCGGGACGCCCTTACCCGCTACAACAAGCCAGGGGGAAACGGGGCTGATTTTGTTGATCTCGAAGAATTGCCGGGAGCTGCGCCCGCCCGGCAAGGAGCAGGCTCGGTGCACCATGTCGCATTCGCAGTCGAAAACCGCCAGGTCCAGCTCGAGGTGCGCAAGGCGCTTATCGACACCGGCTATCACGTCACTCCCGTGATCGATCGCGACTACTTCTGGGCGATTTATTTCCGCACGCCTGGTGGGGTCCTGTTTGAAGTGGCCACCAACGAGCCGGGCTTTGATCGCGACGAGGATAGGGCTCATCTCGGTGAAGCGCTGAAGATCCCTTCCCAGCATGCTCACCTGCGCGCCCGGATCGAGCAGACCCTCACCCCGATCACAGATTGATGGGAGCCCGCCGGCTTCGGCTGGCGGGCCGCTTCACAAGGATGCCCTCATGTCGCTCACCGCTTATCACCACTTCGCCAAGGCACCAGTCCCTGGTGCGCCACTGGTCTTTGCCTTTCACGGCACCGGCGGTGACGAGCATCAGTTCACCGACTTGGTCCAGGAGATCCTGCCCAAATCGGGCATCATCGCGCCACGCGGCGATGTCTTGGAGCATGGCTCCAATCGCTTTTTCCGTCGCACCGGAGAAGGCGTCTACGACATGGATGACCTGGCTGCCCGCACCGAGAAAATGATCGGCTTTATCCGCGCCCACAAAGCAGAATATGAGGGGCTGCCGGTCTATGGCCTGGGCTATTCCAATGGCGCGAACATTCTGGCGTCGGTCGTTCTCAATGCACCGCACCTGTTCGATCGCATCGTGCTAATGCACCCGCTGATCCCCTGGAGGCCAGAACCAAATCCGGGTCTGCGGAGGCTCGAGATGCTGATCACCGCGGGCCGACGAGATCCGATTTGTCCGCTGCCCGTCACGCAGGCATTTATCGACTTTCTCAAAAGCCAGGGAGCTGACCTGCAACTTATTCTTCACGATGGCGGCCACGAGGTCCGACCAGAGGAACTCGTGGCCATCAACACCTTCCTGAATTCATGAGATTGTGGATCTCGCGAGTGTCCCTCGCCTTGGAGTGTCCATCAGATGCAAACCTTCATCTATGAGGCCCAAATCCCGCGCGTCATCTTCGGCAGCGGAACCATGTCGAGGATCGCGGAAGAGGTAACACGGCTCGGCGCAAGCCGCGCCATTGTGCTCAGCACACCCGGGCGGGGCAAGCAGCTTGCTGCCGCCGTCGCCGACCAGCTCGGCGGGATATGTGTCGCCGCGCTCGCCACGGCCGTGATGCACGCGCCCGTCCAAGTGAGTGAGAGAGCGGTCGATACCGTCCGGGAAACCGGTGCCGACGCCATCGTGGCGGTGGGTGGCGGTTCGACAACGGGCCTTGCCAAGGCGATCGCGCTACGCACGCAGCTGCCACAGATCATTCTGCCGACCACCTATGCAGGTTCGGAGATGACCGCCGTGCTCGGTGAAACGGCCGATGGCCGGAAGATAACGCGCAAAAGCCCGTATATGCGCGCAAAAACCGTGATCTATGACATCGATCTGAGCCTGGATGTTCCCGCGTCGGTTTCCGTCAGCTCCGCCATGAATGCGATCGCGCACGGGGTTGAGGCGCTCTATGCCAGAGATGGCAATCCCGTAATCTCAAATTTGGCGGAAGACGGCATTCGCTCACTCGTCCACGCGCTTCCGCCGATAATGCGAGACTTGACCGACAGGACAGCCAGGTGGGAGGCGATGTACGGTGCCTTTCTGTGTGGAGCTGCTCTTGGTGCCACCACAATGGGACTGCAGCACAAGCTGGCACATATCCTAGGAGGCGCCTTCAACCTGCCCCACGCTGAGACCCATTCCGTGCTTCTGCCCCATGTGGTCGCCTTTAATGCGCCGGCCACTCCTCTTGCCATGCAGCGATTGTCGCGGGCGATTGGTGAGCCTGATCCAGCGCAGGCGCTCTATGCGCTGGCCCGACGCCTCGATGCGCCACGATCGCTTAAGGAGCTTGGCATGCCCGAGAACGGTGTCGACCTCGCCGTCCAGCAGGCAATCGTTGACCCTTATGACAATCCCGTTCCAGTCGAACCGGCCAGCTTGCGAGACTTGGTCAGGAAGGCGTGGAGTGGGGCTACGCCCTATTCCTCCTGAACTGAGTGTCGCGACGAGCCGCTGATCGCGGGAGTCGCAAGGCGTCTTGCTGCCGCGCTTCGTCCAGAGCTGATAAGGTCTTACCGTCCGCGATGTGAGCCGCCGGTAAGATCCGCAAGGGAGCGGAGTGAGCTCCGCCGTTACTAAAATGGCCATCGTCTCCGAACAGCACCTCTCGGAAAGTCCTTTTCTCCTGTCGACGATGCCGGCGGGGAGACCTGAATTCTATCTCGCTGGCTCGGCAATACTGGCCCTCATCATCGCCTTGATTGTTGCAGCTCCATATGCGCGGGAGCCGCTCGAAGGATCATCGCTCCTCCTGCCTGCTTATGCCGCGGCTGTGCTCGTTGCCGAGCTGATCACTGCCGCCCTGCTTCTGGCGCTGTTTTCAGTCCAGCGCTCGCTTGCAATCCTTATCCTCGCAAGTGGCTATCTGTGCTCAGCATTGCTCGTCGTCCCCTGGGTACTCACCTTTCCCGGGGTTTTCGCGCCAACCGGCCTCCTTCAATCTGGGCTGCAAAGCACGGCGACGATTGCTGCCGTTCGCCGGATCGAGTTTCCCCTTCTGGTCGTTGTCTATGCTTTTCTGAACAGACCAGCGCGCGATGTATATCTCGATCGGTTCGGCTCTCGCGAGATGATTTTCGGCACCATACTCGCCCTCATTGTACTCGCCATCGCGATCACATTGATTTCTCTGGAGCTGAGCGACGCATTGCCGACCTTCATGTCGGACTCAAGGCATGTTGCCGAGACTTGGGATTACGTTCCCGCTCTTGCCCTTTTCCTTCAGATCTTGGCGATCATGCTGCTTTTTACCGGCCGACGCTCAGTCCTCGATATCTGGCTCATGGTCGTAATCTGCACCGTGATCGTAGAAGTGTTGCTGCTCTCATATCTCAGTGCGGGACGGCTGAGTGTTGGATGGTGGGCCGGCCGTTTGTGTGGATTGGCATCGGCGAGCGTCGTCCTGGTGGTACTGCTTTCGGAAACGGCAAGGCTTTATGGGCGGCTGCTCCGTTCGCATTTGGCCGAGCGCCGTATCCGAGAGGCTCAACTGGTGGGCATGGAGGCATTGGCGGCATCGATCGCCCATGAGGTCAATCAGCCCCTCGCCAGCATGGTCACCAACGCTGCTGCGGGCCTGCGGTGGATCGAGCGCGAGGGGGGCGACCTGAAGCAGACAAAGGCTGCGCTTAAGCGCATTGTCGATGATGGCCACCGCGCGGGAATGATCATCGAAGCCACCCGTTCGATGTTTCGAAAAGGAGCCCGTGACCGTCGCCGGGTGAGTCTGAATGATATTGTTCTGAATGCGCTTGAACGTGCCCGCCTTGACCTCCGCAGCGGCCGCATCTCGGTTCGAACAGAGCTAGATCGGCATCTGCCATCCGTCACCTGCAATGCCATGCAAATGCAGCAGGTTGTCTTCAATCTCATTGCGAATGCAGTAGATGGCATGGCCCGCACGCCCGAGAGCGAGCGCGTGCTCACCATAACGTCATCTTTTTCGCACCCAGGGGACGCACTGGTTAGAATTGGCGACACGGGCTCAGGTATTGCCCTGACAGACAAGGAGCGCATCTTCGAGCCATTCTTCACAACCAAGCCCAATGGCATGGGAATGGGCCTGATGTTCTGCCGTTCGGTCATCGAGGGGCATGGCGGACGCCTCTGGGCGACGGACAATCAGCCGCGCGGAGCGGTTTTTCATTTTACGCTACCTGCGAATGACGAGGATCCGTCGACCATGGAGCAGCCGTCATGAATGATTCTCTCGTATACGTCGTGGACGATGACAGTTCCCTGCGCATGTCTGTTGAGAGCCTACTGACATCGATTGGTCACCGGGTTGAAACATTCGCCTCCGTGCGGGAATTCACGCATCGCTCGCCTGTCGACGCGCCCTCCTGCCTGGTGCTTGACGTGCGACTGCCCGACCGCAGCGGGCTAGAACTCCAGCGTGATCTGGCAGAACAAGGCACCCCATTTCCCATTGTGTTCGTCACGGGCCACGGCGACATTCCCATGTCGGTCGCCGCGATGAAGGCCGGAGCCATCGAGTTTCTGACCAAGCCGTTTCGCGACCAAGACCTGCTCGATGCGGTGCACAAGGGCCTGGATCTCGATCGCCGTCATCGTGACGAGGCCGCGATCATCACCAGGCTGCAGGAGCGGTTCAGCGCACTCACCCCTCGCGAGCGCGAGATTATGAGCTTGGTCGTCGCCGGCAAGGTGAACAAGCAGATCGCTAGCGAACTCCAGCTCAGCGGAATCACCGTCAAGGTTCATCGGGCGCAGATGATGCACAAGATGCAAGCAGGTTCGTTGGCTGAGCTGGTCCGCTTTTCCGACAGCCTCACCCTAGGGCTTCGCTCGCGGCGCAGGATAGGCGCCGTGATGGACCTGAGCTAACCCGACAAGTGGTCAGCTGTGCTTCGCCCAAAAGCGGCCGAGCTGTTCGCAAATGAAATCTGGCTTCTCCTCGAAGACCCAGTGTCCGCACTCTTCGATCACGCCGCCTTCAGCAGACGCAGCGATTGCCTTGGCGCAGTCGAAACAATGATCGCCGAAGGACGCGCGACCTGCCCAGGCGAGCATCGGCACGGAGAGCTTGCTCCTGGTGAGTTCGGCGGTTTGCGCAGCCATTTGCGGGATGTAACCGTAATGGTTCAGGCTCGCGCGGAGATTTCCAGGCTGCCGCATCTGCATGACGTATTGTTGTATGTCGCTCTCGGGCACCGCTGTCGGATTATAAGCAAAGTCACGGAAGAAGTGCCGCAGATACTGCTCTTCGCGGCCCTCGACCAAGAATTGTGTGACATCCATGTTCATATGCATGCCCAGATGCCAGTAGGGCACCCGCGGATCCACATAGCCCGGAAAATCCAATCCGAAAAACGGCGTCTCGATCGTGGCAAGTGACAGAGCACGCTCGGGCGCCGCATAGGCCAGCGCGACAGAGGGCGGCCCGCCGAGATCGTGGCTGAGGATGTGGAATTTCTCGACCCGTTCCACTTCGAGCAGCGCCAGCATGTCCTGAGCGATCGTCTTCGGCTCGTAGCCCCCATAGGGCTTGTCGCTGTCGGCAAAGCCACGCAGGTCAGGGGCGATGAAGGCGTATTGATCCGTGAAGCGCTCTATCACCGGCAGGAATTCGCGATGGTTCTGCGGCCATCCATGCATGCAGAGGACGACCGTCCCCCTCCCCGCGGTGACATAGTGCAATGTCACACCATTCACTTTGGCCCGCTTATGGGTGAGCACAGTCATGTCCATCCTCCTATAAATCGGAGCCAAGATCTTTCACAGATGAGATCACGAGAGGACCTGCCACGGGGTTTATGGCGCCAGTACATCGTCACACCTACACAGTACTATGAGCGCCGGTGCATATTGGGTCAACGATACGACGGTATAATTGAACCCAACCGATCATCCGGGTCATGTTCAATCCGCATTGGTGATCGCGTGACAGTCATGTTCGCGCGTCCAACACCTATCGGACGCCTCATGGAAAATGACGAACCACATGGCAGCCCATCGATCGCCGTCGTCGACAATGATGCATCGGCGCTGCATGCCATAGTCGCACTATTGGGCTCGCTCGGGTTCGGGGCGTCCGAGTTCGCAAGCGCTGCTGAGTTCTTGAATTCGAGACGGGAAGATAAGACCGCCTGTCTCATCGCCGACGTTCAGATGCCCGGCATGACCGGCCTCGAACTACATGAGCATCTGACGGCGAAGGGCAGGATCATTCCAACGATTTTGACGACGGCCTATCCGAACGAGGCGACGCGAATCCGCGCCCGTAAGGCAGGCATCCTCTGCTATCTCGCCAAGCCTGTGGGTCCTGATGCTCTGCTCGGATGCGTCCGCGCAGCTCTGGCGAGGGCAGCTTAGCAAGATCCGGATCGCGCCAGCGCTGAGGCACCGGCCGCCAACAATATTGCAACCAATACAGCAACGAGGAGTGACCCCATGCCAAACGCCACCCCGACCCCCGGCAAGCTTCTTCTCTCGCCGAAAGATCACACGCTCATTATGATCGACTTCCAGTCGCAGATGGCATTTGCGACCCACTCGATCGATGCCGTCAGCTTGCGCAACAACGCCGCGCTAGTGGCGCACGCGGCTGCCGGCTTCGGCGTGTCAACAATCCTGACCACAGTTGCCGAGAAGAGCTTCTCGGGTCCCATGTTCGAAGAAATTACCGAGGCGTTCCCCGGTCAGGAGCTTCTGGACCGCACCAGCATGAACACCTGGGAGGACGCCAATGTCGTCCGGCAGGTGAATGCCATCGGCAAGAACCGCCTTGTCTTTGCGGGCCTGTGGACCTCCGTCTGCATCGTCGGCCCCACCTTGTCAGCGATAGATCAGGGTTTCGAGGTCTATGTGATCACTGATGCTTGTGGGGATGTATCGCCCGAAGCGCATGAGCGCGCGGTA
Organism: Rhodoligotrophos sp. CJ14; assembly: GCF_038811545.1. Taxonomy (GTDB): domain Bacteria; phylum Pseudomonadota; class Alphaproteobacteria; order Rhizobiales; family Im1; genus Rhodoligotrophos; species Rhodoligotrophos ferricapiens. Next base: position 2,766,595 of record NZ_CP133319.1, read on the forward strand.
GAGCGGATGATGCAGGCGGGCGCCAGGCCCATGACATCGCTTCAGTACCTGCTCGAGCTCCAGCGCGACTGGGCGCGCTCGGAGACCTACGACCTCACGACCGGCATCGCGAAGCGGTTCGCCGGCGCCTATGGCCTCGGGATCATCTACGCCAAGACCATGTTCGGCGGGTCAGAAGGCCATTGAGAACGACAGGGTACACCGCCCGATTATATGCGGGATCACGGACGGGAGTTGATCAGCATGGAAGATCAGAATTCGCCCGGTGATCCTGCAATAGCCACGCAAACAGATCGCCGATCCTTGTTTCGGCTGGCCGCAGTGGCCGCAGCTGCCAGTGTTGCCAGCCCTCGCTCATCGGGAGCACAAGATATGCCAGCCTCATCACCAGACCTCATCCTCTTCAACGGCACCGTCGTCACGCTGGATAGATCGAACCCGCGGGCGTCGGCAGTCGCGATCCGGGACGGGCTCATTGGGGCCGTTGGCACCGATGCGGATATTTTGAAGCTGGCTGGCCCGAACACGCAGCGCATCGACCTGAAGCGTCACACCGTCATACCCGGCCTGCAGGACAACCACACCCACGTCATCCGCGGCGGCCTCAGCTACAATATGGAACTGCGCTGGGATGGCTGCCGCTCGCTGGCCGATGCCATGGCTATGCTGAAGGCGCAGGCGCAGATCACACCGCCACCGCAATGGGTCCGTGTGGTCGGTGGCTTCACCGAGCACCAATTCGACGAAAAGCGGTTACCGACCTTGGATGAAATCAACGAGGTCGCGCCCGAGACGCCGGTCTTCATCCTTCATCTCTACGACCGCGCGCTCCTCAACGGGGCGGCGCTGCGTGCCTGCGGCTATGACCGCAACACACCGGAACCACCGGGTGGCACGATCGTCAGGGACAGCAACGGGGAGCCGACCGGGATGCTGATCGCCAAGCCCAATGCGACCATCCTTTATGCCACGCTGGCCAAGGGACCGAAGCTGAGCCACGAGGATCAGCTCAACTCCTCTCGCCATTTCATGCGTGAGTTGAACCGGCTCGGCATCACCAGTGTGATTGATGCAGGGGGCGGCTTCCAAAACTATCCCGATGACTACAAGGTGATCTCGGAGCTCGCCGAAGCTGGCCAGATGACGGTGCGTATTTCCTATAACCTCTTTACTCAGAACAAGGGCGGCGAGCTCGACGATTTCAAGCGATGGACGGGCATGGTGAAGCCCGGCAACGGCGATGCCATGTACCGGCATAACGGCGCCGGTGAAATGCTCGTCTTCTCTGCGGCAGATTTCGAAGACTTCCGCGAGCCGCGTCCTGACATGGCAGCCAGCATGGAGGGAGACCTCGAAGCGGTCGTCAGGCATCTTGCAGCTCAAAGGTGGCCGTTCCGGCTGCATGCCACCTATGAGGAAACCATCAGTCGCGCGCTGGATGTCTTTGAGAAGGTGAATCGCGATATCCCCTTCGACGGGCTGCACTGGTTCTTCGATCACGGCGAAACCGTCTCGTCGCGCTCGATCGATCGCATCGCCGCGCTGGGCGGCGGTATCGCCATCCAGCATCGCATGGCCTACCAGGGCGAGTATTTCGTCGAGCGTTATGGTGCCGCTGCTGCCGAAGCCACACCGCCGATCGCGCGTATGCTGTCCTCGGGGGTCGCGGTCTCGGCGGGCACGGATGCCACGCGGGTGGCCTCCTATAATCCTTGGGTCTCCCTCTATTGGCTGGTGACCGGCAAAACCTTGGCCGGCCTGCAGCTCTATCGGCCGGAGAACACGGTCGACCGCGAAACCGCCCTGCGGTTATGGACGCAGGCCACCACCTGGTTCTCCAATGAAGAAGGCAAGAAGGGTCAGATCAAAACCGGCCAATATGCCGATCTCGCCGTACCCTCCGCCGACTATCTGTCAGTGCCGTCTGATCAGATCAAGGACCTGACATCGGTCCTCACCATTGTCGGTGGGCGGATCGTTTGGGCCGATGGCGATTTCAAGACCCATGCGCCCGCTGCGCTTCCGATCTCGCCGTCCTGGTCACCGGTCAAGCGGTTCGGCGGCTATCAGCATGCCGAGCCGGCCGCCGCGAAAAGATCCAGCGCCAAGGATAGCCAGCCAAGCGTGCTCGATCGGGTCAGTGGCCTGCTCTGCGGCTGCTCGAAATCTTGCTCTGTGCATGGCCACGAGCATGCGCATGCCTGGGCATCGCCTGTTCCGGCATCGGATCTCAAATCGTTCTGGGGCGCGCTCGGCTGCTCCTGCTTCATTTGATTGATCAGATCATGACCGAAACATCCCGAGCATCTCCAGCCGAGACTGTCACTGTCGTTGTGCATCGCCGCATCAGGGAAGGACGCGAGAGTGCGTTTCAGGCTGCGATGCAGGAGTTCACCGGTTTCGCCCTGAGTTTTCCGGGGCATCGCGGGATGCAACTCTTCCGGATGATCGAGGGCGGCCGTGACTACACCGTCGTTGCGCGTTTCGAGAGTAAGGAAGCACGTCGCGCCTTCACCTCGACGCCGGAATATGCGGCCTGGATGCGGAGGTTACGAGAGCTGACCGAGGGTGATCCGCGCATAGACGAACTTTCGGGGCTGGAGGGCTGGTTCGCCCGCGACGACGTGCCGGGCTTGCCGAAACCGGGCAAGGTCAAGATGGCGGTGGCCACTTTCATCGGCGTATTCCCGGTATCGACAATCGTGGGGCTCCTGGTGGTTCCTTACATTCAACATTTTCCGATGCTGCTCGTGAATGCGATCGTGGCCGCGATCATCGTGATCCTGCTCACCTGGGTCGTGATGCCGATCGTGACGAGAGCGCTCCACCGGTGGCTGTTCCCGGAAGCCCATGTCACCGCATCCCCCGGCAGAACACATTCTGGAGGGCCTTAGCGTCATGGCCCTGGAAATCGCGCGGTCGCAGACGGCCAGGACCTCTGCGGCCCTGTTCGCGAGGATCTGCCTCAGCGCGGTTTATCTCTATAGCGCCGTCGGCAAACTCCTTGATCCGCCGGGCGGGCTCGCGGAGGTGACAGGACTTGGCCTGCCAGCGCCAAGGTTATTCTTGGTTCTGACCATCCTCGTCCAGCTTGGCGCAGGATGGATGGTTCTTCTTGGCTTCTGGACCAGGCTTGCAGCCTTTCTGCTGCTTGGCTTCACCATCATCGCCACGGCGCTTGCGCATAATCCGACCGGCCTCATCGGGACAGAGTTCCAGCACCAACTGACAACTAGCCTTGAACATCTCGCCATTGTCGGCGGCTTCATTCTTATCATTGCGGATGGCGCCGGACCGGCTAGCATCGATGGCTGGATCGCGAGGCGGGCCAACCGCCGAACGATGCGATGTACTCTGCAGTTGTGATCCGATGATTGATCGCCGAGCCGGCCCGCAACGAAAGCCTGAACGCCCCGTCAAGCGGGCCGCGGCTCTGCTGCGAGGCTGGCAGTTCGTCGTCGGAGGATATGCGCTCTGTCTCGCGTTCTCAGGGCACGCCTGCGCCCAATCCAGCCCCAATCCACCGCCGCTCACAGCACTGCGCTATGGTGAAGACTACAGCTATCTGGCTGATCCCGATGCTCGGATGGGAACTTGGTGGGAACCGCTCAAATATATCCCCTTGGATGAGAGTAGCGAAACCTATCTCACTCTCGGGGGCGAGTTCCGCCTGCGTTACGAGGTTTATAAGAATAACAATTGGGGGCAGCAGCCTGCGCCAGACGACGGCTATCTCTGGTATCGGGCACTGATGGCCGCCGACTTTCATTTCGGCCCGCATGTTCGAGTATTCGGAGAGCTTATCGGCGCCTGGGCCCAGGGCAAGGAGCCCTTCGAGACACCGGTCGATGAGACCGGTCTTGATCTTCTTCAAGGCTTTGCCGATCTCGCCATTCCCCTTGGTGCTGGGACGGTGTTGACCCTGCGACCGGGCCGGCAAATTCTGTCCTATGGCTCGGAGCGTCTCATCAGTGCGCGCTATGGACCAAACGTCCTTCGCAGCTTCGATGCCGCCAAAGCTTTCGTTGAAGGCAATGGCTGGCGGATCGACGGGTTTTATGGGCGCCCGGTCGAGCCAGGGCTGGGCGATTTCAACGATAGCAGTGACGAGAATATTTCGGCCTGGGCAGCCTATGGCACCACGGATCTGCCGCTCGGGACGAAGGCCGGTCTCGACCTCTACTATATCGGCTATGACAATGAAGATGCGACCTTCAACCAAGGCACCGGTTACGAAAGACGACACACGATCGGCGCCCGATTTTTCGGTACGGCGCAAGACTGGGATTGGAACTGGGAGGCGATGTACCAGTTCGGCACCTTCGCGGATGGCGATATCTCAGCCTGGTCGGTGGCCTCAAGCACCGGCTACACCTTTGCCGAGGTCCCGCTTTCGCCGCATCTGGGCCTGAGGGCCAATATCATCAGCGGTGACCGCAACCCGAACAACCCAAATCTCCAGACCTTCAACCCGATGTTCCCCAAGGGCAAATATTTCGGCGAGCTGACGCTTCTCGGTCCGGAGAACCTGATCAACCTACATCCGACCCTGGACTTGCAGCTCGGGCGCGGCTGGTCCCTGGGCGGCGCGGCCGTATTCTATTGGCGCGAAAGCAAGGGCGATGGCATCTACGATTTCGGCGGTACTCTCATCCGCGGCAATGGCGGAAGCGACGCGCATTTCATCGGAACGCAGGCTGAAATCGTGCTGACCTACGAGCACAGTCGCAATCTCAATGCCATGATCTCGTATTCACAGTTCTATCCGGGCCGGTTCATCAAGGAAACCGGCCCCAGCAAGACCGTTCATTTCATCGGCACGGAAGTACAACTTCAGTTCTGATCAATGACTTCAGCTGATAGATCCACAAAAATGGCAATCGGCTCAAGTCTTCGGCCAGGATGCCAGAAACCCACAAGCCACCTGCTCGAGCTCATTGCGGGTTGCGCCTGACTTGGCTTGCACGGCTTAGCCGTGAATGATGGTCTGGACCAGGGACGCCGTCGCTGCCCATCCCGGCACTCGCTGCCTCGGCGCCATTTCACGACCAGCCTGCCACGGCTCACGTTGCGGCCGCCGAATCACCACATAAGGCGGGATACGCGCTACATTTGCCGTCAACAAGCAGGAAAGCTACTGCTGGCATAGTCAAGGGGCCGAGGAATACGTTCGTTTGTGGAAGCAGACCACACGGCGGAAGATGCCGACGTCCAATCATAAGCCAGAAAAATGCTGACGATCTATGGAGGCGGAGAACATGATAAAATCGGCAGTGATTAGCGGCGGCCTTGTTATGGCTGCCGCGGTGGGTTTGACCGCTGAACCAGATGACAGTGTTGGATTGGCAAACCCCGCCTCAACATATTGCATTGAGAAGGGAGGCAAACTTGAAATCCGTAACGAAGCCAGAGGCGCTGTCGGCTACTGTCATCTGCCTGATGGTCGTGTGATTGAGGAATGGGCGTTCTTCAGAAAGGAGAACGCAAGACGCGGCACTCGCTGACAATCTGGGTATCCCGTGGTCTGGGTCGAAGCTGGATGTGCAATGCCTATCGATTAAGGGCGGATGTCAATTCAATCGTGAAGGCATTCGACGAGCACAAGATCACGATCCGCTTCGGGGAGGGAGTGCCGAACCTGCAACCGCGTGAAGACATCAAAGTCACGGACGTGGCCCCGATCGCCAGAAGCATCGATGTTATCCGCGGAGAAGCAGATATGGTTCAGCGGCGCTGGAGCTGGCCGGGGCCGAACAAGCGGCCGGTCTATAACTTCCGCTCAGAAGGCCGGGAGTTCACATCGAACCGATGCCTGATCATTGTGGACGGCTTCTATGAGTTCACCGACCCGAAGGATCCGAAGAAGAAGCGCAAGGACAAGTGGCTGTTCACGAAGAAGGACGAGCCGATCTTCTGCATCGCCGGAATCTGGCGCGCCACACCCGATGTCGGCGAGGCATTCACCATGCTCACCATGCCGCCGGGTCCCGATATTGCGCTCTATCATGACCGGCAAGTCGTGATCCTCGATCGGAGCGCCTGGGCTGATTGGCTCGACCCTTCCGTCTCCGCGAAGTCACTGATCAAACCGCTTCCGCCCGAAACACTGGCAATTGAGCAAATCGGGTGAGCCGAACAGAGGTCGGGAGGCTTCGACTGAACGGTGCCAAGAGCGTGTGTCAACTTTGAACGCGCTGCCTAACGGGAACCGCTCAGACACGCGAATTGCTGTAAGAGTCAGTGTCAGCTGCGAAGTGACGAGGCAGGTCTCGAATGCGGATCAGAGCGATTGGCTTGTTTTTTGCCCTCGGCCTGCTGCTGCCGAGCCTAGGCAGTGTCTCTGCAAAAGCAGATGTCGATCAGGACAAGATCGCAATTGCGCAGCGATTGCATCTCTGGGCAGACGCTTTCAACACCCGAGACATTGCTGGGGTTTGTGATCTGTTTAGCTCAGACCTGATTTCCTCCGTGCCTGGCGCGATCGCAGCAGGCCGCGACGAGGTCTGTACGCGCTTAGCCAATGTACTGGCCAAGCCCAACGTCACGCTGCGCTATCGTCCTCAGATCGATGAGATAATCGTATCCGGAGACATCGCTGTTGTTCGACTGATATGGGAACTGACCACAGAGCGAGGCTCTGAAACGAGCACGAGCCGGGAAGTTGGGATGGATATTTTTCAGCGCGAGCCGAGCGGCCAATGGTCCATCATCCGCTTTCTTGCCTTCTCTTTCGATCCAGCGATATAGGCAGAGCGCGAGATCCGCTGAGTGCTCGCTCTCAGCAAGTGGATGTGAGGGCCCGCTACATCGAACGTAAGACGTACAATACTCGTCGTGCCTCCGATGGAATTGTTGGAATTCTTCGCTCAAATCCTCTTGCCGGAGGAAAGGCGTGAGAGGACCGCAGCAATGTTCCCCTCCCTAAACAGATCAAGGGGGCCAACCGGCCCCCTTGTGTTTGCGTGCCTTGCGCGCCTGGCCCGGTCGTCGGGCCAGGTCTGTGCGGTTAACCCGATCAGGCGTAGCGGAAGTCGTCGGCGGAAAGGCTGGAGATGGCGACGCCTTCGAGCAGCACGAGATTATCGCCGCTGTCATCGATGCTCAGCACCACCCCCTCATCCGACTCTTCCAGCGCTGCCAGCACATCCTCGAAATCGGCGAAGTCGAGGGCCGCAAGATCGATGACATCGGCACCAAGCCCGAAATCGGTGATGATGTCGGAGCCTGCATTCTCCGCGAACACGAAGGTGTCCGCCCCAAGCCCGCCGCTCATCACGTCATTGCCTTCACCACCCTTGAGGATGTCATTGCCGATGCTGCCCGAGAGCTGGTCATCGCCGGCACCGCCATCGAGCTCGTCATGACCGAGACCGCCCTTGAGGACATCATCGCCCTCGCCGCCGATCAGCTTGTCATTGCCGATGCCGCCGTCGAGCTCATCATCGCCCGCATCGCCTTTGAGGATATCGTTACCGATGCTGCCGCGGATCTGATCATCGCCCTCGCCGCCATCCAGCTGGTCGGCGCGCAGACCCCCGGTAATGCGGTCATCACCATCATCACCGTAGATCTTGTTCTCCCGGATGAGATTCCCGCGCAGATTGTCCGCACCCGGCGTGCCCTTGGTCCAGCCCTCATGGGGATCGGTGGGATCCTCATCGGCAACCGTGACCTTCACCGTGGCCGTGGTCTCGCCACCCTTGGCGTCGGAAACGGTGTAGGTGAAGGAGGCTTCGCCCGTGAAGCCGTCTGCGGGCGTAAAGACCACATTGCCCTCCTCATCGAGCGATACGGTGCCATGCTCGGCATCCTGCACCGACAGGATCTCGAGCTCATCGCCATCCGCATCGCTGTCATTGGCGAGAAGGGTTGCCGCCGAGATGGTCGCAACCACGCCCGCCCGGGCACTTACCGCATCATTGCCAGCAACGGGCACGGTGTTGGCCCGCGGCTCGACCTTCACCTTCACCGTGGCTTTGCTCTCGCCCCCCTTGCCGTCGGAGACGGTGTAGGTGAAGGAGGCCTCACCGGTGAAGCCCTCTGCGGGCGTAAAGACAACATTGCCCTCGTCGTCGAGCGCAAGCGTGCCATGCTGTGCGTCCTGCACCGACAGGAGCTCGAGCTCGTCGCCATCGGCGTCGCGGTCATTGGCGAGCAGCGTTGCTGCCGTGATGGTCAGGCTCTCGCCCTGTTCGGCTGCGACCTCGTCGGCGGCAGCGACCGGCGCCCGGTTCGGCTGCGGCCGCACTGTCACCGTCACCTCGCCGGTTGCCTCACCGCCATTGCCATCGGAGATGGTGTAGGTGAAGCGCGCATCACCGGTGAAGCCATCGGCGGGCGTGAACACAACCTTGCCCTCGACCAGCGCCACCGTGCCGTTCACCGCACCACCGACCTCGGTCAGGGTGAGTTCATCGCCATCGGCATCGCGATCATTGCCGAGCAGGCTTGCCGCCGAGATGGTGACCGGCTTTTCGGCCAGGCCATAGACCCGATCCTTGCCGGCAACCGGCGCGCTGTTCTCGCCCTCACCAACGGTCACCGTCACCGTCGCCGTATCGGTGCCGCCCTTGCCATCGGACATGGTGTAGGTGAAGGAAGCCTCGCCTGCGAACCCGTCCTCGGGCGTGAACACCACATTGCCCTCGTCATCGAGCGCGACGGTGCCATGCTCGGCATTGCCCACCGCGATGATCTCGAGCTCATTGCCATCGGCATCGGTGTCATTGGCGAGAAGCAGGGCGGCCGCGACCGTCAGCACCTCACCGCGCGCCGCAGCAAAGCCCTCGTCATCAGCGGCCACGGGAACCGCATTCTCGCCGGGCTGACCACCATCGGATGACAGGGAGACCACGTTCACATTGTCGAAAGACACACCCTGGCTGCCCCAGGAGAACAGGCCAACCGTGCCCTTGTCATGCGCATGGGTCTCGATGGGGTAAGCGAAGAGCGGCTCGCCATCCACATAGGCCTGGACAGCCTGATCCACGACCTCGACCCTCAAGTCGAATTCCTGTCCAGGAGTATAACGCGCCGGGATCTGGGTGAGGTAACGCTCGACCCCGTCCTTCACTTCGATGAGCTGGAACAGGCTGTTGCCTGACTGCGCATCGAGCTCGATCTTGTAGTAATTATCCGGGTCCTGATAGTAGACGAGCAGGCCCAGCGCACCATTGTCAGGCGACTGGATCGTGGCCTCGACCGCGTAATCGCTCCACTCCTTGGCCGCCTCATCATTATAGAGCGCGTAGGTTCCCTTGCGCAGCACGTTGGTGCCATCGCCCAGCGGGCTCCAGCCCTTTTGCCATGGATCTGGATGAGAGGCACCCGCCCAGGTCAGCTCGCGGCTCTTGAGATCCGAGAGCTGAACGAGCTTGCCGTCCTGCCATTCCCATTGCGAGGCCGTGCCGCTCTCGCCGACGCCGCCGAACTCGCCTTCATCGACGATGGTCCAGTTCGCCTGCCAGTCTTCACCGCCGAAATCATCGGAGAGAAGCACCCGGTCAGCCGGGACCGCATCGATCACCACCTGATCGGTCGCGGTCTTTCCGGTAGCATCGGTGACTGTGAGCGTCAGGGTGTGACGGCCGGTCGCGAGATTGACCTCGGCCGATTTGCCCTCGGCGATGACGTTGCCTTCCGCATCCTTCCAGACATAGGACACGATCTCGTCGGGACCGAACGTGCCTTCGGCGTCAAGGCCGACGGTTACCGTGCCATTCCCATTGCTGTCGAGCGCCCTCGCGTCGCCACCGGCATGGGCCGTGAGCTCAGCCTTGCCCACATAGACGCTGTCGAATTGTGAGCTCTTCTGCCCATCGGAATAGAAGCCCACAGTCCCGCCGGACAACGGCTCCTCATCGACGACCGTGCCGAACATGCTGCGCCCGTCCAGGAACACATTGATCTCGTTCCCGGTGACGGCGATCTTGAGATCCGCATCGCGCATCCACGGCGCACCGGCATTGGTGGTTGCAAGCACGGTCTCCTGGCCGTCCACCACCTTGATCAGCGAGCGCGTGTTGTTTTCACTGTTCAGCACCACTTTGTAGTGGTTGTCCTCGTCCTGATAATAGAAGACCGCGCCGATATTGTCGTCATCGCTCGATTGCAGCGTGACCTCATAGATGTAATCGGACCAGTCCTTCGCCTCATCTGCCGCCCAGGTCAGGATGTTCTCCGCCCCATTTGAGTTCTCGAACACGCGGCCCTCGAGGGCTGCCTGGCCATCCTCGACCGTGTCGCGGGAGGCTGCGGACCCCTTCACGATGAAGGTTCCGGTGCTGCCGGTGCCGATTTCTCCGGATCCTATGACGGCGTTGCCGAAATCGTCGTGAAGCTGGGCCGAGCCGAAATCGATCTGAACGGATATATCGGTCGGCGCCTCCGCCACGATACCGCCGGCCTTGGCACCGCCAAGCTCGGCAATCTCGGCATCGGTGAACAGCTTGTCGGTGAACAGGACGCTCGAGACATAGACGTCGGACGTCTCGTTACTCTCGTCAGCAAACAGCAGCACGCCCTTGTTGAGATCGATGGCATAGCGAGCATAGTTGCTGCCCGACTGCACGGTCTCGCCCACCTTCACGCCATCGATATATTTCGAGATGACGGCGCTGGTGCCCGTATCCTCTACCGTGAAGGCCACCCGGTGCCACTCGTCATAGGTGAAATTGCCTTCGTAATCGGCATTGATGCCGATCCCGCCGCTGGTGGCGCTCTGCCTCTGAAGGAACAGCTCGCCATCGCTCTGGTTGCTGATATCGGTCTGCAGGAAGCTCGTCCAGCTGCTGTCCTGACCCGAGGGCACGAGCACGTCGTAAACCAGCGAATAGGACTTCACGACCGTGCCATCCGGCAGCGGTGTGGCCGCGCTCACCTTGATGCCCTGCGTCGGCGCGAGGCCGGGAATACGGGTAACCTGCGCCTCACTGCCGCCCTCACCGGAGCCCGGCACAGGCGCGATGCCGAACTCGGAAGGTGTGCCGGTGCTCAGCTCGAGATCTGGTGCCGAGCGGCCCCATCCCTCCGCGTCACCGTCATTGAAATTGTCCGTGAGCAGCGTGTCCTCACCGGACACGACGACGAGCACTTCGTCGGTTGAGACATTGCCCTGGGAGTCGGTGACGGCGAGGGTGAACCGATGCCGGCCAGCATCAAGCTCCAGGGTCGGCTTTGCGGTCGTGGCAACCACATTGCCCTCTTCATCGGTCCAGCGGTAGGTCAGCCCTTCATCATTGCTGGGATTGAGCGTCCGGTCTCCATCGAGCACGACGCTCGCCTTATCTTCCCCTTCCTCGACCACGATGAACTTGTCATCACCCGCCTTGGCGATGGCCACAACCTCCGGCGTGCCGAGATCAACACCGGTGATGGTCTCCTGATGTCCGCGATAGGGGCCGGTCAGGCCGTCGCGGTCGAGCTCATCCTTGTCGCGCGAGCCATCGAGGTAATCATCGAGCTCGGTGAAATAGGTCGAGGTGTAGATGGAACCATTCTCCGGATCGATGGTCACCAGCCGGATCGCGCCGTTGCCGCCATTGCCCTGCTGGATCTCGCTCGAGACGCCGTTCTGGTAATTCACCATCATCTGATAGACGGGATTGCCGAACTGGTCGTAACTGACCAGGGTCTCCGCCCCATCGCCGAAGATGTGACCCGAGAAGGTGAAGGTGACGTTCGGATATTTCTGCACGAGTTCCCGGTAGAGGGTCTCGCCGTCATTGGCGCCTTCCGGGCTGTTGCCGATGCCATAATCATAGCCGGCGCCCTCGGCATAGAGCGGATTACCGGTGGCGTCATGCCGTCCACCCCAGTTCATGTAGGAGTGGTTGGCCAGGATCACCCGATGATCAAGATGATCCTCGATGACCTCGCCCGCCCAGCGGATCACGTCATCACGCGGGCCAAATTCGAGGCTCAGCACCAGCCACTTCGTGCCGTCCGGCGCAGTGAAGGTATGATAATTGTTCGCGCTGCGGTCCGGCTCCTGGTCATAGACGCCGCCGAAGGTCGGGTTCACCGCCGCCTGCTTCTCCGGGGAAAAGCGGATGTCGAGCGGATCGGTTGAGTGGTTGGCGGCATTGCCGGTGTTCTGGTCGTGATTGCCCGGCAACAGCGAATAGGGAATCTCCCCGTCGAGTATGCGGATGGCTTCTTCCGCATAGGGCCAATGCGAGCTGTCGCTGTTATTGGTGGTGATGTCGCCCACATGGACGACGAATTCGATATTGAGGCTGTCCTTGTTGTCGACCAGCCATGTGGTCATGTTCTTGAAGGTCTGGACATTGCTCGGATTGGTGTAATCCTGCGTATCCGGCAAAACTGCGATCGTATAGGCATTCTCGCCTGTCACGCGAACGCGCACATTCTCGGTGACGCTGTTGCCTTGGGCATCCGATGCGGTGATCTTGAGATCGCTATGGCTGAGTGCCTCGAGAAAGTCGATGGTCAGCATGCTGCCATCGAGCGTCACGGCGGCAACGGAGGGATCGCTGCTCTCAACCGTATAGGTGAGGTTCTCCCCCGCGAAGACTTGAGAAAGGTCGATGACGCGGTCTTCGGACCCGCGCTTCACCATGAAATCCAGAATGGGATCGGTGATGGTCGGCATCATATCTGTCCTGTCTGAGGCAGGCGCGCCGTCATTGATGGGGAGACGGGCCAGCCCTGCCTAATCCTGTCGACGCACTCCAACCGGCCGGTTCTCCTCCGGTCCCGCAGTGCAGCAGCCGGACGCTAGGCGGGCCATATGACGGCTTCTTAAAAGCTCGCCCCCTCACCCCATACAAAGATCCAATACCGCCCATCGGCTCAGTCCATAGGTCTTGCCGAGCCTCATGTCACATGGACGTAAAAGTCCCATCGGATACCTGCCCTGAAAAGAACGGCGTTAAGAAGATTTGCCCCATGTCGATCGCTCAGCTGCGCGCGTTCCACCTCGTGGCGGCCGCGGGCGGCTTTTCACAAGCCGCGAGAGAGACGGCGGTCAGCCAGTCCACCTTGTCCGGTCAGGTGCGGCAGCTCGAGCAGGCAAGCGGCACCACGCTGTTCGAACGCAGGCAGCGCGGTGTGATGCTCACGCCTGAGGGACAGGCACTCTTCGAGATTACCTCGCGCATGTTTACGGCCGAGGCAGAAGCCCGCGCACTGCTTAAGGATGAGTCCAGCAAGATCGGCGGTCATCTTCGGGTGGTGGCCGACGGAGCCGTTCACTCACTGCCAGTGATACAGCAGCTGATCGAAAGGCGTCCGCGGCTGACCTTCTCGTTGGCCATCGCCAATTCGGCGCGCGTGATCTCACAACTCTCCGAATATCGCGCCGATATGGGACTTACCGCACGAAAGCCGTCAGACAATCGCCTGCATGCACAGAAATACCTGACCATGAAGCTTTCTGCCTTCGTGCCCCGCTTCCATGAATGGGCGGGCCGGCGGTCGATCACGATGGCCGAGCTCGACGGCAGGTCCTTCGTGCTGCGTGAGCATGGCTCGCGCACACGCGAGGTCTTTGAAGAGAATCTCGCCCGTCATGACCTCACCCTTGGCCGCGTCACTGAGATTGCGACCCAGGACGGCGTGCGTGAGGCCGTTGCGGCCGGCTTCGGCATCGGCGTGTGCGGATCGCTTGAATTTGGATACGATTCAAGGCTGCACCAGCTGCCAATCACCGATGCCGATATTCCACTGGTGGAATATGTGGTCTGCCTCGATGAACGGCGCATGCAGCCGCTGGTGCGGGATGCCTTCGCAGCGGCCAGAGAGGCCGCGAGTCTAGCGGCTACTCCTCACGCATGGCCCTTTCGAGCTGATCCTGCAGCGGCTTGACGAGATAGCTGAGTGGCGTCCGATCGCCTGTCCGCATATGAACCTCGGCCGGCATGCCAGGCATGAGACTCAAGCCTTCGAGCTTGGCAATATCCTCCGCCAACAAACCGATACGCACCGTGTAATAGCTCAGGCCCGATTCCTTTTCAGTGATCAGATCGGCCGAGATCCGCTCGACTAGCCCCCGCACCTCGGGCGTGGTCCTCTGATTGAAGGCGGAAAGACGAATATTTGCGGGCTGTCCATAATGGATCTGGTCGATATCCGGCGGCGACACCTTCGCTTCGATGGTGAGGCGGTCCTCGCCAGGGATGATCAGCATGACCGTTTCGCCCGGCGTGATCACCCCACCCACCGTATGAACGGCGAGCTGATGCACTTTGCCGCCAATCGGCGCGCGCAGATCGATCCGTTTCAGCTGATCCTGAGCCGCAACCTGCTTTTGTACGAGCTCGCCCCATTTTGCCTCGAGCTCGCGCAGGTCTTCGATAACTTCCGTGCGGAAATCCTGGTCAATCTGCAGGATCTGAAGCTCTGTTTCCGTGTGCTTGCCTTTCGAGCGGGCAAGCTCTGCCTGAAGCTGGCCGCGCTCGCCCTCGAGGCGCGCTTCCTCTCGTTGCAGCGATCTCAGCCGCGTCAACGGCGCAAGACCTTGCGCTTGCAGCCCCGCAACGTCCTTGATCTCCTTCGAGATCAAATCGAGCTCACCGCCTTTTGCCTCGATCTGTGCGGAAAGGCCTCTGGCCTCCTCGTCGAGCTGCGTGAGCCGTTCCTTCAGCTGAGCAATCTGCCCGAGGCGCCCCTCGCGCCGAGATTTGAACAGGCTCGCCTCGCCCGCCATGGCGGCGGCAACCTGTGGATCATGGCTCCGGGCCTTATAGGCTTCGGGAAAGCCGAGCACGTCCAGCTGATCACGCTCGGCGGTCAGGCGAGCGCGCCGCGCCTCGAGCTCGATCAGCTGGGTTTCCACCACCATGAGATTGGCGCGCGTCACCGTTTCATCGAGCCGGATGAGCAGTTTGCCGGCTTCGACCCGATCGCCGTCGCGGGCGAGGATCGCGCCCACCACACCGCCGTCAGGATGCTGGACTCGCCTTGCATTGCTCTCGACCACGATCGTGCCCGGTGCGATGATCGCCCCGCTCAAGGACGCCAGTGCCGACCAGCCGCCAAAGCCGAACACCACGAGGCCGACCAGCAGGAAGCCGAGTGCCACTTGCCGGCCGATGCCTTCCAGATCCTCTGTCCGGTTGTTCCGCTTCATGATCATGATGCCACCGCCGTCGGATGTTTGAGCACGCGCCCAAGCACCTCGTCCTTGGGACCGAAGGCCTGTTGACGCCCCTCCGCAAGCACCAGCACCTTATCGACCGCAGCCAATGCGCTTGGCCTATGCGCGATGACGATCACCACGCTTCCCGCTTCCCTTGCCCCTCTGATCGCATGGGTCAGCGCCGCCTCGCCCTCAGCATCAAGGTTCGAGTTCGGCTCATCCAGCACGATGAGGAAAGGGTCTCCATAGAGCGCGCGGGCGAGCGCCACCCGTTGCCGTTGCCCCGCCGAAAGCGCCTGGCCGCCATCGCCGATCCGGGTCTCATAGCCAGCCGGCAGCCGCACGATCATCTCGTGCACCCCCGCCCTGCGGGTGGCTGCCAGAATCTCCTGCGAAGTCGCGTCCGGCCTGAACCGCGCGATATTTTCGGCCACCGTTCCCGGGAAGAGCTCGATATCCTGCGGGAGATAGCCGACATAGCGGCCGAAATCGTGCCGGTCCCACTGATCGAGCGTCGCACCATCGAGGCGCACCCCGCCACGATTGCTCGTCCATACGCCCACGAGCCCGCGCGCCAATGTGGACTTGCCGGAGCCGCTGGCCCCGATCACGCCGACCGCATCGCCGGCCCCCACCGAAAAGCTCACCCCCGACAGAGTCGGGCGGTTGGTTCCCGGTGGCACCACCGCCAGATTATCCACATCGAGCCGCTGTGATGGCCTCGGCAGGACCACCTCCGGGGATGCATCCCTGCTCTCTTCGGCAACCTCGATCAGTCGCCGGTAACTTTGCCGTGCACCGACAAAACCGCGCCAATTGGCGATCGCGAGCTCGATCGGAGCAAGCGCACGCGATGAAAGGATGGAGCTTGCGATCATCACCCCGGGCGATACCTCTTGCAAAATGACGAGATAGGCACCGACCGCCAGCATCAGCGACTGGAGAAAGAAGCGGAACACCTTTGCGGCCGCGCCAATGCCGCCGGCCGCATCGACCGCCCGCTGCTGCTCGCCGAGAAATGCGCCATGGGCCGCAACCCACCGCTCGCGCAGCGCCGGCAGCATTCCCATGGCGGCGAGCGCCTCCACATTGCGGCGGCAGGTTTCGGCGACCGCATTGCGGGCTGATGATTTCTGGGATGCTGCCCGGGTCGGATTGCGCGTCTTCACCTCCGTGAGCAGCGTGAAGATGCAAAGCAGAATGGCACCGCCCAACGCCACCAGCCCGAGCCAGACATGCAGGAGAAACAGGACCGCGAGATAGATCGGCATCCACGGCAGATCGAAAACCGCGACCGGTCCCTGGCTGCCCAGAAACTGACGGATCTGATCAAAATCCCGGATCGGCTGCTGGCCATCACCTTCACGGCGGCCGTTGAGGGACTGAAAGGCCACCACGTCGAAGATCAGCTTGCGCAGGCGGCGATCAAACCGTTCACCGAAGCGTGCCAGAATTCGGCTGCGCACAAAGTCAAGCGCGCCTTGAAAGGCATAGAGCATGGCCGCCAGCCCGAGCAGCACAACCAGTGTGGGCACGCTGCGGCTCGAGAGAACCCGGTCGTAGACCTGCAGCATGAAGAAGGGCCCCGTCAGCATCAGCAGGTTCACCACACAGCTGAACAGACCGATGCTGCCGAAGACGCCATAGCCGGAATGCAGAGCCTCCCTGATAGGGGAGTGGGCGGATCGCGCTGCTGAAACTGGGGGCATGATGCAATCGCAATGGGGAACAACCAGGAGGGGCGCGGGCGCGCCGCGCAACGCCGCATCGATAGGCAATGTGTATGACGAACCATTTACAGCGAGGTGCGATGGCTTCAGCCCGCTGCAGGTTCGCCCCATCATGGGATGAAGACCCGCGCGCTCCTGAGTGTCTCCTCGTGCCGGCCGATCTCAGCAGCGTCTCGACCCGCCAATGGCCGGCCGCTCATCTATTGCTATTGACAGCGATCGGAGCTGCCCCAAAGCTCTCGCGTGAGTGAGACGAGCCAGCCACGTCCCGAGGTCATCCAGATCGCAGCGGCATGAACACATCAGCGCAAACGAGCATCCGCTTTCTGGATTCTGGCGAAGCGGCCCTCACGGTCGAGCTTGGCAGCATCATCAGCGAAGATATCAACCGCCAGGTGATCGCGCTGGGTGAAGCGCTCGCGATGCGCGATCTTAAGGGTGTTGAAGAGATCATCCCCACCTATCGCTCCCTCCTTGTGCTCTATGATCCCTTGCATCTTTCGCGCGATGCGTTGTGCTTGGCCGTCAACGAGATCTGGCCGCACATCAACGTTCTGCGCGAGACAGGACGGCGCTGGGCCATTCCCGTCTGCTATGGCGGCGAGCACGGGATCGATCTCGAGGAAGTGGCACAACGCCATGGGATGAGCCCCGAGGAACTGATCGCCCGTCATTCCGGTGCAACCTACCGTGTCTATATGATCGGCTTCACTCCCGGCTTTGCCTATCTGGGCGGCCTACCCCAGGAGATTCACACCAGCCGCCGGAATGAGCCGCGAGCCCGGGTTCCGCCCCGCAGCATCCTGATCGGCGGCAAGCAGGCGGGGATCTGTCCGCCGATGGAGATCCCGAGCGGCTGGCACCTCCTGGGACAGACACCGGTGCGATCCTATGATCCGCGGCGGAGCGATCGGCCGTTCCTGTTCGAGCCCGGTGACATTGTGCGCTTTAAACCGATCACTCCGGAGGAATACCGGGAGATGTGCGCTGCTGCCGAGGCGGGCGAGGAGGTTGCAAAGCCCGAGCCATGAAAGATCACCTTCTGATCAGGGACGGCGGCCTGTTCTCGACGCTGCAAGACAAAGGCAGGCGCGGCTATCAGCGCTATGGCATCTCCGCATCGGGCGCGATGGACCTCGTCTCCATGGCAATCGCCAACGCGCTCGTCGGCAATCCCCCCGATACCGCGGTCATCGAGATGACCTTCGTGGGGCTTTCGGCGGAGGTGCAGGCCGATGCCTGCCGTCTCAGCATTGGGGGCGGCGACGTGGCGGTCAGGATCAATGGCCAAATGGCCGAAACCTTCATGGCCCTTGATCTTGCGCGCGGCGATGTCATTGAGATCGGGCCGATACGAGAGGGTATGCGCAGCTATCTGGCTGTCCATGGCGGCTTTGACATCACCCCCACTCTTGGCAGTCTCTCCACCCATTCCCGGTCTGGCATTGGCGGTCTCGATGGCCGGGCCCTGAAAGCCGGCGATCAGCTCCCTTTGCATACAATCAGGCGGCCCGATGCGCCGCGGCTCAACCTTCCCCAACGGTACCGGCCCGAATGGAACGGGCCCATTCGGGTGGTCCTCGGGCCTCAGGCCGATCTGTTCACCGCGCAAGGCATAGACACCTTCCTCAACAGCCCCTATCGCATTTCGGCCAAAGCTGATCGCATGGGATGCCATCTCGAGGGGCCGGTCATCGAGCATGTCGGCGACTTCAACATCATCTCGGACGGCATCACCAATGGCAGCATCCAGGTGCCCGGACATGGCCGCCCCATCATCCTGCTCGCTGACCGCCAGACGACCGGCGGCTATCCCAAGATCGCAACCATCATCAAGGCGGATCTGCCGCGCATCGCCCAGCGCCGGCCGGGAGATGAGGTCCGCTTTGCCAGAGTGACGATCATGGAAGCGGTCGAGCTTGCCCGCCGCGAGCAGGCCTGGCTCGGATCACTGCACAGAATACTTGAACCGGCCCTCGATGAGGCGCAAGCCTTGACATCCGAGCGGCTGCTTCAGGCCAATCTCATCAGCGGCGTGCACGCGGCGCTTTCAACGACCAATCTGGAGTGACGGTCATGGCCACGATCGATCTGAACTGCGACATGGGTGAGAGCTTCGGCGTCTATAAGCTGGGTGATGACGCGGCCATGCTCGACGTGGTGACCTCCGCCAATATCGCCTGCGGCTTCCATGCGGGCGATCCACTGGTGATGGCCAGCACCTTGGCTAAGGCCAAGGAGAAGGGCGTGGGCGCAGGTGCCCATCCGAGCTTCCTTGATCTCTGGGGGTTTGGCCGGCGCCCGATTCACGGTGAGCGCCCTGCCGATGTGGAAAAGTCCGTCATCTACCAGATCGGCGCGCTGCAGGCCCTTGCCCACAGTCTGGGGCTGCGGCTCACCCATGTGAAGGCGCATGGGTCGCTTGGCAACATGTCCAATGATGATCTCGATCTTGCCCGCGCCATAGGCCGCGCGATCAAGGCGGTGGATCCGAATTACATCTTCGTCGTCATGCCCGGGCTTCCCACGGAAAAAGCTGGCGAAGAGCTGGGGCTCAGAATGGCACGCGAGGTCTTCGCCGACCGGGCCTATGCAGATAGCGGCAACCTTCTGTCCCGCAAGATCGAGGGCTCGGTCATTCACGACCCGGAGCTTGCTGCCGAGCGGGTGTTGCGGATGGTCGAGAGCGGGGAGGTCATCACAGCCAGCGGCAAGCGCCTGCCCTTGCGGGTTGACACCGTCTGCGTCCACGGTGACACGCCAGGCGCTGTCGCCATGGCGCGGGCCGTAAAGCAGAGGCTCGAAGCCGCCGGCGTGGCGATCAAGCCCATGGGCGAGTGGCTTTGAGCTGAATTCCCCGCCTTGAGAATGCTTCGGCCATTGGCTGATTAGCCGAAAACCTTCAGCGCCGCTTTGGCGACCAGCTCGCCCTGATGGCGTGCGCCTGCGAGATCGAGCGCGCTCGGCGTGCGAGAGCCGTCACCACCGGCGATCGTGCTCGCGCCATAGGGTGCGCCGCCGACGATTTCCTCAACGCTCATCTGCCCGGTATGGCTATAGGGCAGCCCAACAATCATCATGCCGAAATGGAGAAGATTGGTGATAATCGAGAACAAGGTCATCTCCTGGCCGCCATGCTGGGTAGCCGTCGAGGTGAAGGCCGCGCCGATCTTGCCATTGAGGGCGCCGCGGGCCCAAAGACCACCCGCCTGATCGAGAAAGGCCGCCATCTGCGAGGACATCCGGCCGAACCGTGTGCCGGTGCCGACGATGATCGCATCATAATGCTCGAGATCGGCGACGGTAGCGACCGGTGCCGCCTGGTTGAGCTTGAAATGGGAGCGCTCAGCGATCTCGAGCGGCACGGTTTCGGGAACACGCTTGATGTCGACTGTTGCGCCTGCGTTGCGAGCACCTTCCGCAACGGCATGTGCCATCGTTTCGATATGACCGTAGGACGAATAATAGAGCACGAGAACCTTTGCCATATTCCGCTTCCCTCGATGCTGCTGCCTGGCGCAGCGTTGGTTGGCGGGAAACATGGCCCATGGCCCCTGGCATAAAAAGCCGAATAATATAGAAGGTTCTGTTCGATAAATTCGTCATGCTAGCCATTTTGTTGCAGCAGGCGAGCGCCGGCACAGCCGGCAAAGGTTCTGGTGAAA
This sequence comes from Rhodoligotrophos sp. CJ14, assembly GCF_038811545.1. GTDB lineage: Bacteria > Pseudomonadota > Alphaproteobacteria > Rhizobiales > Im1 > Rhodoligotrophos > Rhodoligotrophos ferricapiens. The sequence continues at coordinate 2,787,090 of NZ_CP133319.1, forward strand.
AACGATGGTATCCGATCCGGGCAGGCCGACCCTGGACCAGCTTCAGGTCTTCCTTGCGGTCATTGAAGCGGGCAGCTTTGCCGGTGCCGGCCGTGCTCTCAACCGGGCGACCTCGGTCGTCAGCTATGCGATATCCAATCTCGAGGCACAGCTCGGGCTGACACTGTTCGATCGCGAGAGCACCCGTAAGCCCCAGCTCACTGAGGCCGGCCGTATGGTGCTGGCGGAATCGCGCATCATTCTCGCCGGCGTCGACACGTTGCGGGCCAAAGCCAAAGGCATGTTGCAGGGGCTCGAATCCGAGCTTCACCTCGTGGTCGACGTGCTCTTACCGGAAGAGCGCGTGGTTGATGCTCTCACGAGCTTTCGCGAGCAGTTTCCAACCGTTTTGCTGCATGTCCATGTGGAGACGCTAGGGGCAGTCACCAAGCTGGTCCTCGACCGCGTGGCAAGCCTGGGTGTCAGTGGCCCGCTCGATGCGCCGATTTCCGGCATCGAGCGGATCAGGATCGGCAGCGTGAAAATGGTCCCGGTGGCTGCACCGAGCCACCCGCTCGCGCTTGCCGGGACCAATCCGCCCGGTGCCGGGCGCGACCACATTCAGTTGGTGTTGACGGATCGGTCGTCTCTGACCAAGGGGCGCGACTTCGCGGTGATCAGTAGCCGCACCTGGCGGCTGGCGGATCTCGGCTCCAAACATATGCTGCTCAAAGCCGGTATCGGCTGGGGCAACATGCCCCTGCCGATGATCGCCGACGACCTCGCGCAAGGCCGGCTGATTGCGCTCGATATGCCCGATGCCCGCGGGGCCGACTATTTCCTCGATGTGATCTATCGGACCGATACGCCACCGGGTCCAGCCGCATCTTGGCTCACCGCCCGGTTTCAGTCGCAAGCCGGCATCGCGCTCACAGCCTCGAGCTAAGCCGCAACGCCATGGCGCATCGGGTCACCAGGTTCTGAGAAGCACGCCTCGCAGATCTGCTCGATATGGCGGTGATCGGTGCCACAACAACCGCCGAGCACGTTCAGGTGAGGCAGGCGCCGGCGCAGTTCGCGATAGTGCGAGGCAAGCTCAGCTGGATCGCCATCGTCGAGTTCCGTTGCCTCATTGAGCTCTGCATGGCTGCATTTTGATGCATTCGCCCGGATGCCGCGCACCCGCTCAAGCCAGGCCCCTTCCGTAAGTATATGGTCGAAATGGCAGGGATGCGCGCAATTGATCATGTAGTAGCTGGGCGCGCCATTGGTGACGAGATCAATGGTTTCGATTGCATCCTGCAGGGTATCACCCGTGGGCAGACGACCGTCGGTTTCGACGGTGAATGACAGGACGACCGGTAGTCCCGCGGCTTGGGCGGCACGGGTAACCCCGATCGCCTCGTGGATATTGGTCATGGTGATGGCGGTCACGAGATCAACGCCCATTTCAGCGAAAATGCCGATCTGGCGCGCGTGATAGGCTTCCGCCACCGCTGGCCGCATGATCCGGCCGGGCTCGTAGCCATCCCCGCGCGGGCCGACACAGCCGCTCACCACCATCGGCGAGCTTAGGATTTCGAGTTCGGCCTTGAGCCCATGCAGGAGGGCTATGGCCTTGCGATTGGCCTCATCGAGCGCCTCCGGGCGATAGCCGAGCTTCTCCCCCCAATCCGCGCTGGCCCGCCATGTCGCGCTTTCCAGAATGAAACCCACGCCCTTGTCCCGCGCAATGCTTGCATGGCGGCGATAATAGCTGCGGAGCGCCTCGGTGCCCTTCTCGTCCCTCAGCAAATGAAATGCAGCAAACTGGGGAAGCTCCAGGCCCTCCAAAAAGATCAAGGTGGTTTCAATACCACCATCTGTCAGGAAAAGCCCTCCATTCAGCTGCGGCAGCTGATGTTTAGCGTTCATCATCGCATTTCCTCTGGTGATTACAGCCTGGCTACTGCAACTGCAGCCGGCGGCAAGTCGGAAACAGCCATATGTTGTCGCGAACGACTATGCCCTTTACTGTTCCGCGCGCTTTATGCTCCATTATGAGCTCGGAAAGAATGATCGGAACGCCGGTTCTTTTGACCGGTCCGCCGGATTTCCAGGTAAGGCATATGGATGCGCTGCAGGACATCCTCAGAACGATGCAGCTTTCCGGCGCGATCTTCCTCGAGGCAGACTTCACGGCACCCTGGTGCGTGACCTCGAAGCTCACGCCCGAAGACTGCAAGCCGTTCATGCCGGAGCCCAATCAGCTCATCGCCTATCACTATGTCACGGCCGGCAGGCTGGTCGTCGAGACCGAGGGCATGCCAGCCGTGACGGTCGCAGCCGGTGAGGTCATCTTGCTGCCGCGCAATGATGAGCATGTGATCGGCAGCGGGGAGAACCTTAAGCCCATAAGCGCTGATGGCCTCATCCAGCCTGCAAATGACGGCGGCTTGGCACGCATCGTCCATGGCGGAGGCGGCGAGCGGACTCAGATCCTCTGCGGCTTCCTCGGCACCAATGCGCCGAAGACGCCAGTCTGCGATCTCTTGCCGAAAATGCTCACCATCAGCTTCGAGCAGCAGGTCGGGCGCTGGATCGAAAGTTCAGTGCGGCTCGCCGCCGGGCGGATGTGCCAGGCAGGGCCGCAATCCCCGGCCCTTCTGGGCAGGCTTGCGGAGCTCCTCTTCATTGAAGCGGTGAGCCGCTATGTGGCGGCTCTCCCGCAAGAGACCAGCGGCTGGCTGGCAGGCTTGCGCGACCCCATCATCGGCCGCGCCTTGGCATTGCTCCATGGCCCCATGACCCATCGCTGGACAACGGAGGAACTTGCCCGGGAGGTGGGACTGTCCCGCTCTGCCTTTGCCGAGCGGTTCACCAGCCTGATCGGTGAGCCTCCTATGCGCTATCTCGCCCATTGGCGCCTGCAGGCGGCGGCCCAGCGTCTGACCAATTCTCACGAGCCGATCGCCCGCATTGCCTTTGAGGCCGGCTATGACTCGGAAGCCGCTTTTAACCGGGCCTTCAAGCGGATGTTCAGCCTGCCGCCCAGCGGTTTTCGCCAGCAGCATGGCGCAGCGCGCCCGCCGCTGGATCTCTGAGTCGCCTCAAGCGCCGCACAGGGTCACTGTCGCCCGCAGAAGCTGTGTCTCATCCGCACTGGTGCCCACCAGCACTTCGAACGTGCCTGGCTCCACCACTGGGTTCATGTCGAGACCGGGAAAAGCAAGTTCCGCGACAGGCAAGGAAAAGCGTACCGCCTCGGAGGATTGAGGCCTGAGGCGGGCTTTGCCGAAGCGCTTCAGCTCCATGACCGGCCGGGCAACGCTTGCCACGGGATCGCGCATGAACAGGAAGACGGTCTCCTCGCCCGCAACACCGCCCTCGTTCACCACATCGACTTCAACGGTGATAACGCCGGTGGTCGCGACCTCCGTCGGGCTGACCTTGAGATTGCACAGCCTGAAACGCCCATAGGAGAGCCCATGGCCGAAGGGAAACAGAGGCGTCACCGGCACGTCGAGATATTTGCTGGTATAGTGGTCTTTCGGATTGGCCGGGCGACCCGAGGGGCGCTCTGCATAGAAGATCGGCACCTGTCCCACCTCTCGCGGCCAGGTCACGGACAATCGCCCGCTCGGATTGTGCTGACCAGTCAGCACGTCGGCGATGGCATGACCCGCCTCCGTGCCAAGCCACCAGGTGGCAAGCACGGCATCCGCTCGCTCGACCAGAGAGGAAATCGTCAACGGCCGGCCGGACGAGACAAGAGCGATGACCGGCTTGCCCAGATTGAGCACCGCGTCGACCAGTTCGTTCTGGCGGCCAGGAAGGCATGGATCTGCCCGGCTCGTCGCTTCGCCGCTCATATTGGCTGCCTCGCCCACCGCCAGCACCACCATATCAGCCGATCGCGCGGCCTCCAGCGCTTGCGGAATGCCGCTGACATCCTCGCCGGTGATGCTGACCCCGGGCGCATGCAGGATTTGAACACCCGGCAGGCCCGCAATCATACCTTCCAGAATGGTGACCGGGTCCTGCTCATAGCCCGCGCCAAACCAGGGACCACGCATGTCCCCTCGGGCATCGGCCAATGGCCCAAGCAGCGCGAGCCGCTGCACCTTGCCGGTGATGGGCAGGACACCCTTGTTGGTGAGAAGCACGATCGCGCGCCGCGCCACCTCGCGGGCAAGCGCCCGTTGCGCAGGGCCCGTCCGGGCATTCGGCGCCACAGGGACGCCTCGGCAATAGGGGTCATCGAAGAGGCCGAGGCGCTCCTTCAGCCTGAGCACCCGGCGCACGCAGACATCGATGTCATCCATGGTGACAAGCCCGCGTTCGAGTGCCTCGGGCAGTCCGCGCGTATAGGCATTGGCCATCATGTCGAGGTCGACGCCGGCCTTGAGTGCCAGGGCGGCGGCTTCGGCAAGATCACCGGCGACACCATGATTGATGAGCTCGGCAATGGCGTTGTAATCGCTGACGATCACCCCTTCGAAGCCGAGCTCACCGCGCAGCCAGTCTCGCAGCAGGCGCACGTGAGCTGTCATGGGCACACCGGCAATGTCGTTGAAGGCGGGCATGATCGCTCCGGCACCAGCCTTCACGGCCGCTTCAAAGGGCGGCAGATAGACCTCACGCAGGGTGCGCTCCGAAATATCGACAGAGGCATAGTCCCGGCCGGCCGTGACCGCACCATAGGCGCAGAAATGCTTCACGGTCGCCACCACGCTATCGGCGGCGGCCAGATCCGAACCCTGGAAGCCTCGGACTTTGGCAACCCCCATGCGGCTGGCCACATAAGGGTCCTCCCCCGGTCCCTCGGCCATCCGGCCCCATCGCGGATCACGCGCCACATCCAGCATGGGCGCGAACACCATGCTCAGCCCATCCTCCGCTGCCTCGATCGCCGCCATGCGCGCCGTGCGCTCCCAAATCTCCTCATCGAAAATCCCCGCTTCCGCCGGCCCGATCGGGAAAATCGTCCGCTGGCCATGCACGGTATCGAAGCCGATGAGCAGTGGAATACCGAGGCGCGATTCCTCAACCGCCAGGCGTTGAGCCGCTCGGACGGGTTCGGCGCCCCAGAGGTTCAGCATGTTGCCGATGCGGCCGGCACGAATGCCTTCCGTCGCATCACCAGCGACAATTGGCCCCGTCACAGCATAGTTGGCCGTAATCATATTGAGCTGGCCAATTTTCTCTTCCAGCGTCATGGCTGTAAGAAGATTTTCGATACGCCTCACGGGGCATTCTCCATTCTCAAGGGCTCTGCCCCATTTACTACAACGCGGGAGTTAAATCCGCATGTCGGTTCAGCCGGTGGGTGAGCGTCGGAACGGCTCTTCGGCACTGTTCCCTGAGAATTTGTCGGACGAGACCGCCGCCTCGCAGCTTTGGATGCTGGCGAGCACATTTGTGTCCTCGCCGCTCTTTCCAAAACTCGTGCTACTCGCCCTCGCCATTGTCGCTGTGGTCGGCGCCACCGCCTATGGCCAGGTGCAGTTGAACGCGTGGAACGAGCCCTTCTATAACGCGCTGTCCCGCAAGGATCTCGGGGCCTTTCTCCATCAGCTTGTTGTCTTTGCCGTGATTGCCGGCGGCCTCCTTGTGCTCAACGTGGCGCAGACCTGGCTCAACCAGATGATGCAGCTCAAACTCCGCGAGGGACTTGCGCGCGATCTGATTGGCCAATGGATGCAGCCGGGGCGGGCCTTTCGGCTGACCAATGCGGGTCCGGTTGGTGCCAATCCGGACATGCGTATCCATGAGGATGCGCAAATGCTCACCCAGCTTTCAACCAATCTCGGCATTGGCCTGCTGCAGTCCACCCTGCTTCTCGGCAGTTTCATCGGTGTGCTGTGGGTGCTGTCCGATGGGGTGGTATTCACCCTTGCCGGTGAAAGTTTCAGCATCCCCGGCTACATGGTCTGGTGTGCACTCCTTTATGCCGCCATCGCCTCTTGGCTGAGCTGGCTGGTGGGCCGTCCGCTGATCGGTCTCAATGCCGATCTCTACGCCCGCGAGGCGGAATTGCGCTTCGCGCTGGTGCAGGTCAATGAGAATGCGGATGGCATCGCGCTCAACCGTGGCGAGGCGGACGAGAAGAGCCGGCTCGAGGGCGTGCTGGATGCCGTGCTCAGCCAGATGCGGCGCATCGTGTTTGCCGTCACGGGGCTCACCTGGGTGACGGCGGGCTATGGATGGTTCACGATCGTCGCGCCTATTCTCGTGGCGGCGCCCGGCTATTTCGGCGGAGATCTCTCATTCGGCGGACTGATGATGGTGGTCGGCGCCTTCAATCAGGTGCAGAGCGCGCTGCGTTGGTTCGTCGACAATTTCTCGATCATCGCCAATTGGCGGGCCCTGCTCCTGCGGATCGCAAGCTTCCGAAGGGCGGTGATCGCCATGGATAAGGTCGAGCGCGGCCCAAGCACGATCACGTTTACCGACGGGGGCAAGCAGCTTACGCTCGACAATATCCGTGTGACCTCGCCGAGCGGCGCAACCCGGCTCAACGAAACCAGCGTTGCCATCAAGCCGGGCGAACGGGTGCTGATCACGGGCGAGTCGGGCTCGGGAAAGACCCTTCTCTTCCGCGCCCTGGGCGGTCTGTGGCCCTGGGGCGCGGGCCGGATTGGGCTTCCATCCGACGGCGTCATGTTCGTGCCTCGCCGGCCTTACATACCACCGGGCACGTTGCGGTCCGCGCTGGCCTATCCCGCACCACAGGTCGCGTTCACCGATGAGGAACTTCATGCGGCCATCATACGGACTCACCTGAACCGTTTTGCGGATGATCTCGACCGCACGTCCAGATGGGACAAGGAGCTTTCCGATGACGAGCAGCAATGCCTCGCCTTTGCGCGCATCCATCTCCGCCGGCCGCGATGGGTCGTCATCGACGAGGCGATCGACAATCTGGACGATGCAAGACGCAGATCGATCTTTGCGTACCTGGCGGAAGATCTTCCCGATACGGCGGTGATCTATATCGGCCGGGGCAGTGCCGCCGATCACTACTTCATGCGCGTGCTGCACCTAGTGAAGGACAATGATCCGTCTGATGTCTTCGAAACGGCCCCGGTGACGGCCCTCCCCCAACCGGTAACCTCGTGAACTCTGGAACCAAAATGCAAGATAGGCTCACGTCCATGTCAACCGTTGCCCGTCCGGCGGATTTGTCGGATGAGGCTCTGCTCGATTTGGTTCAGCGGCAGACCTTTCACTTTTTCTGGGAGGGGGCCCACCCCATCAGCGGTCTTGCCCGAGACCGGTCGACCATAGCGGGTGATCCCGATGATGATCTCGTGGCAAGCGGCGGTTCAGGCTTTGGCGCGATGGTGATCCTCGTGGCGACCGAGCGGGGGTGGATCACCCGTGAGCAGGCCATCACTCGCCTTTCGGCCATGCTCGATTGCCTCGAGCGGGCCACCTGCTATCACGGCACCTATCCCCATTTCCTGAATGGCCGAACCGGCGCCACCATACCCTTCTCCCGCAAGGATGACGGCGGCGATATCGTCGAAACCGCCTTCCTGATGGAGGGGCTTCTTTGCGCCCGGCAATATTTCAACGCGGACACGCCTGCCGAAAGGCGGTTGCGCGGGCGCATCAATGTCCTGTGGGAGGAGACCGAGTGGAACTGGTACACGCAAGGTGGCCGCGAAGTCCTCTACTGGCATTGGAGCCCCAATAACGGCTTTGCCATGAACCATGAGGTGCGCGGCTGGAACGAGTGCCTCGTCGCCTATGTCTTGGCCGCCGGCGCCCCGCGCTATGCCATCGACCCTGCCGTCTATCACAATGGCTGGGCGCTCAACCGCGAGTTCCTCAACGGACATAAATATTACGGCATCGAGCTGCCCCTGGGCCCCGCCATGGGCGGCCCATTGTTCTTCTGCCACTACAGCTTCTCAGGGCTCGATCCGCGCGGCCTTAAGGATCGCTATGCGGATTACTGGGAGCAGAATTTCCGTCATACTCTGATCAATCATGCCCATTGCATCCACAATCCCTATGGGCATGCGGGCTATGGCGAGGACTGCTGGGGTCTCACGGCCAGCGATGATCCGCATGGCTATGCCGCTCATGCGCCCAGCAATGACAATGGGGTCATTTCCCCAACCGCTGCCCTTTCGAGCTTTCCCTACGCGCCGGACAAGGCCATGCGCGCGCTTCGGTACTTCTACCATGAGCTCGGCGACCGTATCTGGGGGCGCTATGGCTTTGTCGATGCGTTCTCGCTCAGGGATGACTGGTATGCCAAAACCTTCCTCGCCATCGACCAGGGTCCCATCATCACCATGATCGAGAATTACCGCACCGGTCTTTTGTGGCGGCTGTTCATGAGCGCGCCCGAGGTACAGACCGGCTTGCGCAGGCTCGGATTCACGAGCCCGCATCTTGGCAATGACGCTACAGCCACATCATAGGACGGCCTGACCCGGAGAGCCTGCCCATGGGAGAGCATCTAGCACCCGAGCCCGGCGGCCTTACCGCATGGATGGATGCCGCCTATCGGTTCGCCGCAGGCGAGATGCTCAAAAGCATTTCAGCGACGGGGATCATCAAGGAGAGACCTGGATTTGGCCAGACGGTCATACCGAAACCAGGCTCCGTTCTGGCGTCTCCCGTGCTGGCCTCCTATGATCCTGACCCGGATTACTTCTTTCATTGGCTGCGGGATTCCGCAATCGTCATGGATGCGCTCTGCATCCTGATCACGGACGGCACGCTGCCGCGCGAGGCTTTGCAGTATCTGGCGGATTTTATTGCGTTCAGCGCGGACCTTTCTCGGCTTGACGGACGCTTGGCGCCACCGCTCGAGACGAGAGAGGCGAGCACGGTCCCGGACTACCGCAAGTTCCTGCGCGCGAGCGATGAGCTTGCTGAGATCCACGGCGACCGCGTGCTCGGCGACGTGCGGTTCAATCCCGATGGCACCCTGGACATCACCCAATGGGCACGGCCGCAGAATGACGGGCCCGCCCTGCGGGCGCTGACGCTGATGCGCGCTCGCGAGCGTCTGGTCCTCCATGGCCATCCCCTGGACCGGGCGCTTCTGGACCTTCTGAAATCCGATCTTGCCTATATCTGCCGGCATTGGCGCGAACCTTCCGTCGATTTTTGGGAGGAAGAGCTGAACCATCATTATGCCGTAAGACTGGTTCAGCTCGCCGCAGCAGAGGACGGGGCTTCGGTCATGGATGCGGCCGGAGAATCCGCGCTTGCCCAAGCCTGCCGCGATGCCGCTCTCGGCCTCCGACATGCGCTCGATGAGCATTGGTCTGCGGCGGAGGGCTTCTATCGCAGTCGCCTCCCCAACGGTTCTGAGGACAGCCGGCGGAAGCATCTGGATATTGCAACGATTCTTGCCGTCATCCATGCGGAGCGCCATTCAGGACCGCACAGCGTTCTTGACCCTAGGGCTCAAGCAACTCTTTCCCGCTTGGAAAATCTCTTTACGGCGGAATATAAGATCAACCAGCAGCGCAGGAGTTCCGGTCCTGCGATGGGTCGTTATCTCGGGGACCACTATTATAGCGGTGGCGCCTATTACTTCTCTACATTGGCGGCAGCAGAGTTCTATTATCGTCTCTCAGCGGCAGTTCGTGAAACCAGAGGCTTCACCATCACCCCTGAGAATAGGGGCTTCGCACAGCGTTGCTTCGATGCGTCGACGCCCTCTCCTGAAATAGCCGCGCAAGCCTTTCTGAGGCGTGGCGATGATTTCATGGAAACGGTTCGGGCCTATACTCCCGAGAGCCTGGAGCTCTCGGAACAGTTCGACCAGTCCACGGGTGAGCAGACCTCCGCAAAACGCCTGACCTGGAGCTATGCGGCCCTGATCACGGCCATATGGGCCCGCCGAGAGGCTTCCGCCTAATCCACTCCCCGTCCACCCCGCAAGTCCGACGACGGTGTCCCGTCATCGCGACAATGGATGCTCGCTCCGAACCACGGAAATCTCGCCATCTCTTCCCCTCATTCGACTTGAATTGATAAGGCTTCCGCGTAGGTTGCCCGCCATGCCACGCCGCTGTGGCACCTCAATCAGCCAGCCAGGACTTCCGACCGAACGGACCCCGCCAGCGAATAGGTCTTCACCTGAGTAAGGGGGGTTCTCATGCGATCCGTTCATCGACGGTTCCTGGCCGGTCTGGCCGGAACCGCAGCCTTCACTTTGGCCTGCACATCGGTGCTGGCCCAGACCGTTTCACCATCCCAGCCATCGGACGCCGATGACAGCGAGGCGGCGACGGTCCTTGATCCGGTTCTGGTCACCGCTGGCCGACCCGGCGCCACAGGCGACACGGTGCTGACCACCACGATTTCCAGCGAGGAGCTCACCTATCGGCAGATCGACAGCGTCGATGAGATCGGCGAGCTCGCGCCCAATGTGGATTTCAATGAAAGCAATGGCAGCTTCAACATCCGCGGTCTCGATCAGGGCCGCGTTCTCACCACGATCGATGGTATCCGGCTACCCTATCTGAGGGATGGTGCCCGGTCGAGCGCGACGGGAGCCAATTATGCCGGTGGCGTCAACCTGATCGACACCGACATGCTTTCCGCGATCGACATCGTCAAAGGGGCTGATTCCAGCGTCTTCGGCTCGGGTGCTCTGGGCGGCGTGGTTGCGTTTCGCACGCTCCATCCGGAAGACTTGATCGCGCCGGGCAATAGTTGGGGCGGGATCAGCAAATTGTCCTTCGACAGCCGCGACAACAGCTTCCATGCCGGTCAGGCGCTCGCCCATAGGATCAACAACACTTACCTGCTCGCCCAAGGCAGCTATCGCATGGGCGAAGAGATCCGCAATAAAGGCAAGATCGGTGGCACAGGGCCAACCCGGACGAAGCCCAACCCCGAGGGTTACGACCTCGGCTCATTTCTCGGGAAGATCAATCATCACATGGCCGGTGGTCATGTCTTCGGCCTGACAGGTGAGATCTTCCGCCGCGATAGCGATTCCAAGCTTTTAACCAGTGAGACCCCGACCTATGACGATTACCGCGCATCCGAGCTGAACAAGCGCGACCGGGTCTCGCTCTCCTATAAATTCGATGCCGAGCGGACCAGCCAGTGGGCCGACAGCGCCTATGTGGTTGCCTATTGGCAGAAGCAG